>JBBTFF010000020.1:0-5040 GCA_038041995.1 Gemmatimonadota bacterium | reverse complement strand
GCGCCGCGCGACTACCTGTCGGCATTCGTCAAGATCGGCGTCGTCGTCGCGCTGGCCATCGGCATCCTCGTGGTCCTGCCGCCGCTCCAGATGCCGGCGCTCACCCGTTTCATCGACGGCACAGGCCCCGTGTTCGCCGGCAAGCTCTTTCCGTTCGTCTTCATTACCATCGCCTGCGGTGCCATTTCCGGGTTCCACTCGCTCATCGCCTCGGGCACGACGCCCAAGATGCTCGAGCGCGAACCCGATGCACGATTCATCGGGTACGGCGCCATGCTGACCGAGTCGCTGGTGGCCGTCATGGCGCTCATTGCCGCCTGCGTGCTGACGCCCGGCATCTATTTCGCCATCAATGCCCCGCCGGGGATCATCGGCACCACGGCCGAGAGCGCCGCCGAGGTGATCCGCACGTGGGGCTTCGTGCTCGAGCCCGCGCAGCTGCACGCGCTCGCCGCCAACGTCCAGGAGCAGACGCTGCTGTCGCGCACGGGCGGCGCACCGTCGCTGGCCGTGGGCATGGCGATGCTCTTTTCAAATGTGCTCGGCGGCACCAGCGCCATGGCCCTGTGGTACCACTTCGCCCTGATGTTCGAGGCGCTGTTCATCCTCACGACCGTCGACGCCGGCACCCGGGTCGGCCGCTTCATGCTGCAGGACATTCTGCGTCAGATCTGGGCGCCGCTCGGCCGCACGTCGTGGTACCCGGCCATCGTGATCTCGAGCACCCTGTTCGTCGCGATGTGGGGCTATTTCCTGCTGCAGGGCGTCAACGATCCGCTGGGCGGCATCAACTCATTGTGGCCCCTGTTCGGCATCGCCAACCAGCTGCTGGCCGCGGTGGCGCTGTGCGTGGGCACCACCATCATCATCAAGATGGGGAAGGCACGGTACGCGTGGATGACCATCGGCCCGCTTGTCTGGATCTCCATCGTGACGATGACGGCGGGCGTCGCCAAGGTGTGGTCGAGCGACCCCAAGCTCGGGTTCCTGTCGCACGCGCGTCTGCTGGAGGCGCAACTCGCCGCTGGGAAGATGCCAACGGGCGCCAGGAGCGCCGGCGACGTGGCCCGCATGGTCTTCAACGACCGACTCGACGCCGGCGTGGCGCTGTTCTTCATGGCGGCGGTGGTGGTGATCCTCGCCGCGTCGATTCACGAGTGGATCAAGGTGCGGCAGGGCACGGCGTCTCCGTCGAGCGAAGTGCCGTTCGTGGCCAGGGCGGCGTAACAACAAGAGAAGCTGTGAGCTGTACGCCGTACGCTCTACGCCATCCGATGAGCGGACGGCGTAGAGCGTACAGCGTACAGCTGACGGCTTCCTTTGCAGTTCACCGCACCGCCGCCAGCATGTCGCCGAGGACGGCGCTTGCCGTCGCGCTGCCGCCGGCCCCGCGCCCCTGAAGCCGCAGCACCCCCAGCGACTCGCTGTCGATGTGCACCGCGTTCTCCTCGTCGCGCACGGCAGCCAGCGGGTGGTCGCGCGGGATGATGCACGGCCGCACCCACGCGTGCACCGTGCCATCGTCCTCGCGCACCGCGCCGGCGAGGTACTTGAGCACGCCGTCGCGCGCGCGGGCCTGTGCCGCGAGCGGGTCGGGATCGGCGGGGAGCGGTTCGACGCGCACGTCCACCTCGCTCGGGTCAACTCCCCACGCGAGCCAGGCGAGGATGGCGATCTTGTCGGCCGCGTCGAGTCCCTGCAAGTCGCGCGACGGATCGGCCTCGGCGAAGCCGCGCGCCTGCGCGTCGCGCAGCGCCGTGGCGAACGACACGCCGTCGGCAACCTGCGTGAGCAGGAAGTTCGTCGTCCCGTTCAGGATGCCGGTGATGGTGCGCACGCCGTGCCCGCCGAGTTCGCCGCGCAAGGTGCGTACCACCGGAACGCCGCCGCCCACGGCCGCCTCGAACTGCAGCGAACCGCCGTGCGCATCGGCGAGGCGCTGCAGCGCGGGTCCGTGCGCCGCGATCAGCGCCTTGTTGGCCGTCACCACCTGACGCCCCGTCGCCAGCGCGCCGCGCACGATCCGCTCGGCCGGGTCGAAGCCACCGATCGCCTCCACCACGACGTCGGCGTCCACCCGCAGGAAGTCGTCCACGGATGTCGTGCACAGCGCGCGCGGAAGCGCGATGCCGCGGTTCTTCGATGGATCACGCACGAGCACGCCCGCGAGTTCGAACCGCACGCCGTGGCGCGCCTCGAACAGCGATTGCTGGCGGCCAATGAGCGTGACGAGCGACGCGCCCACGGTGCCGCAGCCGGCGAGGGCGACACGCACCACGCGCGGGGCGCGCGGGGCGGCGATGAACGGACTTCGTGCCGTGGCGCGGTCGATGGCAACGGCAGTCATGCGACATCCCTCCTGGAATCGGCGCGTGCGGCGGCCTGCAACGCCTCGCGCAGGACGGCGCCCACCTGCTCGTGCTCGAGCAGAAACGCGTCGTGGCCAAACCGGGACTCGATCTCGCGATACTCGGCGCCGGCGAGCGTCGCCCACTGGCGCACGACGTCGGCCGAGTAGAGCAGGTCGCCGGGTACGCCGACGGCGTACACCGCGCCCCGCAGGGCACGCAGTGCCTGCGCCTGGCCGCCGCGGCCGCGGCCGAGGTCGTGCGCGTCCATGGCATCGAGCAGGGTGCGGTACGACGCGGTGTCGAACCGCGCCCTGAGCTTGTTGCCCTGATGCTCGAGGTAGTTCTCCACGAGGAAGCGCCCGTCGGGACCGACGGTGCGGCCGAACCGCGCCTCGAACTCGCGTTCGCTGCGGAAGGCGATCATGGAGATTTGCCGCGCGATGGCGAGCCCGGCGTCACCCGCCGCATCGAGACAGGCGCGCTGCACGGCGTTCCAGGCGATGGCGTGCGCCGTGTGTGCCGCGGGCGCGGCGAGCGCGACGGTGCTGCGCGTGCGCCCGGCGAATGTCGCCGTCCACTCGAGCGCCACCATGCCGCCGAGCGAACCGCCCGTCACCAGCGCCACGTCGCGGACGCCCAGTTGCTCCACAAGCAGCGCCGCAAACCGCGCCTGGTCGCGCGGCGTGACGGCGGGGAACCGAGCATCCGGATGATCGGATGGACCGGTGGTGCCATAGCACGACCCGAGGAGGTTTGGCACGAGCACCGCGTAGCGGCTCGTGTCGAGCGCCAGCCCGGGACCAACGACACGCTTCCACCAGTCACCGGCGGCGTCGGGCGAACCGGTGAGCGCGTGAAATACGAGCACGAGGTTCTCGCGCGCCGCGTTCAGCGTGCCGTCGAGATGGTACGCCTGGCGCAGGTCGTGCAGCACCTCGCCCGAGTCGAGCGTGAATGCGGGCACGTCGATCGTGCGTACCGCGCGCACGGAAGTCTTCACCGCGCCTTCCCGGCGCCCTGACGCAGCGCCTGGTCGAGGTCGCGCAGCAGGTCGTCCACGTCCTCGATGCCCACCGACAACCGCACGAGATCGGCCGTCACGCCGGCAGCGGCACGCTCGGCGTCGGAAAGCTGCTCGTGGGTCGTCGACGCGGGATGGATGATCAGGCTCTTCGCGTCACCGACATTGGCAAGGAGCGAGAAGAGCTTCGTCGCCGACGCCACGCGCTGGGCGGCGGCGGCGCCACCCCGCACGCCAAAGGTCAGCACGCCGCCGAAACCGCCCTGCAAGTAGCGCTTGGCCCGTGCGTGCGTGGCGTGGCTGGGAAGCCCGGGGTAGTTGACCCACGTCACCAGCGCATGGTCGGCGAGGAACTGCGCCACGCGCAGCGCATTCTCGCTGTGGCGCTGCATGCGCAGGTGCAGCGTCTCGAGTCCCTGCAGAAAGAGGAACGCGTTGAATGGCGACAGCGCAGCTCCGATGTCGCGCAGCAGCGTCACGCGCAGTCGAATGGCGTACGCCACGTTGGCGCCGCCGAGGTTTCCGAACGACTCGGCGAACCTGAGACCGTGGTACGCCGCATCGGGGTCCTGGTACAGCGCCTTGAATCGCGGCGCACTGCCCCAGTCGAAGGTGCCGCCATCCACCACGATGCCGCCGATGGACGTGCCGTGGCCGCCGATCCACTTCGTGGCTGAGTGCAGCACGATGTCGGCGCCGTGCTCGATCGGGCGCGAGAGGATCGGCGTGGCGAAGGTATTGTCGACGACGAGCGGGAGTCCCTCGGCGTGCGCCACATCGGCGAGGGCACGGAAGTCGGGGACGTCGAGCTTCGGGTTGCCCAGCGTCTCCACGTAGACCGCGCGCGTGGTGGCGTCGATCGCCCCGCGCACGGCGTCGAGGTCATGGATGTCGACGAACTTCACCGTGATGCCAAGGCGCGGCAGCGTGTGCGCGAACAGCGCCACCGTGCCGCCGTACAGCGCATTCGAGGCGACGATCGAGTCACCCGCCTGCGCCAGGTTGAGGATCGCGAGCGTTTGCGCCGCCTGCCCGCTGGCCGTCGCCACGGCGGCCACGCCGCCTTCCAGCGCGGCCACCCGTCGCTCGAAGACATCGGTAGTCGGGTTCATGATGCGCGTGTAGATGTTGCCGAACTTGCGCAGGGCAAAGAGGTCGGCGGCGTGCTCGGCGTTGTCGAAGACGTACGACGTGGTGGCGTAGATCGGCACGGCCCGCGCATTGGTCGTGGGGTCCGCCTGCTCCTGGGCGGCGTGAACGGCGCGGGTGCCGAGTCCGAGGACTGGCGTTTCGGAGATGGCGTCGTGGGCGATGGTCGTCATTGGTTTGGTCCGGTGGGTACGGGTGGTGAGTGGCGGGGAACGAAAAAGCCCTCTCCGTTGCGGGAGAGAGCCGGATGAGTGTCGCGACGCGTCGTCGCTTATCTCGCTGGTGGCGCTGGTGTGTGCGCGACCGCCCGACCGTCTCTCCACGAGGGAAAGCGGCACATGCACATGGACATGGACATGGTCATGAAGGCGGAGATTTGTGTGGCCATGGAGATTGGTCGGGAAAGGAAGCTGTACGCTCTATGCTGTACGCCGTAAGCCGCACGTCTGTCGTACTCTGTCGTACTCTGTCGTGCTCTGTCGTGCTCTGTCGTGCTCTGTCGTGCTCTGTCGTGCTCTG
>JBBTFF010000019.1:0-35212 GCA_038041995.1 Gemmatimonadota bacterium | reverse complement strand
CAGGTGGCGGCGGAAATCGGGCGGCTCCAGCGGGTGGCGGCGACGCTGGCCCAGCTGGACGTGCTGGCCGCCCTGGCCGACGTGGCGGCGCGCGAGGGGTACGTGCGGCCCGAGGTGAGCGATGACTTTGCGCTGGACATCACCGGCGGGCGGCACCCGGTGGTGGAGCGCATGATGCCTCGCGACCAGTTCATCCCGAACGACGTGTCGCTGACGGCCGATGCCCGGATGATCATCCTCACCGGCCCGAACATGGCGGGCAAGAGCACGATCCTGCGGCAAATCGGGCTCATTGCGCTGATGGCGCAGATGGGGAGCTTCGTGCCGGCCACGCGCGCGCGGGTGGGCATCGCCGACCGGGTGTTCACGCGCGTGGGAGCGAGCGACAACCTGGTGCGGGGACAGTCGACGTTCATGGTGGAAATGTCGGAGACGAGTGCGATCCTGCACACGGCGACGGCACGCAGCCTGGTGCTGCTGGACGAGATCGGCCGCGGAACGTCGACCTGGGATGGCGTAAGCATCGCGTGGGCGGTGAGCGAGCACTTGCACGACGGCGTGGGATGCAAGACGGTGTTCGCCACGCACTATCACGAGCTGACACAGCTGGCCAACGAATTAGTATCAGTTCGAAACTATAATGTCGCCGTGAAGGAAGTGGGCGATGAGGTGCTGTTCCTGCACCGGCTGCAGCCAGGCGGCGCCGACCGCTCGTACGGCATCGAGGTGGGGCGGCTTGCCGGGTTGCCGGCGCCGGTAATCGCCCGCGCGCGGGCGCTGTTGCGGCTGCTCGAGGGCGAAGACCTGGCCGCCGCGCTGGCCGGGCCGGCGCCCAAGCCGCCGCGCCAGGACGCCGCGGGGACGCCGCAGCTCGGGCTCTTCACCACCAGCGTGCCGCATCCGTTGCTGGAGCAGCTGGCGGCACTCGACGCCAACCAGATGACACCGCTCGATGCGCTCGCCAGATTGGCGACGCTCATTGCCGACGCCCAACGCGCGGTTGGCGGCGCACCGGCTGCGCCCAACGTGGCGCGCCGCCCCACCCTGAGCACCTGATACCATGACCGAGCACGAGCGCCATCGCCAGCCGTACGACCATGTCCTGCAGACAATCGGGTGGACGCCGCTGATCCGCCTGACGCGCGTCACCAAGGGGATCGTGACGCCAGTGTACGGCAAGGCCGAGTTCTTCAATCCCGGCGGCTCGGTGAAGGACCGCATCGGGCTGCCGATCATCGAGGCCGCGGAACGGTCGGGCGCGCTGAAGCCGGGGGGAACCATCGTCGAGGGGACAAGCGGCAATACCGGCGTGGGATTGGCGATCGCCGCCGCCCTCATGGGCTACAAGTGCATCTTCACGATGCCGGACAAAATGTCGCAGGAAAAGGTGCGACTGCTCAAGGCATTCGGCGCGGACGTCATCATCACGCCGACGGCGGTGCCACCGGACCATCCGGACAACTACGTCGTGATGGCCAAACGGATCGCGGCGGAAACACCCAATGCGATCTTTGCCAACCAGTTCTACAACGCGGCCAACCCCGACGCGCACTTTGCCACAACGGGACCGGAATTGTGGGAGCAGACCGCGGGCCGGATCACGCACTTCGTGGGCGCGGCCGGCACAGGGGGAACGCTGACCGGCACAGGGCGCTACCTGAAGTCGAAGAACCCGAAAGTGCAGATCGTCGGCGGTGATCCACAGGGGTCGATCCTGGCCGAGTACTGGCGCAGCCAGGGGGCCAACAAGGTTGAGGGGACACCGTACAAGGTGGAAGGCATTGGGCAGGACAAGGTGCCAGGAACGCTCGACATGAACGTCATCGACGAATATCAGACGGTCAGCGATCGCGACGCCTTTGCGATGGCGCGACGACTGACCCGAGAGGAAGGGATGTTCGTGGGAGGCTCGTCAGGGCTGATCACGCACGTGGCGCTGAACGTCGCGCGCCGGCTGAACGACCCGAACGCGCTGGTGGTGACGTTCCTGTGTGACACGGGCGAGCGCTACCTGTCGAAGCTCTACAACGACGAGTGGATGCGCGAGAACCAGATGCTCGACAGCGAAAAGGCGACGCTGGGGCAGCTGCTGGGTGTCAAGACGGGAGAAACCCCCGTGGTGGTGAGCACGGCGGCGGGGGCGACGGTGCGGCAGGCGTTGCGGCTGATGAGCCTGCACGACGTGTCGCAGTTGCCGGTGATGGACGGCACCAACTGCGTGGGATCGGTGAGTGAAGGCGTCCTGACCTCCAAGGGACTCGAGGACTCGAAGGTGCTGGACAAGTCGGTGGGCGACGTGATGGATGCGCCGTTCCCGGCGGTGGATGAGGGGCAGTCGGTGGACAGCGTCGTCAAGCTGGTGAGCAAGAGCAACCCGGCCGTGCTGGTGCGACACAACGGCGCCATTGTCGGCATCCTGACGCGGTCGGACCTGCTGCACTTCCTCATGGCCCGGTAAGCACCATGAAGATCACGGTGATGCTGGGTGGCGCCTCGGCGGAACGCGACGTGTCGCTTGCCTCGGGTGCACGGGTGGTAAATGCATTGCGCGCCCAAGGGCATGCGGTGACGCCGCTGGACCCGGCAT
Source organism: Gemmatimonadota bacterium (assembly GCA_038041995.1). Lineage (GTDB taxonomy): Bacteria > Gemmatimonadota > Gemmatimonadetes > Gemmatimonadales > Gemmatimonadaceae > PNKL01. Next base: position 32,625 of record JBBTFF010000019.1, on the reverse strand, counting down.
TGGGCGTGCTGAGCGAAGCCGCGTTCACCGAGCTGGTGCACGACGCCATGAAGCGTGAACCCCCGACGCTGGAGCAGTTGCGCCGCCTGGAAAAGTCGCAACTGAGTCCGATCCTGACGACCCTGCCCGCAGTGCGCGAGGCGGACATCGTCTTCCTCGCGCTACATGGCGGGCAGGGTGAGGATGGGACACTGCAGGCCATGCTCAATGCCGCCCAGGTGCGTTACACCGGGAGCGGCCACCTGGCGAGCGCACTGGCCATGGACAAGGACCTGTCGAAGACGCTGTTCCGGTCGGCGGGAGTGACGACGGCCGACTGGCTGATGGCGCCGGCGACCGAGGAGCAGGTGGACGCGGCGTTGGGATGGCCGGTGATCGTGAAGCCGTCGAAGCAGGGGTCGACAGTGGGACTGGCCAAGGTCGATGATCCTGCCGGGCTGGCGGCGGCAGTGCAGGAGGCGTTCCTGTACGATGACGAGGTGATAATCGAGCGGTTCATTGCGGGACGGGAACTGACGGTCGGCATCCTCGGCGACGACGCGCTGCCGGTAGGCGAGATCATCCCCAGGCACGAGCTGTACGACTACGAGTGCAAGTACACCGCGGGGATGGCGGAGGAGAAATTCCCCGCGAAGCTGACCTCGTTGCAGCGCTCCACGATACAGGAGCAGGCGCGGCGGGCGTTTCGCGCGCTGAAGCTCGATGGGTACGCGCGCATTGACTTCCGTATGCTGAAGGACGGAACATTCTACTGCTTGGAAGCGAACACGCTTCCGGGGATGACCGAGTTGAGTCTTATTCCGCAGGCGGCAGCGGCGGCGGGGATTTCATTTCCAGCACTGTGCGAGCGAATCGTGCAGTTGGCCTTGCGCACGAAGGGAGGTAGAACCTGATGACGATACCGCGGATGGCCGCGGCCGCGTTGGCCGGCGTGCCGGCGGGGGTGCAGGCCCAGGGCGTCTGGGCTGGGCGCCGGCAGCTCTTCGTACGCTTTGCCGGGGAGGCCGAAACGGCGACGATGTACACGTCGTCGGCCTTGCTGAAGGAGATCGAACGGCAGCTGACGCGATCGAAGTTCCATTCGATCGCCATTGGTGGCCGCGACCCGCTGGGGAACCTCGAGTTCCTGACGGCGGCGTTTGCCGACATCAAGCTGCCCCTGCCACTGATGCTCGACAGCGATGGGCAGCGTCCCGAGGCCCTGGCCTTGCTGGCGCCGCATCTCGCGCTGGCGCAGGTGACGGTGGATTTCGTGGGACCAGAAGGCACCCGGGCGAGCGCCATCGAGACGCTGGCGGTGGCGAACGGGGCCGGCTGCGCCCATGCGCTGGTGCTGTGCCCGAAGGACGATACGATCGACGGCCAGATGCTGCGACTCATCGAACAGGCGCACGCCACCAGCGCCGAAACCCAGGTACTCATCCACCCGTTCCTCACAGGCGAACCTCCCGTGCTGGACCGTCGCTGGGCGACGCTACTCGAGCAAGCGGTGGGATTGCACGCGGACACCCGCCTGGCGCTGCGACTCCCTGCACCCGCCGGCCTGCGCTGACGATATTTCGGCAATGAGCTTCTCCGAGCCAACCACCACCGACTTCCGTCCGTCTCGCCACATGGGCGCGGCGGTGACCTGGCTGCTGGGCATCAACATCGCCGTCTATTTCCTTCAGGTGACGGTAGTCAACCCCAGCGACATGTTCGCGGCCCTCGGGTTTCACTCCAGGGACATCGGGGGGCTTGGGCGCGCGTGGTGGACCATCGGCACGTACATGTTCGTGCACGGGGGCTTTTGGCACCTGGCGCTGAACATGTACACACTCTGGCTGTTCGGACCGCGCCTCGAAGCGACATGGACAGCGGGAGCGTTCACGCGCTTCTACCTGTTTTGCGGCCTCGGCGGCTGGTTCCTGCACCTGTTCGTGCCCGGCGATGGCGTGCTGATTGGCGCCTCGGCCGCGGTGATGGGCGTGATGCTCGCCTATGCCACACTGTGGCCACACGAGATCCTGTACCTGTTCGGCGTGGTGCCCATCAGCGTGCGCTGGCTGATGGTTCTGGTGGTGCTGACGAACCTGGTGGGCGGCATGACGACGGCGCCGCAGAGCGGAATCGCCTACCTGGCACATCTGGGTGGGCTTGGCGCGGGGTGGCTCTACCTGCGTACGCTGGCCACCGTGAGCTTGACGAGCCTGCGGCGACACGTGGAGCCGGCCCCCGACCTGCCCGAGGAAGACCTGCCGCGCGCCGTGCCGAAGTCGCATCGCGCACCACGTGGCCGCGATGCCGATGATGCCGTGGCGCGCAGCAAGGCGGTGACGTCGCGCCGCCGCGCGGTCGCGCGTCCCAGCCCGACCGACGTTCCGAAGGTTGGAGAAGGCGACGCGGCAAGCCTCGACCGCGTACTCGACAAGATTTCCGCCGAAGGGCTGGCCAGCCTGACGACGGAAGAACGCCAGCTGCTCGACGACGCGTCGAAGCGGCGCCGCCAGGACTGACATGCCGCGTGCCGACTTGCTGGAGACCTTCGCGAATCCGTGTACCGGACGCGATTACGAAATTCACATGACTTGCGACGAATTCACGTCGCTCTGTCCCATGGGCGGCATCGAGTCGGATGCCGCCGACCTGCATCTGCTCCGGGGCGGCGCGCCCGACTTCGGCACGATCCATATCACCTACACGCCGGCCGAGCTGTGCCTGGAACTGAAGAGCCTGAAGCTGTACCTGTGGAGCTTCCGCAACGACGGCATCTTCTACGAGCGTGCGGTGAACCAGATCCTCGATGACCTGTCGGCGGCGTGCAAGCCGGCGTCGATGACGGTGGTGGGCGACTTCAACGTGCGCGGCGGGATCAAGAGCGTGATCACGGCGCGGTACTCCGTTTCGCAGGAATGAGATCGGGGATCTCTCACGGAGACCGGAACGCTACTCGATGGATGGAATCGAACCGGAGTGCCAGCCGATGGAACCGCGACGCCCGGGGTTCCAGCGCGGATACGTGCCGAGTCGACGCATCGCGCGTGCGGCAGCGGTCATTTCGGCGAAGACGGTTTCAAAAATCGGCTCGCCAAAGGCGTGGTCGAACTCCAGGAAGAAGCGATAACTCCATGGTTCACCCGTTGGCCGCGTCTCGAGGCGGTGAATGTCCACACCGTGACGCGCCAGCGGCTCGAGCACGCTGAGCAGCGCCCCCGGACGGTCGGCGTGCGAGAACAGCAGTGTGGTGCGCGCCGGCGTGCCCATCGGGAGTACAACGGGCGAGCGGGAGATCACGAGGAATCGGGTCTGGTTATCCGCACGATCCTCGATGTCTGGCATGAGGATGCTGAGCTTGTAGCGGCTCGCGGCTCCGCGGCTGGCGATCGTCGCGATGTCGGGATCGGCCACGTTGGCGACATCAAATGCCGCGCCTCCGGTGTCGTAGACCGGATGCAGTTCCAGGCGCGGATTCCTGGCGAAGAACGCGCCGCACTGCGCCAGCGCCGCTGGATGGCTGAGCACCATCTTGACGCCCTCGAACGTTGATCCGGGCGGTCCCAGCAGGCAGTGGTGGACGTTGACCACGGTCTCGGCGACGACGTGCAGGCCCTCACTGGCGGCGAGGGCGTCGTGCGCGGCGGCAAGGGCGCCGACGATGGTGTTCTCGATGGGAAGCACACCACGCTCGGCCGTGCCGGACTGCACGGCGCGAACGACGTCACCGAAGTCCCGGTGCGGAAGCGGTTCCGCGCCGCCAGGCCAGAGCTGCTGGATGGCTTCCTCGGAGAACGCTCCCAGTTCACCCTGAAAGGCGACGCGGATCGGCGGTGTGTCGCTCATGTCAGCGCGCAACCTGCTGAACATCGAGCACCGACAGGAGCCCCAGGTTGAGCGCCTCGATGCCGGCTCGGATCTTTGCAAGGTCACCGACGACGACGAGCGTTGCGGTGCCGGCAGGGAGGTACTGGCGGGCGACGCGCTGGATGTCGGCGGCGGTCACCTGGTTCACCTTGGAGACGAAGTCGCCGAGCGACGTGAGTGGCAGGCCGAAGTAGCCGAGGTTCACGAGCTGGCCGGCGATCTGCGCGTTGGTCTCGAATCGCTGCGGAACGCCAAGCGCAACGTAGGCCTTGGCACGCTCCAGTTCGGTGGCGTCGATCTCGAGGTCACGGAGCATCTTCATCTCCTTGAACACCTCGACGAGCGCGCTGTCGGTGACATTGGAGCGCACACCGCTGGAGACGACGAACGGTCCCGGGAGCGGCTGCCAGCTGAACTGGGAGCTGATGCCGTAGGTGTAGCCCCTGGTCTCGCGGAGGTTGGAATTCAGTCGCGACGAAAACGAGCCACCAAGGATGGTGTTCATCACCATCAGGGCCGGATAGTCGGGACTGAGGCGATCGGCCCCGGGAGCGCCGAGGAAGATCACCGATTGCGGGGCGTTGGGTTTGTCGACCAGGTAGATCTTCACCTGCGCATTGGTCACCGGCTTCACGGTGACGGCAGCCATTGTCCGCGCCGTCGCGCCGCGCGTCCAGCCGTTGAAGCGCCTGGTGAGGAGGGTGCGCATCTCGGGGACGGTGACGTCGCCGACTATCACGAACTTGGCACGTTCGGGAACGAAAGTCTGGTCGTAGAACCCGCGCACCATCACCGAGTCGAGTGCGGCGGTAGCGGCCGAGTCGCCATCGCTTGGGCGGTGGTAGGGGTGTCCCGGCGGAAACACGAGCTGGTTGAAGGCGAGCGAAGCCAGGATGTTGGCATTGTCGCGGCGCTGCAGGATGCTGGCGAGGCGCAGGTCGCGCTGGCGCCGGACATCTGCTGCGCGAAACGACGGGCGAAGCACCACATCGCCCAGCAGGTCGAGCGCCTGTTCGAGCGTGCGCCTGGGGACGTTCAGCGAGATGGTGAAGGCGTCGGTACCGGCGCTGGCGAAAAGCTGCGCGCCGAGGAAGGCGAGTTCGCTCTGCAGCACGTTGGCGTCACGCGTACCCGCGCCTTCGGTGAGCATGCGGGCCGTGAAGGACGCGAGACCCGGCTGGCCGGCGTCCAGCTTGGTACCACCGGCAATGACCAGCGTGAGCTGCACGAGCGGGAGTTCGTGCTGCTGGACGAGTTGCAGCGTGACACCGTTGGAGAGCGAGGCGCGTTCAAGGGTGGGAAGCTTGAGTGCGGGTGGCGCGCTGAGCGGTGGCGCCTGGGTGCGGTCGAACGCCTGTCCGAAGGCGAGTGTCGGCGCGAGGGTGCAGAGGAGGAAAGCAGGGGTTCTCATTGAATGATCACCTTCTTGGCCGCGAGGTCGAGCTTGCCCAGCGGGACGACCGAAGCCATCACGCGACTGGTGCGCAGGTACTGGCTGACGACGCGCTGGACGTCGGCCGAGGTGACGGCGCGATAACGATCGAGATCGGCCTGGAATGAGTCGGGGCTGCCCGTCTGATAGTAGTACGCATTCAGACGGTCGGCCTTGCCGCCCACCTGTTCAATGCCGCGCAGGAAGGCAGCCTCGGTGGCGTTGCGCGCCTGCTCGAGTTCTCGTGCCGTGGGGCCTTCGGTGGCGAGGCGCGCAAGCTCGGCGTCGATGACCGTACGCAGCGTGTCGAGTCCGCGACCCGGGCGTGCGGTCGCGACGAGCGAAAAGTCGCCGTCGAGGCGCTTGCCGTCCTGGAAGGCATTGACGTTGGTGGCGATCTCGCCGTTGTAGACGAGTGCCTGCGTGAGGCGGCTGGTGCGTGAGCCGGCGAGAACGTAAGCCGCGATGTCGAGGGCCGCGTCGTCGCCGTGCCAGCCCTTTACCGTATGCCAGTTCAGGTAGAGTCTTGGGAGTTGCACCCGGTCTTCAAGAACGATGGCGGTATCACGGACAGAGAAAGTGGCAGGGACCGGACGCTCGAGAGCGGGGCCACGCGGAATGTCGCTGAAGTACTTGCGAACAAGGGCGCGCACCTCGTCGGGCTTCACGTCACCGGCAACGACGAGCGTGGCATTGTTCGGGGTATAGTAGCGGCGGAAGAAGTCCTTGACATCCTCGACCGATGCGGCCGAGAGATCGGCCATGGAGCCGATGACAGGCCACGAGTACGGATGGGTTGCCGCGTAGAGCAGCTTGGGCAGGTGGTCGTTGACCATGCCGTAGGGCTGGTTCTCGTAGCTCTGGCGGCGCTCATTCTTCACGACGTCGCGCTGGAGGTCGACCTTGGGGCCGTCCATGGTGGGAAGGAGCCACCCCAGACGGTCGGCTTCGAGCCACATCATGAGGGGAAGCGAGGAACTCGGCCCGTTCTCGTAGTAGTTGGTACGGTCTTCGGTGGTGGAGCCGTTGTTGTTGGCGCCGGCGGCCTCGAGGAGGCGGTCGAACTGCGGGTAAGGCGCGTTCTGCGAGCCCATGAACATCAGGTGCTCGAACAGGTGGGCGAAACCGGTGCGGCCCGGCTTTTCGTCACCGGAACCAACGTGAAACCAGACGTTGGTGGTGACGACGGGAACGGAGTGATCCTCGTGGATGATGAGGGTCAGGCCGTTGGGGAGGGTGTCGACGGTGGCGGGCACGCGGAGCGGCGCATTTTGCGCGGCAGCGAGCGTCGGGGCCACGGCGAGGGCGAAGAGGAATTGGCGCATACTGGATTATACGAGGTGCTGGGGCAGAGGCACAGTGAAGTGCAGAGGACAGGGGCACAGTGAAGTGCAGAGGACAGGGAAATGAGGGGTATGGCCGGGGCTCCCCCTTGGCGCAAGGCGTTGCTGCGACTAGAATTACGAACTACGGCCAGGTAGCTCAGTTGGTAGAGCAGCGGACTGAAAATCCGCGTGTCGCCGGTTCGATTCCGGCCCTGGCCATTCTGAGGATAGACGGGAGTTGAGAGACGATAGACGATAGAGCGCCGGAGCCAGATTGGCTTTGGCGCTCTGGCTTTCGCGGCGGTGGCTACGACCCACGCCAGACGGGTTTGGCACAATTACTCGTGCCGCAACGCCTCGATCGGATCGAGCGTCGATGCGCGCCGGGCCGGCCAGACCCCGAAAATGACGCCAATGGCGCTGGCGAAGGTGAACGCCATGACGATCGACTGCGCGTCAACGGCGGTCTTCCAGCCCATTGAGCTGCTGAGTTGCATGGCGCCGAGCATGCCGACGACGACGCCCAGCGCACCGCCGAGTACGCAGAGAATCACCGCCTCGGCGAGGAACTGGAACAGGATGTCCTTGCTGGTCGCGCCGAGCGCCTTTCGGACGCCGATCTCGCGCGTACGCTCGGTGACCGAAACCAGCATGATGTTCATGACCCCGATGCCACCGACCAGGAGACTCACGGCGGCGATGCCGGCGAGGAGCAGCGTGAAGGTCCGCGCGGTCTCGCCCATCGTCTCCAGGATATCGGCCTGGTTGCGAATGCTGAAGTCGTCGGGGCGGTCGGGGCGCAGCTTGTGCGAGCGACGAAGCGCGGCCTGGATCTCAGCCATCGCGATGGTGATGGAATCTTCCGAGCTGACCAGCGTCCAGATGTCGTTGAGGCGGTCCGTGCCGAAGATCTCGGACCGCCCGGTCTGGAACGGAATGAGGACCTGCTGGTCGCCGTCCCCGCCTGCTGACGCACCCTTCGGGACGAGCACGCCGATGACGGTGAAGGCGCGGCCGGCGATGCGCACCTGCTCCCCGATCAGCGCCTCGCCATCATCCACGTTCAGCAGGCGCAGCAACTCCGATCCGAACACGGCCACCTTCCGGCGGGCGTTGTCATCGGCGGCGCTGAACATGCGGCCGTTGGCGAGCTTGAATCCGCGGACTTCGAGAAAGTTCGGCGGGGTCCCGGTAATCTGCACGTTCGTGTTCCGGTTCTTGCACACGACCTGCAGGTCGCGGTCCTGCTGCCAGTTCACCGCCACAACGTTGGGTGACCGCTCGCGAATCATCTCGACGTCCTTCGTCGTCAGCTTTGTGGTCGACGCCGTGTGGACGCCACCGTGCTGAACGCGCTGCGGATTGATCTGCAGGACCGTGGTGCCCAGGCGGGCAATCCGGTCCTTGATGGCGTTCTGCGCGCCATTGCCCAGCGCGACCATGGTAATGACCGCCGCAATCCCGATGACGATACCGAGCATCGTGAGCAGCGAGCGCATGGTATTCGCGCGCAGCGCGTCAATGGAAATGCCGAGTGTTTCGATGAGCGGCAGTTTCATGGTAGAAAACGACAGAGTACTACAGAAAACGACAGAGGACGACAGAACGTTAGGGGTGCAAAGCCCGGGGCGACGAAACTCCGGATTTCCCTGATATTCCTGCCGGAATCGGCCCGATTGTGCACTTAGCCAGAAGTGCCATATTTGCAAATGCACCGACAGAGCGGTCATCTGTTGGTGAGACCATCCTCAGGGACGCCGATGGATGGGCGCAACGTGGAGTTCGACCACACGTTGTAGGTTGCGAGGTCGCTGGACGCAACCGGAATTCCTGCTTGACGGGAACGCCTGAGTCGGGACCGCCCGACAAGGGAAAGAAGCTCGGCCGGCCATGTATCGCATGGCGAGTCGAAACAACAAAGACCGGGCTTCGCCAGCACACAGAGCCCTCGTTTTCAGCAGCGATGCTGCGGAGACGAGGGCTCTGTAGTTGTTCGGCACCGAGCTGTGCCAGGCATTGTCGGGGAGCGTTGTGCGTCGCAGCTTTGGGACGCCAAGCAACGGTTGGTCGTCTAGGTGTGTCTCACTCTGACGGACCGACGCGGTGGCTCAGGAACGGTTCGTTGGACGTTGACTGTCCTGTAACCTGATTACCACCAAATACTTAGATCGCGATGTCAGTTTTTCGTCTCCCCCTACCCGAGATGCCGATGTCCTTCGTTCGCTTCCTGCTGGCCAGCGCCTTGGCACTGCTGGCGATCGTAACCCCGCTTTCAGCACAAGGCACCGGAAGCCCGGCGAGCGATACCGTGCAGAATACGGCGTTGCGCGCTTATCTCGATTGCAACGTGCATGGTTGCGACCGCGACTTCCTGGTGACGGAGATGAAATGGGTGAACTGGATGCGCGACCGGCTGGACGCCGAGTTCCACCTGCTGGTGACCTCGCAAGCGACCGGGTCAGGCGGAAGCCGGTACACGGTGGTGGCGATTGGACAGAAGCAGTATGCAGGGAAGTTGGACACGCTGACCTTCACGGCCAACCCGAATGACGCTGATGATCTTCGTCGCCGCGGATTGATGCGGGTGATCAGCCAGCTGCTGTTGCCCTACGCGGCCAGGACACCCCTGGGCTCTCAGCTTTCCGTGAGTTTCGCAGCGCCGAGCGGGAATGCGGGCAAGTCAAACGCCGCGGCGAAGGACAAGTGGAATTTCTGGACGTTCAGCCTGTCGGCAAATGGCTTTGGCAGCGGCGAGAAGCGACAGTCCGATAGCTATCTCTCGAACAACGTGGACGCCAACCGGACTACGGAGGCGTGGAAGATTCACTTCAACGGCAGCTTTTCCTACCAGCAAGCTTCGTTTTCCCTCTCCGATGGAACCAAGTTCACGAACCTGCAGCGCTACTTTGGCGCGAGCGCGCTGGTCGTGAAAAGCGTCTCACCTCACTGGTCGCTTGGTGGCCGCGCCAGCGGCAACCGTTCTGACTACTACAACACCGACCTCAACGCCACAGCGGCTGGGGCGGTGGAGTGGGACTACTATCCGTACGATCAGTTCGCGCGACGGAAGCTCGCCGTGCTCTACTCGCTGGGTGTGCAAGAATACCGCTATCACGAGACCACCATCTATGACAAGGATAGTGAGGCGCACCCACTGCACACCCTGAGCATCGCGGTGACAGCGCGTCAACCATGGGGTTCGGCGAACGTGTCGGTGAATGGCTCGCAGTACCTTGACGGCCTCAAATACTACAACCTGGGGATTTTCGGTGGAGTCGACGTGCGGATGGGACGCGGATTCTCGTTCAATGTCGGCGGCAGTGCCTCGCGGGTTCGCGACCAGCTGTATCTGCCCCGTGGCGAGGCGTCGAACGAGGAGGTCATTGCACGCCAGCAGGCGCTCTCGACGAATTTCCGGTACTTCGGATCGGTCGGATTCCGCTACCAGTTCGGCTCCATCTTCAACTCCATCGTGAACCCGCGGTTCGCGAGCCTGAGCGGTGGTGGAAATCAAATCAGCTTCTCGTTTTAGGCAGGGCACGACAGGGCACGACAGGACACGACAGAAGCGCACCGAGCTTTGTTGGGTGCACATCTGTCGTGTCCTGTCTTTTCTTGTCGCACTCTCCTATCTGGCGATGCGAAACTGGACGGGAAACTCCACCAGCTGTCGTACGGCACGGCCGCCGACACGCGCCGGCGAGAAGCGCATGCGGGACAGGGTAGCCTGCACGGCTGCCGCGAAGGCGGGGTGCGTGCTCTCGACCACTCGTGCCGTTTCGAGTTCGACGCGGCCGATCGTGTCGACGACGAAACTGAGGCGTGCCATTCCCTCGACGCCGGCGTTCTTCAGCGACTGGGGAAAGCGCGGAAGTGGCGAGCGCCTGTCGAGTACGACGGGGAACTCGACCTGGTCACCGAGCAGCATGCCGGCGCTGGACAGCACGCCAGGCTCGGGGGTTCCGGCGCGCGTGGGCGTGCCGACCCGGAACTCGATCGGCTGGTCGGTATTGATGATCGTGCGCAACGGATCTGCCGATGGGATGCCATTGGGCACCTCGATCGGCACGTTGACGATACTGGGGCCGACCGGCGGCGGCGCGATCGCGGTCGTTGGCGGTGGTGCGGGTGCAACCCTGGGCGGTTTCGTAACCGGAGCGTAGACCGGAAGCACGGCCTCAGGGGCGCGCGGTGTCCGAGGTCCGGTAGCGTGCGAGGTGCCGATGACGGCGCCGGCGATGAGGATACCGTGCAACACCACGCTGGCGGCAAACCCCGCGGGCGAACGACGGCGAACGGAACGTGACTCGATCAGGAGCGAGAACATCAGCCCTCCGTGAGAGGATCTACATCGATCGTACCCGCGAAGGGTTGAGCAGCGGTGGGGGCAGGGTTACGGAATGATGAAAAGCCGGTGAGAAAACGGTGGACGACAGCCGACGGATCGCCGACGGATCGCCGACGGATCGCCGACGGATCGCTTGCCGATGGCAGCTCCCGTTGGCAGGTTCCGGCACGAGGATTCCGACCATGACCACACCGACCATTGCCCACGACCCGGCGCTCGACGCGCTGTGGATGCCGTTCACCGCCAACAAGGCGTTCAAGGCGAAGCCACGCCTGCTGGTAAGCGCCAAGGACATGCACTATCAATCGGACGACGGTCGCCAGATTCTCGACGGCACCGCTGGATTGTGGTGCGTGAATGCCGGGCATTGCCGCGCGCCCATCGTCGAGGCGATTTCGCGAGCGGCGGCGACGCTCGATTTTGCCCCGGGTTTCCAGATGGGACACCCGGCGAGCTTCCAGCTGGCCACGAAGCTCAAGGGGATCCTGCCCGCCGGCATCGACCACGTGTTCTTCTCGAACTCGGGGTCGGAGGCGGTGGACAGCGCGCTGAAGATCGCGCTGGCGTACTACCAGGCCCGCGGGGAGCCCCAACGGACGCGTTTTGTGGGCCGGGCGCGCAGCTATCACGGCGTCGGGTTTGGCGGCATTTCCGTCGGCGGGATCGACACGGTCAAGAAGGCGTTTTCCGCGCAACTGCTGCCGCAGGTGGATCACCTGCCGCACACGCACGACCTGGCGCAGAACGCCTTCACGAAGGGCCAGCCCTCGTGGGGTGCGCACCTGGCCGACGCGCTCGAGGGGATCATCGCCGAGCGTGGCGGCGGGACCATTGCCGCGGTGATCGTGGAGCCAGTGGCCGGATCGACCGGCGTGTTGATCCCGCCCAAGGGCTACCTGGAGAAGCTGCGCGCCATCTGCGACCGGCACGGCATCCTGCTGATCTTCGACGAAGTGATCACCGGCTTCGGACGGCTCGGATCGCCCTTCGCCGCGCAGCACTTCGGCGTGATTCCCGACATGCTCACCGTGGCGAAAGGCATCACGAATGCGGCGGTGCCGTTGGGGGCCACGTGCGTGAAGGGGATGATCTACGACACCGTGGTCAATGCGACGGAGCAGGGCATCGAGTTCTTCCACGGCTACACCTACAGCGGACATCCGCTGGCGGCGGCGGCGGGCCTGGCGACGCTCGATCTCTATGCGTCGGAGGGGATCTTCGCGCGCGCCGCGTCGCTGGCGCCGGCGTGGGAAGCCGCGGTACACTCCCTGCGCGATGCGCCGCACGTGATCGACGTGCGCAACATGGGCTTGGTGGCCGGGATCGAACTGGACGCGCGCGCCGGCACGCCGGGAATGCGCGCATACGACGTGTTCGTGGACTGCTTCTTCAACCAGAATCTGCTGATCCGGACAACGGGCGACATCATTGCGCTGTCACCACCCCTCATCATCAGCGAAGCGCAGATTGGGGAGCTGGTTGCGAAGGTGCGGAAGGGCCTGGGGCGGGTAAAATAAGTAGCTGATTGATACTATATAGATCACGAGATCACGAGGTCACGAGATCACGAGATCACGAGACCCAAGAGCGCGAGATCACGAGAGCGCACGAGGCAACGATGCGGCGCGTCCTGCTGTTGGTGGCCCTGGTGACTTCCGCCGCCGGCGCACAGCGGCCGCGTGCACGCGACCTGGGCATTGCGCCGCTGATCGGCGGTGTGCCGGGCGCGCTGGACGCGATCACCGACGTGAAGGGCGTGGAAGTCGGGCACACGACGCTCATTCAGGGTGAAGCGGGGCCACTGCGGGTGGGCACGGGGCCGGTGCGCACCGGGGTGACGATCGTGCATCCACGCGGTCGCAACAGCGGCGACCCGGTGTTTGGCGCGTGGTTCACGCTGAACGGCAATGGCGAGATGACGGGCACCACCTGGCTGCAGGAAGGCGGGTTGCTCGAGGGGCCGATCGGCATCACCAACACGCACAGCGTCGGCGTGGTGCGCGATGCGATCCTGCGGTGGCAGGTGGGCAAGCCCGGGATGCAGCCGTGGGGGCTGCCGGTGGTCGCCGAAACGTACGACGGCGGGCTGAACGACATCAACGGCTTTCACGTGAAGCCGGAGCATGCGCTGTCGGCGCTCGATGGCGCGCGTGGTGGCGTGGTGCCGGCCGAGGGCGCCGTGGGCGGTGGTACGGGTATGGTCTGTGAGGGGTTCAAGGGAGGCATTGGCACCGCTTCACGCGTACTCACGGCGGCGCAGGGCGGCTACACCGTGGGCGTGCTGGTGCAGTGCAATTTCGGCTCGATGCGCGACATGCGCGTGGCGGGGGTGCCGGTAGGCGCCGAGCTTAGCGACCTGGCGGCGTGCACGGCGAGTGACACGCCCGCCGACCCGGGGCCGCAGCGCCCACGGTGCGGCGCGCCGCCGCCGTCCGGCGCGAGCGCCGAGGAGGTGGAACTCGGTTCCATCATCGTGATCGTCGCCACCGACGCACCGCTGGTGCCGCACCAGCTCAAGCGCATTGCGACGCGCGTGGCATTGGGCGTTGGCCGCACGGGGGGCTACGGGGGCAACGGGTCGGGGGACATCTTCGTGGCGTTCTCGACGGCGAATGCCGGGGCCGCCGAAGCCAGGGACACCGTGCGCGTGACGATGATGTCGAACAACGCCATCTCGCCGCTGTTCACGGCGACGGTGCAGGCGACGGAAGAGGCGATCCTGAACGCGATGCTTGCCGCCGATACCATGACGGGAGCGAACTTCCTGCGCGTGCATGGGCTGCCCGCCGATCGCGTGGTGGCGGCGCTCAGGAAGTACGGGCGACTGAAATAGGAAAGGGAAGGGGGTCTCTCACGGAGGCCTACCGAAGCAGCGGCATCGCAAACGATGCCGCGTCAGCACCAGCCGGCCAGCGGGTGGTCACCGTCTTCAACCGCGTGTAGAAGCGGATGCCGTCCATACCATGCTGGTTATGGTCGCCGAACGCCGATTCCTTCCATCCGCCAAACGAGTAGAACGCCAGCGGCACGGGAATCGGCACGTTGATGCCGACCATGCCGCATTGCACGCGATGGGCAAACTCCCTCGCCGCGCCGCCGTTGCGGGTGAAGATGGCCACGCCGTTGCCGTACCGATGCGCATTGCAGAGTGCCAGCGCCTGCTCGGCCGTCTCGACGCGCACCACGCACAACACCGGACCAAAAATCTCCTCGCGGTAGATCGCCATTCCTTCGGTGACGCGGTCGAACAGGGAACCGCCGAGGAAAAAGCCTTCTCCGGTGGTCGTTTCGTGCGTACGACCATCTACCACCAGCTGCGCTCCCTCGCGCACTCCCACGTCGATGAATCCGCGCACGCGATCGCGATGAACGGCAGTCACCAGCGGACCCATGTCACTCGCGGCGTCGGTCGGCGCACCCACGCGAAGCGCGCGCACCCGGTCGGCGAGTCGGGGCACGAGGGCATCGGCGGTGGCATTGCCGGCCACGACGGCCACGGAAATGGCCATGCAGCGTTCGCCGGCCGATCCATACGCAGCGCCCATCAACGATTCAACCACCTGGTCGAGGTCGGCGTCGGGAAGCACCACGAGGTGGTTCTTGGCGCCCCCCATGGCCTGCACGCGCTTGCCGTGGTGTGCCGCGGTTTCGTAGACGTGCCGGGCGATCGGGGTAGAGCCGACAAAGCTGATGGCTTGAACGCGCGGATCGGCGAGGAGCGCATTGACCGCCTCGGCGTCTCCGTTGAGCACATTGAAGACTCCCGGGGGTCCACCGGCTTCCACGAAAAGTTCAGCCAGGCGCAGTGGACACGAGGGGTCGCGTTCCGACGGCTTGAGGATGACGGCATTGCCGCAGGCGAGGGCGGGGCCGAGCATCCACAGGGGGACCATGGCCGGGAAGTTGAACGGCGTGATGGCGGCCACCACGCCAAGCGGCTGCCGCAGTGAATGCATGTCGATGCCGGTGGACACCCCGTCGCTGAACTCGCCTTTCATGAGGTGTGGAATGCCACAGGCGAATTCGAGGACTTCAATTCCGCGCAGCACTTCGCCGCGCGCGTCGGCCATCACCTTGCCGTGCTCGGCGACGATGAGGCGGGCAAGTTCGTCGACGTTGGCCAGGCAGAGTTCGCGAAACCGAAAAAGGACCCGCGCACGATCGAGGCCCGAGCGCTGGCCCCAGGCAGGGGCGGCCAGGAGGGAATCGGCGATGATGCGCTCGATGTCGGCGGCGTCAGCGAGCGGCAGGTGGGCGGCGACCTGCCCGGAGGCGGGGTTGAACACGGGCGCGGTGCGAGAGGAATGCGCGACGAGGCGCGCGCCCGCGGCGAAGTGCGTGAGCAATTGGGGCGTCATGCTGCAAAGCTACGGTGGCTCACCGGGGCGAGCCACCTGAGACGCACGGCCGGCGTCAGACCTTCTGGCGGAGTCCCAGCCGCAGGATGCGCTCGAGCAGGTCGGGATACTCGACGCCGGCATGGCGAGCCGACGAGGCGAACTCCTCCTTCTCCGCGATCTCGGGATTCGGGTTCGCCTCGAGGAAGAAGAGCTGGCCATTCGCATCGAGGCGGAAGTCCAGCCGGGCGTAGCCGCTGAGTTCGAGGATACGGTAGATGCGCTTGCTGACGTGCGCCGCCTCGGCCACGAGCTCGGGTGTGAGCTCGGCGGGGCGGATGTCGATGCCGTGGCGTTCCTGGTACTCGATGTCGTGCTTGGCGCGCGCGGTGGCGATGAGCGGCTCATCGGCGCTGCGCTTGTCGGCAACAAGTTCGAAGGTGGGAAAGGCGACCAGTCGCTCGTTGCCGATGACGCTGACGTACAGCTCACGTCCGTCGATGAATTGTTCGGCGATGGCGTCCGTGCCGATGCGCTCGTGCACGAAGCGCACGCGTTCGACGAGTTTCTCGTCGGTGTCGACGACGGACGCCTTGGCGATGCCGACGGATGCGTGCTCGATGAGCGATTTCACGATCAGGGGGAACTGCAGGTGCGCCGGGCGGCGCACCTTGCGTGCCATGGGGAAGACGGCGAAGTCGGGAACGCGGATGCGGTGGTAGGCGCAGAGCTTCTTGGAGAGCGCCTTGCCGCGCGAGAGGATCATGCCACGCGGGTTGCAGCCGGTGTACGGGATGCGGAGCAGTTCGAGGTAGCTGACGACGTTGTGGTCGAAGACGGCCTCGCCGTGGAATTCCTCGAGCAGGTTGAACACGACGTGCGGCTGGAACGACTCGACGGCATGACGGACCGGGGCGAGTTCGTACTGGACGCCGAGCGGTTGCACTTCGTGACCGCAGCCACGCAGCTTGCTGACGACGTCGTACTCCGTCTTCCACACATTGATGTCCTTCTCGCTCTGTCCCTCGAGCGAGTCTGGCGGCACCAGTTGCGGATGCATGAGGGCAAGCACGCGAACCTTCTTCACACGACAATCCAGTCACGGCGGCCGTGCTTGGAAAGAAATTCCATCGTGCGGGCAGTAAGCAGGACCATGAAATCGGTGAGGAGCTGTCGTTCGCGACCAGTCACGCGGAGCTTGAGCTCGCGGCACCTGCCAATCATGTCGTTGAGGACCTGATCGAGCGTGAACTGGTATTCTCCGGTCCATCGTGAAACGACACGCCGGATTTCACGCCGGTGACGGCGCAGGAAGGTGCCGGCCGCCTCGCGTTCGCCGCTGCGCGGAGCGTCGGAAAAGAGCCGCAGAAGGTCTTCGTCGTATGTCTTGGGATGTTCCACCGAGTAGATCGCGCGGCGGTAGGTGTAGTGCTCGAAGAGCGTGCGCGTGAGCGTGCGTGCGGGGTCGACGACAACGCGCGTGGTCACCGACGGCTTCGTCCCGGCGAGTTCGGTCATCAACCGGTCGACGTAGAGCAGCTTTTGAAGTGCCGGCCAGCCGGCATAGCGGCGGCGCCAATCGGAGCGCGGGGCCAGCCAGACCGCGAACGTCTCGGCAAAATCCTCGTCGGGATGGCTTTGCGCGTACCAGCGGCGCAGGTGCTGGACGTACTTCTTGCTGGCGGGATTCGGCCGGTACGACTGAGGGTACTTGATGGAAGACTTGCCAAAGAGCCGCTGCCACTCGCGCCGCCGGTGCAGATGAAAGGCGTGCTGCATGGCATGGCCGCACTCATGCCGCAGGATCTTCATGCATTCAGCATACGTGCCGCCCTCGACCTCGAGCAACTGGGAGCGCTCGAGCTTCATCAGGTGCGGGTGCGCGAGGTAGAACGGAATGGCGATGCCAGGAACATTGCCCGGGGAAAACCACTCGTCACTGATCCACACGTGCGGGTGCAGGCGCAGGTGGCGCGCGTCGAGTTCGGCGTAGAGGTCGTTGACACAGTCCTCCAGCCAAGTGCCCTCGATGCTGACGCCGAGGTCCTTGATGCGAAGCTGGAGAAGTTCCTTGGTGGGCCAGGAAGCCCAAGGGAAATGTCGGGACCGGGAAGCGGGCATGCGGGGCTGAGGGTACGACTCGCGACGCGTAACGGCAAGTGCAGGGGGCAGAGGCACGGTGACGTGCAGGGGAAGGGGAGGGGGGGATAACTTCCCGCTATGTCTTCCCCCCAGGCCGGGCCATATGCGTCGCTTCGGCACCCGAACTTCCGGCGGTACATCGTGGGCTTGTTCGCCTTCACGATGGCCGTGCAGATCCAGGGGACGATTGTCGGCTGGCAGATATACGAGCTGACGCACGACAAGCTGGCGCTGGGACTCATTGGGCTCGCCGAAGCGCTCCCGTTCATCGGGTTCGCACTCTACGCGGGACATGTGGCTGACCGGCACGACCGGCGGCGCGTGGCGCTGGCGGCGCTGACGGTGCTCGTGTTCTGCTCGGTGGCGCTGCTGGTGCTCCCGCTGGCCCTGTCGAAGGCGCCAGGACGCGTGACGCCGCTCATCTATGCCGTGATCGTCATCAGTGGAGTGGCCCGGAGCTTCCTGCAGCCGGCGCGGCAGGCGTTGGGACAGGAACTGGTGCCCCGTGCGCTGTTCCACAATGCGGTGACCTGGCGCAGCGGCGCATGGCAACTGGCTTCGGTGCTCGGTCCGGCGATCGGGGGCATCCTGTATGCCATGGGTGGAACCACGGTGGCCTACGCCGGCGATGCGCTGCTCGTGATGGTTGGCCTGCTGGCGATTGCCTCGATACGCCACCGGTCGATGATCGATCGCGAGCACACGAATGAGGTAGGCGAGAGCCTGAGGGGCGGGATTCGCTTCGTGTTCAGGGAACCGATCCTGCTGGGAGCACTCTCGCTCGACCTCTTCTCGGTGTTCTTTGGCGGCGCAACGGCCCTGTTGCCGGTGTTTGCGGCGGAAATCCTGCGGGTGGGGCCGCAGGGGCTCGGACTGCTGCGGGCAGCACCGGCGATCGGCGCGGTGGTGACCTCGTTCGTGATCGTCCACCGGCCCCCGATGGAGCACGCCGGGCGGACGCTCTTCCTGGCCGTGGCCGCCTTCGGGCTGTTCACCATCGGGTTCGGCCTGTCGACTTCATTCTGGTTGTCGGTGGCGATGCTTGCCCTGGGCGGCGCGGCCGACATGGTGAGCGTCTCAATCCGGTCGAACCTGCTGCAGACGCTGACGCCGCAGCACCTGTTTGGCCGGGTGTCGGCCGTGAACAACGTGTTCGTGGGTTCCTCGAACGAAATCGGGATGTTCGAATCAGGGGTGACGGCGAAGTTGTTCGGAACGGTGCCGTCGGTCGTCCTGGGCGGCTTGGCGACGCTAGTGGTCGTGGCCGTCACTTTTGGACGTAACAGACCGCTCCGCACGCTGCGTCGCATTCATGAAATGGGAGAATCCTCGCTGGGGCTCCATCGCATCGATGCTCCCGCCGCGACTCCGGATGGCCAGTGAGGGCCTGACCGACCAGCCGCAGAGGCCGTGATTCAGCCGATCAGGCTCTTCACGGCCTCGCTCACTCGGCCCGCGGTCATTCCGTATTCGGCGTAGAGTTTCGGGGCAGGCGCCGAGGCGCCGAAGGTCTCGATGCCGATGACGACACCGTTGTCACCCACCCAGCGATACCAGCTCATGGGGTGCGCCGCCTCGATGGCGACGCGTGGGAGGCCGGGGGGAAGTACCGCGTCACGGTACTTCTTCGGCTCCAGCGCGAACAGCTCGAGTGACGGCGCGCTGACCACACGCGTGGCGATGCCATCAGCAGCGAGCGACTGCTGTGCCGCCAACGCGATCGCGACTTCCGAGCCGCTCGCGAGGATGACAGCCCGGGGAACCGTGCCGTCGAGCGTGTTGCCCAGTACATAGGCACCGCGAGCGACGTGCGCAGCCGCCGGATGCGTGGCGCGATCAATGAGCGGAAGTTTCTGGCGCGTGAGCACCAGCGCGACCGGTCCTGTCCTGTGCTCGAGAGCGACACGCCACGCTTCGGCCGTTTCAGTGGCATCGGCGGGGCGGAGCACCACGAGATTCGGGATACAACGCAGTGCCGTGAGCTGTTCGACGGGTTGGTGCGTGGGGCCGTCCTCGCCGAGGCCGATGGAATCGTGGGTGAAGACGTAGATCACGTGCTGCTTCATGAGCGCGGCAAGGCGGATAGCCGGGCGCATGTAGTCGGCGAAGACGAGAAAGGTGCCGCCATACGGAATGAAGCCGCCATGCAGCGCCATGCCGTTCATGATGGCGCCCATGGCGTGTTCGCGAATGCCGAAGGCGATGTTGCGTCCCGCGGGATGCTCGGCAGAACAGACCGGTGCGCCCTTGATCGTGGTGAGATTGGATCCGGCGAGATCGGCGGAACCGCCGACGAGTTCGGGGAGATGCGGTGCGATGGCGTTGAGCACCGTGCCGCTGGCCGCGCGGCTGGCGACGTTGCCGTTGGATGCGTCGAACGCGGTGAGGTGCTTGTGCCACCCTGCGGGCAGGTCCCCATGCCAACGACGCCCGAGTTCCTTGGCGTCCTCGGGGTTGGCCTTGGCATACGCGGCGAAACGCGTCATCCACTCGCGGTGGGCTGCTTCGCCGTGCGAAACTACCTGCGCGCGCCAGTGCTCCGCCGCTTCGGTCGGCACGGCGAAGGGCTCGGAGTATGGCCAGCCGAGCGAGCGCTTGGTGAGCGCGATCTCGTCCTTGCCCAGCGGTTCGCCGTGGGCCTTGGACGAATTCACACGGTTGGGCGAACCATAGCCGATCTGCGTCTTGGTGATGACCAGCGTGGGGCGCTGCGTGTTGGCCTTGGCCTGGGCGATGGCCCGGTCGATGGACGGCAGGTCATTGACGTCGGCGATGTGCAGCACCTGCCAGCCGTAGCTCTCGAAGCGCTTGGCGACGTCGTCGCTGCACGTGAGATCGGCGCGACCGTCGATGGTGATGCCGTTGTCGTCGAAGAAACCGATGAGCTTGCCGAGCTTCTGGTGTCCCGCGAACGAGGCCGCCTCGTGCGAGATGCCCTCCATCAGGCAGCCATCGCCGGCGATGAACCAGGTGTGGTGGTCGATGACGGTATGTCCCGGCTTGTTGAACGCTGCCGCGAGCGAGCGTTCGGCAAGGGCGAAGCCGACGGCGTTGGCCATGCCCTGGCCGAGCGGGCCGGTCGTTGTCTCCACGCCTGGCGTATGTCCGACCTCGGGATGCCCCGGTGTCCTGCTGTGCCACTGGCGGAACTGCCTGATCTCGTCGAGCGAGAGGTCGTACCCCGACAGGAACAGGGAACTGTAGAGCAGCATGGAGGCGTGACCGGCCGACAGGACAAAGCGGTCGCGGTCTTGCCACTGCGGATTGGAGGGGGCGTGGCGCAGATGCCGCGTAAAGAGCACGTATGCGAGCGGGGCAAGCGCCATCGGCGTGCCGGGGTGACCCGATTCCGCGGCTTGGACCGCATCCATGGCGAGTGTACGGACGGTATTGATGGCGATCTGGTCGAGATCGAAAGTGACGGCAGCGGCCACGGGCCGAGACTCCGGCGATAAGGGGGAGGGTCGCACGTCATCGCGCGACGCCACGGGTAAAGCTAGCCGACCGATGGTTGTCTGGCGACGCGAGGACGGCGGGAAGCGGTGCGTCTTGGTGCATCAATTGTCGACAGTGGCCGGTCCTTCCACGCCCTCTGGCCGGGGAGCATATTCCGCAGGTGATGAGCCGTCTCTCGACGGTCGGCGAATCGGCCGCCCTCTCCCGCGAGTTGTCAGACTTCCTGATCGAATTCTCGATCGGTCTGCACAAGAACGCGATCTATCCGCCTGGGCATCCGCTGCGCGAATCGGCGGCTGACCAGATCGCCCGTCGCATCGAGTCGCTCCTGAAGGAGCGGTCCACGTTGTCGCTCGGCGTGGCGCGTCACCAGCTGATCATCGAGGGTGTGGCGACCGAAGAGAACAACCCGGTGCTCCGGGATCTCGCACTGCGCCTGCACCGGCACCACCTGGGCGCACTGAAGTTCAGCCAGGGCGTGACGGCCGAAGAAGTCACCGACGTCCTGCAGACGATTGCGGTGGAAGCGGGACGGCGCGCGCGTCCGCTCGGACTGGAGGATCACGAGTTCCTGCAGCAGTGGCCGCACATTCGCCTCTTTCCGCTGACCTTCGAGCAGCTGCAGCTGCTCGAGGAGGAGGCGGAAAAGGAAGAGGAAAAGGCCGAAATGCGGGGGAACCGCAGTCGCTCGGCGCAGCTGTGGATTGGCCTGGCACGAGCGGCGCTGGCCAGCGACCTGGATGACGAGGCGCTTGCCGAATCGGCTGATTCAACGGACCCCGTCAGGGTGGCCAAGGCCATTGACGACCACAAACGCGAAGCGGCCTATGACCAGGTGGTGGTGGGATACCTGCTGCAGATCGCGGAAGAGCTGAAGGCGAAAGGAGGCCAGGAAGCCGCCGCGCTGCAGAAGCGCATGTCGCGCCTCGTCTCGACATTGCAGCCCCAGACGCTGCAGCAACTGATGCACATGGGCGGCGATGTACTGCAGCGTCGCAAGTTCGTGCTCGACGCCACCGCGGGAATGGCGGTGGACGCCGTGGTCGACCTCGTGCAGGCCGCGGCCGACACCTCGGGCCAGACGATCTCGCACTCGCTCATCCGGATGCTGTCGAAACTGGCCGTGCATGCCGACGATGGCGCACCGATGGCGCGTCCGAGCGCGGACTCCGCGTTGCGCGACCAGGTGCAGAAGCTGGTGACCGGATGGGACCTCGAAGACCCGAATCCCGACAGTTATCGGCTGGCGCTGGAGAAGATGTCAAAGGCGGCGCCGAACTTTCGTGGTGACGACTCCTTTCCGGCGGAGCCCGAACGCCTGCTGGCCATGGGGCTCGAGATCGAGATGCTTGGCGAACCCGTATGGCGCGCCGTGGACATGCTGGTGGCGAAGCCCGACCTGACCCCATTGCTGGACCTGCTCGATGCGGCGAACGACGGCTGGATGAAGGACGCGCTCTGGCGTCACGTGGCGACGCCGGGACAGCTCGAAGTGCAGCTGGAACAGACACCGGTGAACAACGATGTCGTGGGGCGACTCGTCGCCCGCCTGGGGCTGGCGGCCGCCGAGTCGCTGGTTTCGGCACTGACGCGAAGTGACGAACGAACTTCGGGCGCGCTGGTGGAGCAATTGGCGTCGATCGGCGATGATGTTGGCCCAATGCTCGTGTCGCGCCTGGCGGCGTCACGATGGCCGGTGGTGCGTCTGCTCCTGGTGACGATTGGCAAGCTGGAACGCTGGCCCGAGGGTTTTGACGCGCGCGACTTCACGCGACATCCCGATGCCGGGGTGCGACGCGAAGCGGTACGGTTGCTCATCAAGCATCCCGAATACCGCGAACAGGCGATCACCACGGCGCTGGCTGATCCGGACGAGCGGATTGTCCGCCTGGCGCTGGGCGCGGTCATGCAAGGCTGCACGGCGGCACAGGCCAGCGTGCTGATGTCGCGTGCGGACGACGAGGCGCTGTCGCCCGACCTGCGCGCGCTGGGCATACGCGCGGCGTCGAGTCAGCGCTCGGTGGAGACGCTGAACTGGCTGCTCAACCGCGTCGCCGGCAAGAAGGTCCTGATGTTCCGTCGCAGCCTGGCGTCCAAGTCGCCGGGGGTGCTGGCGGCGCTGGCCGGACTGGCCGCACACTGGAGTTCAGAGCCGGCAGCACAGGAGATCATTGCGCTGGCGAGCAAGCACTCAGATCCTGAGATGAGCGACGCCGTGGTGCGTCGGGGAGGTTCGCGGTGAGCGAACCGGCACGGTTTCTGACGTCGCTGGCACAGGCGCTGTCGACGATGGCCCTGTACGGCGATGGGCACCCGGCACGCGTCCGCGCGATCGACCAGTCCTTTGAGCACCTGCGGGCGCTTCAGGCGGTCGATTCGCGTCCGCAGTTCTCGTTTCTCGGCTACGACGTGGTGTACGGCAACATTGCGATGCGCGAATTGAAGGAGTGGGACTGGGGGGCGCGGCTGGCCAACGCCGGCATCCAGCGTCTCGAGTTCGCCTACGACGTCACGCGCGATGATTTCGAGGTCTTTCTGGACGAGTGCATGGCGCGCCTGACGCTACAGGCCATCGATTCGTCCACGCGAAGTCCCGAGCGCAAGACGGCGATCAGGTTCGGGGCAATCGGCGTGAAGGGAGCCGAAGGCGTAGTCCGGCCGGACGAGATCCTGCCGACGGCGACCATCGCCTACTCGCTGCAGGAGGAGGCCGATACGATTCGCTGGCTGCACGACGAGGTGGAATCGCGCGGTGAGTTGCCATTGCTCGAGGCGGAGTCGGTCGTGCGGTCACTGTCGGTGGCAATGCACGGCGACCGGGAGATCGTGATTCCCCTGCTGCAGTTGAAGGAATTCGACCAGTACACGACGACGCATTCGCTGAATGTCGCCGTGTTGGCGATGGCGCTGTCCGAGTTCATGGGGATGGGTCCCAAGGATATCCGGGGCTTCGGCGTCGCCGGACTGCTGCACGATCTTGGCAAGGTGCGTATTCCCAAGGAAGTGCTGACGAAACCGGGAAAGCTGACCGACGACGAGTGGACGATCATGCGGCGTCATCCTGTAGACGGCGCCAAGATCATCTACGAAAGCGACCGCCAGCTCGACCTCGCATCAGCCGTCGCGTACGAGCACCACATCATGATCAACGGTGGCGGCTATCCGCACCGGCACTTCCAGCGCGACTGCCACAAGGCGAGCAAGCTGGTGCACATCTGCGACGTGTACGATGCGTTGCGCACCAACCGGCCGTATCGCGAAGCGTGGGAAGCCGAGCGCGTGCTGGAGCTGCTGGAAAAGGGACTTGGCTGGGACTTTGATGCCGAGATCGGCCGCTCGTTCATACAGATGATGGGCCAATGGGAGCGACGCCTGGCGGTGGTTGACGACCAGACGCCCCTGCCGCAGTACACAGCGGCAATAGACGCGGCGAACGTTACAGCGGCCCAGGCTGCCGCGGACGCGGCGGACGCAGCCAACAAGGCGACAGGAGGCACGGTTGGGGACGGGACGGCTGCCGTTGTGCCGACTTCAACCGTGGCGGAAGGTCCGCCACCGGTGGCGCCATGACAGAACAGGGGAGTGCGCCATCGCGCTTCCGCTCGCTGAACGATCCCGACGCATTGCGCGCGCTCGTGGAGAACCTGCGGGAGGCGTTCTACATCATGAGTGCGCGCGGCGACATCGTCGATGCCAATCCGGCGTTTCTGGCGATGCTCGGCGTCCGCACGCTGCATGACCTACGTTCGTTTTCACTGTCGGACATGGTCTCCGACCCCAAGCGCCGCATGGAGGAACTGGAGCTGCTGGATGCGATGGGGGCGGTGCGCGACTTCGAGATCGACATCGTGCGTCCGGATGGCGGCCGGCGCACGGTGCTGGACAGTACATACGTCTGCCGCGACGAGGCCACGGGCGAGGCGTTTTACCACGGTGTCCTGGTGGACATCACCGACCGCAAGCGGCAGGAGGATGCGCTGCGCGAACAGAGCGTCCGCGACCCGCTCACCGGGTGCTATAACCGCCGGTACCTCGAGGAACTGCAGCACGAACTCGAGTCCGCGGAATCGCCGTTCGGCTGCATCTTCATCGACATCGACCATTTCAAGCAGTACAACGACATCCACGGCCATGCGATGGGCGACACGACACTCGTTCGGATGAGCCGGTTCCTGATGCGCCAGGTGCGCGCCGAGGAGCCGGTGATCCGGCTGGGCGGAGACGAATTCCTGATCCTGCTGAATCCGGCGGACGAGGACGCGGTGGAAATGGTCGCCCGGCGCATGCAGCAGGCGGCCAGCCGCACGGCGCCGGTGCCGTTCTCGCTGGGATGGAGCGCGCGCCGGCCCGGAGAGTCGATGCAGGACACCGTGAACCGCGCCGACCAGCGGCTCCTGTCGGTGCGCGTCCTGGAGCGAACGCCGACGCGTGGCGGAACGCCTCCGGAGTAAGCGCCCACGCGGGGGGTGTGCAAGAAAATCAACGACCAACGTCTCCCGGGCAGACACCACCCGGAGGAAACCATGCGTCGCATCCTGTTCCTGCTGGCGATCCAGCTGCCGTTGACTGCACCGGCCCAGCGCAACCCGGCCCAGCGCAACCCGGGCCCGCTTGACCGGCCGATACCCTGCTCGCTGCCATGCCCAACGTGCGAGGTGCGCGTACCGTGCGTGAGCGGACCTCGCGTCGAGCGGACTTCAAGTCGTGCCGTGCTGACTCTCGACGGACGGGTGGTGCGATACGAGATCACGGAACGCTTCGTGAATCGCGGGTCGGTGGTGGCGGAGACGGAGTACCTCCTGCCGTTGCCGGCACGCGCGGCATTCGAGGACCTGGCGCTCTCCATCGACGGAGAAATGGTGACGGGTGAAACGCTTCGGGCCGAGCGGGCGCGCGCGATCTACGAGGAGATCGTGCGACGCCAGCGAGATCCGGCGCTGGTGGAGTGGATGGGACAAGGACTGCTGAGGGCGCGGATCTTCCCGATCGCGCCCGGTGAAGAGAAGACAATCGTCGTGCGTTTCCGGGCGATCGCCGAACGCGAAGGAGACGCGCTGCGCATCGACTATCGCCCGCCGATGCGCGGCAGCGAAGGGGCCGTACGCAGCACGTTCGAGCTGCGCTACCCGGCGCACGGCGAATTCGGCCGGGCGTTTTCTCCCACCCATGACCTGCACCCCGAACAAAGCGGGAGCCTGCGCGCGGTACGCGCCGACGCAGTACGCAGCGTCGTGAGCGTGTTCGTGCCGGTGCGCACGGGCACGTCCGCCTCGGTGCACGTGCTGACGCATGCCGTGGAGGGCGAAGATGGTTTTGCCATGATCACTGTGGCGCCGCCGCCGGCAACGCGCGGCACCACCCCGCGGGACGTCACCTTCATACTCGATGTGTCGGGGTCGATGCGTGGAACGAAACTGGAACAAGCCAAGGCCGCGGGACGCGCGCTGCTGGCGTCGCTGAACGTGTCCGACCGCTTTCGGGTGATCGCGTTCTCCACCGACGTGCGCGACTTCCGCGAGGGATGGAGTGCGGCAACGCCGGCCAACGTGCGCTCGGCGCAGCAGTACCTGCGCGAGCTCGCCGCCGAGGGGTCGACGAACATCTCCGGCGCGCTGGAGGAGGCGTTGCGGGCATCGCTGGCCACCGACCGCCTGCCGCTGGTGCTGTTCCTCACGGATGGCACGCCGACCGTTGGTGAACGGCGGCCGGACCGCATTGCCGAACTGGCGGAGCGCCTGCGCGGGCGGCGGCGTCTCTTCACGTTCGGGGTCGGCATCGACGTCAACGCGTCGTTGCTGGAGATGCTGGCGCTCAGTGGCCGCGGCACGGCGCAGTTCGTGCGCCCTGACGAGGACGTGGAGCGCGCGGTGGAGGTGGTCGTCCAGCGCCTCAGGCAGCCGGTGGCCACCGACCTGCGCGTTCGCGTCAACGGCGTGCGGGTGGACAGGGTGCAGCCGGCCGGGGACCTGGATCTCTTTGCCGGGCAGGAACTGACCGTGTTCGCCCGCTATCGCGGCGCTCGGCGTGGTGCGACCGTGACGGTAGAGGGCGAATCGGCCGACGGGCCGGTGCGCTGGACGACCACCGCGGACTTTTCGGGTCGTGCCGACGAGAACTCATTTGTGGCCCGGCTCTGGGCGGTGCAGCGGGTGGGATGGTTGAGCGCGGAACGCCGGCGCAATGGCGCAACTGCGGAACTCGATGATGAGCTGCGGCTGCTGGGCACGCGGTTTGGCATCCCGACGGAGTTGACGTCGTACCTGGTTGTCGAACCCGGCATGCAGGGAAGCCTGCGCGACGTGCGCCTGAACGCGGTGCGTCCCGCCCCGCCGAATTTGAACCTGGCGCTCACGGGAGTGACGGTGACCGGGATCGCGTCGGCCCCCCAGTCCAGGGCCGATGCTGCCGGGGCGACCTTCGAGGCAGCGAAGATGGCGGCAGAGCAACGGTCCGTCACGACGATGGCACAGATGGACCGCACGCAACGCCAGCAGGGCGGGCAGCAACAGTTCGTGCTGGGGCGCGTGTTCACGCAGCAAGGTGACGCCTGGCAGGACGCTCTCACGCCGGCGGTGCCGACGCGGGTGGTGACGATCCGTGCCTATTCGGAGGCGTACTTCGCCCTGCTGGTGAAGTTGCCCGTGGTCAAGGACGCCTTTGCGCTCGGCGAGAAGGTATCGGTGCAGGGACGCGCCGTGCGCCTGGTGCTCGACCCGACGGGTGAAGCGTCGCTGAGTGCGGGCGCTCTCGATTCAATCGTGCGAGATTGGTAACCACGATGCCCGAGATCGAACGTCTCTTCACGACCTATCACGCCGCGCTGGTGCGTTACCTCACGCGCCGGCTGGGGGATCGTGACTGGGCGGATGAAATCGCCCAGGAGACGTTCGTGCGGGCGCTGCGACAGGGGCACCTGGTGAACGAACGATCGTGGCTCTTTGCCGTGGCCAGCAACCTGGTGCGCGATGAGGCACGCAAGAACATCCGCCAGCGCCGGCACCTCGCGCTGCTCGCGGCCGAGCAACGGGACGCGCACGTGGAGGCGCCGGACGTGACACTCGAGCGCGCACTGGACGCCGCCGATGCGCGGCATGCGCTCGACGCACTGACCGAGCGCGACCGGCAGGCGCTGCTGCTGCGCGGAGAAGGACTGGACTACCCGGAGATTGCGGAGATCCTCGGCATTGCCGCGGGCTCGGTGGGAACGACACTATCACGCGCGCGAAAGCGCCTGGCCGAGACGTACGAGGCACAGGTCGCCGAGCGTACGCAGCGGGGGCACCATGCCGCTTCCTGACGAAGGACTGATTCACGCCTGGCTCGACGGACAGCTGCCGCCTGATGAAGCGGCGCGCGTGGAGCATTTGGTGGCGAGTGATGCCGCCTGGGCGGCGGCAGCGGCCGACGCGCGCGGGGTGATTGCCGCGACGTCGCGCATCCTGTCGGCGCTCGATCATGTACCGGCGAACGTTGCTCCAAGAAGCAAAGAAATGCCGGCGCCGCGGCGGCTGCCGCAGTGGATGAAGGTGGCGGCAGCAGTGGTGGTAGTGGCCGGAGGGAGCGCAGTCGTGCTGCGTCGTGCTCCTCAGCCGGTGACCGTACAAGCATCTCGCGCGACGGTGGACTCGATTGCCTCCGTCGTTCCGACGCCGGCGCCGACGTCTCCGGAGAAGGCGATTCTGCCGCGCACGGCTTCGGCGCGGTTGCAGGAACCAGTATCCGCGAAATCGAACGCCATTGGCACATCGTCGATACTGAAGACGCGCGCAGCGGACGCAGTGATCGCGGCAGAAAAGAATGCGGACGTCGCTGCACGCAAGGCACCAGCGCCCGCGTCCCTGGAACCGACTTCACAAGCGTCCACACAGGCGCTTGCACAAGCGTCCACACAGGCGCCCGCACAAACATCCGCACAAGCGCTTGCACAAGCACTCGTTCCTGCGCCCCCTCCAGCAGTGGTATCGGCACCGCCGACGGCAGCTGGCGCCGTCACGGAGAAACGGCTTGCGACATCCGGGTTGAACCTGTCACAGGTGGTGGTTACCGGTGTCTCCAACGAACCGACCGCGAAGGCCGCACCACCAGCGCCGACGGCGAAAGCGGCACGCGATGCCGCAGCTGAGGCCGACGCGCGCGCGCCAGTGCGCGTCGCGCTGGCGCCGGGGTCGTGCTATCGCCTGCGCGAAAGTCGCACGCAGGTCGAACTTCCGTCGATAATGAGGGTCATGCGGTTCGAGCGCGACACGCTGTGGCTCGTGCCGGTGAGCGGCGGGTCGACGCTGCGTGCCTGGCTCGTGCCGCGCGACAGCGTGACGTTCGGCGTCATCGCGACGAATGCCGATTTCCGGCGGGGGACGCTACAGGTGACTGCCATGCCGGTAACCTGTCCGCAGTCGTGAGCTTGGTGATCAGCCGGCCTCATCGGGAAAGTGCGTGGGCACGGCGCGCGCGCAGGCAACGAGGGCCTTGGCCGCGCCGGCGTGCATCATCAGGGTGATGAGCGATCCCTCGAGTGCAATTGTCCTGAGCGCGATGGCCATCACCGGATCGGTGAATCCCTGTACCACCCTTTTCCACACGGCGTATGGGGCGCGGAGCACGAAAGGGGCCGTGACCGCCGACGGCGCAAGAACACGCACGGATGTGCAGGTTCCACGATGGAGGTCGAACTCCACCGCGGCGGCGTCGGCATAGCCCAGTTCGGGCGCCGCATCGAGAACGAGCGCCACCGGCCACGTCCAATTCGTCGCGGCGGCGCGGTATGCCAAATCGGTGTTGATGGCGGCACGCAAGGCATCGGCCCACGACTGCGTGAAGGGGCGCGGAAGTGTCACGGGACTGGAGCCGGGGGCTTGTTGGAGTTGTTGATGGCGCGCAGGACGGTCGTGCCGGCGACAATCGCGCCGGCCAGGAGGTACAGGTAGAACGAGTAGACGCGCCACCAGATGAGTGCCGCCGCGAACATTGACGGATCGAGCACCTTCTTGAGGCCAAGCGAAAAGCCGAACTCGATGGCTCCGCCGCCTCCCGGCGCCGGCGCGATCGCGCCGCCATACAACAGAAGCAGCGGCCAGATGATGAGCGGTGCCAGCGGCGTGCGAGCACCGGCGCCGTAGACGAGCGCGGGAAGCACGGCGAGGCGCAGCGCCACGTGCGTGAGGGAGAGCATGAAGGCCACGAGCATGGCTCCCGGCCGGGCACGTCGCAACCCGGTCATGCCCGACCGGATGTGCCGCAGGGCGCGCTGGATGGCGCGCCAGCGTCCCGCGTGGATGCCGAGTGCGCGCATCCACTCAGGTGGCGGTCCGTTGGCGCGTCGCCCCGCGATGACGAAAGCGCCGCCCGCGAGACCGATGACGAAGAGCGCATAGCCGCCGATGACGCCGATCATGCCACCGGCCAGCGCGCCGCTGTTCGTGAAGAACGCGAGCAGCGAACAGACGATCACGAGCGACACGAGTTCGAGCGCGATCTCGAAGAACAGGATCAGCAACGCGGGAGCCGTGGCGACGCCGGCCTCGGCGAGCACGAGAAAGCGAGCGGGCTCGGCGCCGGCGCGTGCCGGGGTGACCGACGCGCCAAAGTCACCGCCCAGGCTCACGCGCAGGGCGACGATCCAGCGCAACGGGATGCGCAGGGCCTTGGCGCCCCACTGCACCTTGGTGGCGCGGGCGAGCGTCTCCAGCACGAACACGAGCAACGCCAGCACATGAGCGCGCCACGGGAGGGAGGGGAACGAGCCCGTACTCCTCCATCCGTTCCACACGACGTCGATCGAGAGCGCGAGCGCCGCCAGGAACGACAGGGCAACGAGCACCCAACGGCGCGGGCTCACCGGGCGCGCGCGAGCTCGAGCAGCGAGATGCGGCGCGTGCCGGGGTATGGCGTCGACTCTCCCTTCATCATGCGCCACAGGATGTTGTTGAAGAGTTCCTCGTCGGCGATGTCCTCGAACCGGAGGTCAAGCCGGGCCGACTCGCGCGCGTCGCGCGTCGCGGGAGGGTTGACCTCGTCCAGGCTGACTGCGGGCGTGAGGGTGACGTAAGGGCGAAGGTCCGGCGTGTTGCGCCAGATTTCGTGCAAGGGCCGACCGAAATGATCAAACTGGGAGAGCGTGCCCAGCCCGAGGATCTCCTCGATCGTGGCGAGGACGTCGGTGGTGTTGGCGAACCGGTGAAAGACGCCGTCGGCGGCCCAGGGCGAGATGGCGAAGAACGGCGAGCGGTGCGAGTCGACGTGGTCAGGCCCGTTCTGCGCGTCGTCCTCGAGCACGAAAACGACCGTGCTCTTCCAGAACGGTGACTTGGACAGCGCCTCGACCATGCGACCGAGCGCAAGGTCATTGTCGGCCATGTGGGCCCTCGGCGTCGGTGCGCCGGCGCGACCACCCGAGGTATGATCGTTCGGCAGCCGGACGATCTGCAGGCGCGGCATGCTGCCTCGTTGCACCCACTGCGCGAACTCGGAGAGCCAGACATCGGCGCGCTTCTGGTCGAGGATCTTCAGGTCGTAGGAAGGGAAGTCCTGGTTCGTGTGCGCACGCAGGAACGGCTTGTTTCCCCGGTAGCCGGTCGGCATCTGCCCATCACGGTCGACGTCAGCGGGAATTACGAACTCACCGAAATTGCGAAACGAGACACCGGCGCGCTGCGCGAGGTTCCAGAGGTAGCCGTTCGCCGGCTCCGAGACGTCGTCATCGTCAGCGGGAATCCGGCCGCGGTTGGTGCCTTCCCAGTCGTACGTACGGCCGCGGCTCGAGTAGTTCGACGGCACCGTCTTCTGCAGGTAGTCCGTGGTGTAGGCCGCCATGGACCAATTGTGACCGTCGGGACTGGCCTCGGCGTTCACGAAAAAGCGGTCGAAGATACCAAAGCGCTCGGCAAGCGCGTGGTGGTTGGGGGAGACGGCGCGTGGGAAGAACACCAGCGACGTGTCGCCATCGCCCTGTGGGAGGTCACCGAGCACCTGGTCGTAGGTGCGGTTCTCCTTGATGATGTAGATGACGTGCTCGATGGGCGGATACTTGAATGGTTCGCGCCTCTCGCCCCAGCGATTGGCGCGGGCAACGCGGGCCGTCAGCGGAGCAAGCGCAACAGCGCCGGCTTGGGCGATCGTTGTCGTGACCAGGGATCCCGTGGTCTGGCCGAGCGTGTACTGCCGGTCGTCAAAGCCCTCGTCCCCGCGGCCGCGGCCAGGTCGTGGTCCCTGGCGGTTGGGTCCCGTGCCGCGCCCCTTGCCGGTGAGTGTGATGAGCGAGTCGCCGCGCACCACGACGGCGGTGGGATACCACTCCACCGGTACGCGACCGGCCACCGTGTCGGCACCCGTTGCGCCGGCAACACCAGAGGTGGCGGCAGCCAGGTCGACAATGGCGACGGCGTTGTTGTCGGCTTCGGCGATGAAGAGGCGCTTGCCGTCGTCGGAAAGGGCGAGTGCGTTGGGTGTGGAGCCCTCGCCCGGACCTCCCGGTGGCGTGACGATGATACTGGTGACGGCGCGGCGACGGCGGGGCTCGAGCACGGTGACGCGATCGGTCGACCCGGAAGCGACAAAGAGCCGGGAACCGTCACGGCTGAGCAGCATGGCCGACGGATGCCGGCCGGCGCCCATGCGACCCGTCGCCGTAAGCCAGCCCTTATCTGCGCTGAATGACGAGACGGTGCTGCCGCCCCACGACGAGACATAGACGGTGCCCTCGCCATCGACGACCACGCCATACGGATAGCGTTCGACGCCGAAACGCTG
>JBBTFF010000018.1:0-44615 GCA_038041995.1 Gemmatimonadota bacterium | reverse complement strand
CGCCAATTGCGCGGGACGGTCGCGGTCGACTCTGGGGCGGAAGCTGGGGCGGTAGTGGCCATGCAGTTTGAATCCTCGGTTGGTAATGCCTATCCAAGAAGCTTAGCCGGTTCAGGTGGGGGCCACCACTACCGGCGTGAAGGCATTTTCCTGATATTCGCTTATTAGGCACTGTCCGATAACACTACACTATGCCGTGACATTCAGTAAACACCGGCGGGATCGTCACTCGGCGCTGCCTGCTCGTCGGGGAAGAAGACGTCTTCGATGCGCCGCTCGAGCTCGTCCGCCGAGCGCACTCCGCGAATGAAGAGGATCCAGCCAGATCACCCCGACAGGCCGCCACGCGCGGTGGAGCGCGCGACGGCCGTTGGGCCTGCTATCTGCGCCTTCTCCTCGTCGGCGTCGCCGCGGTGTCGTTCACCACCATCGCCAGTCCCTCAAAACCGATCTTCACGCCACCGCTCTGCTCGAGCGCAGCAATGGCTGCCTTTGACGACTCGAGGGTGGCGGTCATCGTGATGGGCCGATGGGCGATGCTCGAGTCCTTGGCAACGATGTCCACTCCATACCAGCGCTTCATCGCCATCAGGACGTCACTCAGGGGCCGATTCTGCATGACGAAATTGCCTTCCATCCAACTGAATGCCTCGCCCGCCCGCTCGGCGGGGAGATCGGAGATCACTCCTTCCCCGTCCACCTGCAGCGTGGCGCCGGCATCCAGCGTGCGTTCCTCCTTGCCAGCCCGCACTCGCACCGTGCCACGGCTCACCTTGATCATCGCCGTGCTGTCGTCGGCGAAGTGGCGCACCGCGAAGTCGGCGTCTTGCGCGAAAACCCACGCACTGCCGACGTGGATCAGCAGCGGTTCGTCGCCGGTCGGCGCGCTGAAGGAGGCGGTTCCGGTGACCTGCGCGGCGCGGAAATCCTGCGGGAAGTGGGCGGTGAGCTTCACCACGCTGGCCGACCCGAGGCTCACCACCGAGCTGTCTTCGAGCTTCACGGTGCCCCGCTGTCCGGCGGCGGCCTTCATCGGGCGCGTATCCTCACGGGCCAGCGCCTGCTCGGCCTTGGTGGTCTCGGCACCCCTGTTCAGGTACCACAGCGGCACGGCGACGATGCCGGCGAGTGCGATACCCCCGAGGATGGTGACGAACTTCGGTCTCGACGGCCTGGCAATCTGCGCCAGGTGGGCGGCCGAGGCATGCCGGTGGTGTTCGTTCACTTGCCGCGCGTGCACCCTGGGGTCCGTCTTTTCGTGGTGCAGTTCACCGACGATGTGCGCCCACACCTGGTCGGTCGACTCGGGCTCGTGATGATGCTTCGCCGAGGTGTGCTGCTTGTGGTCGCCGTCGGTGTCGGCCATGCGATGCAACGAGGCCCGGCGTCGCTGCTCGTGCGTTACCCCGGAACCCAGGACCTGGCGCAACAGCGTCTCGAGGTCGCTGGCGGACTGCACCTGACCACGACGATCCCAGACCTCGAGAAAGGTGCTGCCCACTACTTTCTGCGCGGTGGCCGGGTCCTGGAGCGTCTCGGCGGCTTCCGTCGTAAGGGCGTCGAAGTTCGAGCGGAAGAACTGCTCGAGGGCGGATTCCTTGCCAGCCCGAAAATCCGCAAGGAGTTCGGGGGTGATGGGGGCAAGGGAAGCGGGCATTACATCCTCCTGGCTGGGTTGATTGAGGCACGCGCAACCGGCATTGTCGTCGAGGGAGGGGCAGGCTTGGGAGCGCACCCGCCGGGCATCGCGGCGAGCGCGAGCGTGACGGGGGACGCCGCACGGAGTACCTTCAGCGCGACTGATCCCGAGGTGTGCGATGTTCCGAAAAGCGCCAACATTCCTCCTGGCGGCCGTTCTGCTCCCACAAGGAAAGTGGCAGGAAATCGGCAAGACGTCCACCGGCAGCGCGGTGTTTCTTGACACGCGCTCCGTCAGGCAGGGCAGCGACGGGATCATCACCGCCTCCATCCGGGCGACTTATGCGCCGCCGTACGACACGCCGAAGGGCAAGGTGACCAGTTCGCGCGTCGTGGCGATGTTCGACTGCGCCGCCATGCGGGTCGCCACCAAGCAGAGCGTGCTGTACCATGACGAGGCGAAGGGCGTGGAGTACAGCCGGCGCGTCATCGCGAAACCGGGCTTTGGTCCGGCGCTCTCCAGCACGTTCGCCGACGTCGCGCTGAAGCACCTGTGCAAGAAACCGTGAGCGTTCGACCTCCCGAGCCACCTCCCGCCCGAGCGCGCCCTTCGTGAGTACGCCACCGATCCTCCTCAGCGACAGCCACTGGCCCGCCGTCGACGCAACCCGCTACGACATCGCGATCCTCCCGTGGGGGGCCACCGAGCCGCACAACAGGCACCTGCCGTACGGCACCGACAACCACGAGTGCGACGGCATTGCCGCGGAATGCGCACGTCGCGCGTGGATTCGTGGCGCGCGGGTGGTGGTGCTTCCCACCGTGCCGTTCGGAGTGCAGACCGGCCAGCTGGACCTCAAGCTGGCCATCAACCTGAACCCGAGCACGCAGGCGCGGGTGCTGGCCGACGTCATCGCCTCGGTGGAACGCGCGGGGATTCGCAAGTTCCTGCTGTTCAACGGGCATGGCGGCAACGACTTCAGGCAGATGCTGCGCGAGCTGCAGCCCACGACACCGGTGTTCCTGTGCACGCTCAACTGGTGGCAGGTGGTCGATGCCACGCCGTTCTTCGACGCGCCGGGCGATCATGCCGGCGAGCTGGAGACGAGCGTGATGCAGCACCTGCGCCCCGACACCGTGCGCGCGCTGTCCGAGGCGGGCGACGGCGCGGAGAAGAAGCCGACGATCGCCGGATTTCGGGAGCGATGGGTGTGGGCCCAGCGGCCATGGACGACGATCAGCGCCGACACGGGCATTGGCGACCCGCGTGCCGCCAGCGCGAAGAAGGGCGCGTGCTATGTGGATGCCATCGCCGAGCGCGTGGCGCAGTTCCTGGTGGAACTGGCGCAGGCCGATCCCGCGTCGATGTACGAATGAGGCACGTCACGGCCGTGGCGCATGGTGGCGCACTTGCGATGGCCGATGCCGATCGCGCCTTCGCACGGTTCAGTGCCGACTCGGGCGGCCCAGCCGATGCGTTTTCCCGGTGGGTGGCGAGTGACGGCATGCTGCTTGGTGGGCGCGCGGTGCCGGCGCGAGGGCGACGGCCGTCATCGGTTCATCTTCGACATCGGTTCGGACCGTCCGCCGCCGCCGTGACCGGATGCCGGGGCGGCACGCCTCCGGTGCGAGCACTGGCCCCCGGCGACCACATCGCATAATCTTAGTGCTGAGATGAAAACCACGATGACGGCCCCCCGCAGCACCAAGGCGACCGACGCGGCCACCGCGACGGCGCTCAAGCTCTACGTAGTGCTGGCGCGAGCGCAGCGTGCCGTCGGCGAGCGCACGCAGGCCGACCTCGAGCCGCATGGCGTCTCGAGCACCGAGTTTGCCATCATGGAGGCGCTGTACACCAAGGGGCCGCTGCTGCTGGGCGAGGTGCAGCGCAAGATCCTCGTGTCGAGTGGCGGCATCACCTTCCTGGTGGACAAGCTGACGGACCGCGGCCTGGTGGAGCGGCAGATGTGCCCGAACGACCGGCGGGCGCGCTACGCGGCGCTCACGCGCAAGGGTGTGGCGCTCATGAGGGAGATCTTCCCGCGGCACGCGGCGGCGATCCGCGACGCGATGTCGGGGCTGTCGCAGGCCGAGCAGAAGGAGGCCGCCGCACTGCTGAAGCGGCTGGGCCTGGCGGCAGCGGCGGCGACGGGCGAGGCGTAGGCGTAGGCGTAGGCGGCGGGCGGCGGACGGCGGGCGGCGGGCGGCGGGCGGCGGGCGGCGGGCGGTGAGCCGGCGGGGGCTTGACGCCTCCTCCCTTTTGCCTTATTATCTCAGTAATGAGAGATTCGATACTAAGATAGTGCGCGGTTCACCGGGCACGACCTTCAATGACACAGGAGAGGGCACCATGCAGTGGAAACTCGATGCGACCCATACGCAGGTTGGTTTTTCGGTGAAGCACATGGCGATTTCGACCGTGCGCGGCCGTTTCTCGAAGTTCGACGGCGCCGGAGAGACCGATGACAGCGGCAAGCTCACCGCGGCGACCTTCACCATCGACGCCGCCAGCATCGACACCAACCAGGAGCAGCGCGACAACCACCTGCGCTCCGCCGACTTCTTCGACGCCGAGCACAACCCCACGCTGACGTTCAGGTCGACGAACATCACGCAGAACGGCACGGACATCACGATCGTCGGCAACTTCACGATGCGCGGCATCACGAAGCCGGTGACGCTCAAGGGGGAGTCGTCGCCGACGGTGAAGGATCCGTGGGGGATGCAGCGCACGGCGCTGACGCTGGAGGGGAAGCTGAATCGCAAGGACTGGGGACTGAGCTGGAACCAGGCCCTCGAATTCGGCGGCCTGATGGTCAGCGAGGACGTCAGGCTGTCGATCGAGCTCGAGGCCATCGCAGCGTAACTGCAAACCGCAAAGGCGAGGGGCCTATCGCTTTGCAGGGCCTCTGGGTACGGTAATTCGGCCCTCACCACGAGATATTCGTCATGCATCGCCTGTTCCGCGCGTTCGCGCTCGCCCTGCTGCTTCCCCCCGCCCTCGCCGCCCAGTCGCGCGGCGTCACACACGGGCAGAAGTCTCCGCGCCTCGTCATCCGCAATGCCACCATGGTGGACGGCAACGGCACGCCGGCGCGCGGGCCGGTGGACATTGTGGTGGAGAACGGCGTCATCACCGACATCGTGACGCTCGACCCGGTGGCGATGCGGCGTGGCGACGCGCGGCGCCCGGCGGGCGACGTGCAGATCGACGCCACGGGAAAGTTCGTCCTGCCCGGGCTCATCAACGCGCACACGCACATGCAGAGCAACCGCTCAGGGCAGTCGATGGGGGGCTTCGAGTACTACATGCTGCTCCAGCTCGCCAACGGCATCACCACCGTGCGCGAGGTCGGGGCGGAGAGCGACACGGGGAGCATCCGGCTGCGCGACCGGCAGGCGAAGGGCGAGTTCGCCGGGCCGCGCATCATCGTGTACCCGCAGTTCACGACCACCCGGCGCATCCGCACGGTGGCCGATGCGCGCGCGCGCGTCCAGGAGCTGAAGAAGTGGGGCGCCGACGGCATCAAGATCGGCGGGCTCGACCGTGACATCATGGCGGCCATGCAGGACGAGGCGCGCAAGCTGGGCCTGCCGGTGGCGCACCACGTGGGCGTGGAAGAGACCAACGCGTGGGACGACGTGGCAATGGGGACGCGCAGCATCGAACACTGGTACGGCGTGCCCGACGCGGCGATCCCGAACCTGCGCCAGAACTTCCCGAGCGACTACAACTACCTCGACGAGACGGACCGCTTCCGCTGGGCGGGGCGCCTCTGGCGCGAGGCCGACCCGAAGATCCTGGACTCGCTGCTCACCGCGATGGTCAAGGCCAACGTGACGTGGGTGCCGACGATGGACATCTACGAGGCGAGCCGCGACCTGCAGCGGGCGCAGACGCAGCCGTGGTTCCGCGACTACCTGCATCCGTCGCTGGCCAACTACTTCAAGCCCGACCCGGCCAACCACGGCTCGTACTTCATCGGCTGGAGCTCCACCGACGAGGTGTACTGGAAGGAGAACTACCGCATCTGGATGGCGGCGCTGCGCGACTTCGAGCGCAAGGGCGGCGTGGTGGGGTGTGGCGATGACGCGGGGTTCATCTACCAGATGTACGGCTACGGCCTCATCCGCGAGATGGAACTGCACGCCGAAGCGGGCTTCCACCCGCTGAAGGTCATCCAGCACTGCACGGGGAACAACGCGAAGATCCTCGGGCGGGAAACCGATCTCGGGCGCGTACGCGTGGGATTCGCCGCCGACCTGATCGTCGTCGACGGCAACCCATTGGAAGACCTCAAGACGCTGTATCCGACCAACCAGGTGCAGCTGAAGGACGGCAAGGAAGCGCGCGCCGGGCTCGAGTGGACGATCGCCGCCGGCGTGCCGTACCACGTGCCGACGCTATCGTCGCGCATCAAGCAGATCGTGGACGAGGCGAAGGCGAAATAACGGCGGCAGTTCTGACGAGGCAGCCCTACCGCTTCAGGAACGGATGCCCCGCCAGCTTGGCCGCGATCCAGTCCTGCACGCGCTCCACCTGCTGGTTGGACGTCGTGTAGTTGTTGTGCTGGAACGAGAAGAGCAGCAGGCGTCCGTCGGCGGTCGTCACGTAACCCGACAGCGAGTGCGACTTGTCCACCGTGCCGGTCTTGGCGTGCACGTTCCCCTGTGCCGGCGTGTTGCGCATCCGGTTCGCGATGGTTCCGTCCACGCCGCCGATCGGCAGCGCGTCGTAGAACACCTTGAAGTCGTCGCGCTTGCGCATCGCGTCGAGGAGCTTCACGATGGCCTCGGGCGTGACGTAGTCGTGCCGGGAGAGGCCGCTGCCGTCGCGCACCACCACGCCGTCGGAGTCGGCGCCGAAGGCGATCATCTGGCGCTCGACCACGCGGCGGCCGCTGTCCGCCGTTCCGGCGCCTGCGCGCTCGAGACCGAGCGTGCGGAGGAGAATCTCGCCGATCTGGTTCTGCGACGGTTTGAGGAACTTCGGCAGGATCTCGCCGAGCGTCGGTGACGAGAGGGTGAACAGCACCGGCTGCCCCGCGAGCGTGGCGTCGGGTGAACGCACGATGCCGCCCCGCACCATGATCCCGCGGCTGGCGAGCGCCTCGGCGAATGCCTGCAGCCACGCGCTCGCCGGCTCGCGCAGCGTCACCCGTGTCACGACGCTGTCGCGCGGAGCCACCCAACCCGCAAGGTGCACGACGGGCAGCGTCCCGCGCAGGTCGGTGACCGCGCGCACGGCCCCGCTCCGCGCGCCGCCGCCCCGGGTACCGCCGGCGCCGCCCGGGCGCGCGGGACCCGCCGGGACGGTGGCCGGATCGGTGGTGACGAAGTCGACGGCGATGTTCGGTACGGTGCGGGCGGGCGCGGTGCGCACGCGCACCGCATCGCCCGGGAGATCGCCGCCGTACACGGTCACGCGGGCGAACCCTTCATTGAACATCAGCTCGTCCACGGCCGCGCCCGACGGCGTGTCGAGGTTCTGCCAGTCCCACGCGCCGATCGTGGTGTCGGGGAACGCGTTCCCGCCCTTCACGACGAACCCGGCTATCTCGCGGACGCCGCGCGAATACAGCGACTCGGCGGCCGCGCGCAGCGGCAGCATGGCATCTCCCATCATTGCGTCGCTCACCGACGGATCCCCGCGTCCGGCGACCACCAGGTCGCCGCGGAGCACGCCGTCGGTGACCGGCGACGACGACAGAAAGGCCGTCG
This sequence comes from Gemmatimonadota bacterium, assembly GCA_038041995.1. GTDB lineage: Bacteria > Gemmatimonadota > Gemmatimonadetes > Gemmatimonadales > Gemmatimonadaceae > PNKL01. The sequence continues at coordinate 37,256 of JBBTFF010000018.1, read as the reverse complement.
TGAACCGGTAGCCGGCGCCGAGCTGCACCAGCGCAGTGGAGCCGGTGAGGAGCTTCTGGTTCGACGCGGGCATGAACAGCTTGCCCGCGTTGTGCGAGTAGATCGTGTCGCCCGTCACCGGCTCGACGACGAGGAGGCCAAGATGCGAGTTGCGGAACATCGGGTCGGCGACCAGCGAGTCGATGCTGGCCCGCAGGACGGCGCGCGTCAGGGCGGGCGAGGGCCGGCCCGCGGCGCGGGACGGCTGGTGGCACGCTGCGGCGGCCGCGAGCGCACAGAGGGAGACGAGGCGTCTGATCATGCCGCGAAGCTCCCGCGCCCGGTCGCGCCTGTCAAGCGGAGCCGGCGCCATGTCGGGGGTCGTGCGATGGATGCGCCCTTGCGCTGCGCCCGCGGGTTCAACATTTCAGTCAGGTGGTCCGTACAGTCGCTCAGTCAGACCGTGTGCACTGCTTGTCCGTACAGTGCCCCCCAACCACCGGCGCAAGGAAGGAGGGTTCGCATGACTTGGAAGCTAGGTGCAGTCTTACTGCTGCTTCTGCTCGCGGCGCCCCAGGGGGCCGGTGCGCAGGACGGTGTCATCGCGGGCACCGTGGTCGTGGAGGGCTCGCAACGCGCGCTCCCCAGCGCCCAGGTGGCCGTCGCCGGAGTAGCAGGCAAGGGCGCCGTGGCCGACGCCTCGGGCAAGTTCCGCATCACCGGGCTGTCGGGGACGACCGTCACCATCAACGTCCGCGCCATGGGGTACCGGCAGGTGACGCAGGCGGTCACCGTGGGCACCACGAACCTGCGCATCGTGATGCAGGAGCGCGCGTTGGAGCTGAACGCGATGGTGGTGACCGGCACGGCGGGCGGCGCGCAGAAGCGCGAACTCGGCACGTCGGTGACACCGGTGAAGGTGACGGACGCCTTGCAGCAGACGGCGATCCCGAGCGTCGAGGCGCTGCTCCGCGGCCGCGCCCCGGGCGTCACCGTCATTCAGACGTCGGGGCAGGTCGGTGCCGGCGCGCAGGTGCGCATCCGCGGCATCGGCACCTTCTCGCTGTCGAGCACCCCGCTGGTGTACGTGGACGGCATCCGCGTGGACAACGCGCTGACGAATGGCGTGGCGCGCCTCAACGATTTCGATCCCGAGCAGATCGAGAGCATCGAGGTGCTCAAGGGCCCGGCGGCGGCCACGCTGTACGGCACCGAGGCGGCGCGCGGCGTGATCAACATCCTCACCAAGCGCGGCGCGGCGGGCACCACCAAGTACACGTTCACGATCAAGCAGGGCAACAGCTGGTTCGCGGATTCGGACAAGCGCATCCCGGTCAACTACTGGCTGAATCCGGCCGACTCGACCATCTGGTCGATTCACCTGCCGACCACCGAAGCCGCTCGCGGCACGCCGCTCTTCAAGAACGGCCCCAGCTCCTCCTACTCGGCGAGCGTCAGCGGCGGCACGGGGACGTACCGGTACTACGCCTCGGGCGATGCAAGCGCAGCCGAAGGCATCACGACGCAGAATTCGCGTACGTCGAAGAGCGTGCGCACCAACCTGAGCGTGGTGCCCAACAACCAGTTCTCGCTCGAGTCGAGCGTCGGCTACATCACGAGCCACACAAACCTGGCGTGCGAAGGTTCCTGCGGTGGCGTCCTGTGGGCCTCCACGTATTCGCGCCCGACCCGCACGCTGGCGTGGTGCACCGCCACCAACACCACGACCCGCGGTTGCGGCTGGTCGCGCGGCGCGTACACGAGCCCGCCCGAGGTGTACAACGCCCTGCTGTCGTGGCAGGACCTGCGCCGATTCACCGGCAGCCTGAACATCAAGTATGAACCATTCAAGTGGCTCTCCAATCGACTGCTCGTCGGCACCGACTACACGCTCGAGGACATCCAGGCGTACACGCCCTACCAGACGGATTCGGTGATCGTCTTCTTCATGGGCTCGGGCTTCGACGGCTCGCGGTCCGTCAACACGCAGCAGACGACGTTCAACACCTACGACTACTCGAGCTCCATCCAGTACAACCTGCGGTCGAACCTCCGCTCGAAGACGAGCGTCGGGATCCAGTACTACACGAACCAGGGCGTCAACGTGTCGGCATCGGGGACGAAGTTTCCGACCCCCGGGCTTTCGACGATCACGGCCACCGGCGTCAAGGGAACGCCGACGTCCAACTCCACGGCCAACAACACGCTGGGCTTCTATGCCCAGGAAGACCTGGCGCTCAACGATCGGCTGTTCGTGGCCGGCGCGCTGCGCATCGACAACAACAGCGCGTTCGGCAGCAAGGCCAGCTGGGTGCAATACCCGAAGTTCAGCCTGTCGTGGGTGGCCAGTGAAGATCCGTGGGCGCGGGCGTTCATTCCCACGGTCGTGGAGGACCTGCGTTTCCGTCTCGCCTACGGCGGGTCGGGCCAACAGCCCGGTACCAACACGGCGTTGCGCACGTTCTCCCCGGTGGCGGGCCCCGGTTCGGCGACGGTCCTGACGCCCGGCTCGTTCGGCAATGAGAACCTCAAGCCCGAGCGCGTGATGGGCACGGAGCTCGGGTTCGAGGCCGGCCTGTGGAAAGACCGCATCGGCATCGACTTCACCTACTACAGCGATGTTTCGCACGACGCCATCCTGTCGAAGAGCGTGCCGCCGTCCACCGGCTTCGGTGCGAGCTCGCAGTTCGTGAACGCCGGCCAGATCAACAAGACCGGCATCGAGCTGGCGCTGAAGGGCCAGGTGTTCAACCAGCCCGACTACGGCTGGGACGTGCAGTTCAACATCGGCGGCAACAAGTCGAAGATCATCAAGCTCAGCGGGGCGAAGAGCGACACGATGATCGTCATCGGCACGGCCCCGCCGGTGGCGCACAAGCTCGGCTATTCGCCCTTCGACTTCTTCACGTACGAAATCGTCAGTGCCACCTACGATGCGGCGACGCGCAAGGCGACCAATCCCATCTGCGCCGACGGCAAGGGCGGCACGATGCCGTGCTTCATTCCGGGCACCACGAGCGTGCAGGCCCCGCTGCTGTACATGGGGCACTCGATCCCGACCACGGAAGGCTCGGTGGGCAACACCTTCCGTTATCGGATGTTCAGGCTGCACGTGCTGGCCGACTTCCAGACGGGATTCCGCAAGCTCGACAACAACCTGCGCATCCGCTGCCAGCTGAACGCGACTTGCCTCGAGGCGGTTTACCCGATGAAATACGATCCCGCCGTGGTGGCGGTGGTGCAGAACTCCGGCACGCTGCGCGACTACTTCATCAAGGACGCGAACTTCTGGAAACTGCGTGAGGTCTCGCTGTCATACGACGCGCCCGAAAAGCTGGCGCGCAAGTACCTGGGCTCCAGCGGACTCGCGACGACTTTCACACTGCGCAACCTGCATACGTGGACGAGCTACGGCGGCCTCGATCCGGAGAACAGCCTCGGTGGCCAGAGCGGCAGCATCGGGCTCAGCCAGGCCGAGTATCCCTCGCTCGCGTCGGCGCTCCTCACCATTCGGCTTTCGTACTGAGGCGACCATGACCTACTCCAATTCCATGCCTCGCAACTCGCGGCGCACCGGCCGGCCGGCGTTCCCGCTCTGGCGGAGGACGGCACTGCTGGCTGCCGCTGCGTTCATTGTGGCGTGCGACACGGGACGCCTGCTCGACGTGAAGGCGCCGAACAGCGTCCCCGCCACCGTCTTCGACAATCCCGCCAATGCCGCGCTCATGGTGAGCAGCGCCATCGGCGACTTCGAGTGCGCGTTCGGCGGCTGGGTGGTATCCACCGGCATCCAGTCTGACGAACTGCAGGATGCCACGCTCACCGCGGCCAACTGGCAGCTGGACCGCCGCGACGACGGATTCACCTCGGGGAGCTACGGCACCGGCGGGTGCACGGGCACGCAGGCCATCTACACCCCGATGTCGACGGCGCGCTGGGAAGCCGACCAGGCCGTCAGCAAGCTGGCCGGCTGGACGGACGCGCAGGTGGCCAACCGCATCGCGCTGCTGGTGCAGGCCAACGTCTACGCCGGCTTCAGCTATGCGGCGCTCGGCATGGCGATGTGCCAGGCGGCGTTCGACCTGGGACCGCTCGTGGACCAGAAGGGGATGTTCGCGCTGGCCGAGAAGCGCTTCACCGACGCGATCACGGCGGCCACGGGCGTGGCATCGCTCGCCAGTTACCTGAACGCGGCGTACGTGGGACGCTCGCGCGTGCGCCTGTACCAGCACAACCTCACGGGCGCAGCGGCCGACGCACAGGTGGTGCCCAAGGGCTTCGTGTTCAACGCCGCCATGGACGCCAACAACTCGCGGCGGTACAGCCACGTGTACCAGGCGATCGTGCAGAGTACCAACACGTCGGTGGAGCCGACGGCCCGCAAGCTCACCACGGAGCAGGGTGAGACCGACCCGCGTTCGGCCACGACGCAGCTGTCGGGCAAGGCGTCCGACGGCATCACGGACAAGTTCGTGCCGAACAAGTACAACGCCGCGTCGCTGGCCCTGGGCCAGGCGATCGGGCAGCCCATCGCCCGGTACGACGAGGCGCAGCTGATTCTTGCGGAGGCGCAGGGTGGGGCGTCGGCGGTGACGATCATCAACACGCTGCGCGCGGCGGTGAACCTGAAGCCGTATGCCGGCGCGACGGATGCGACGTCGATAACGGCGCTGATCGCGAGCGAGCGACAGCGCGCGCTGTTCGTGGAAGGCTTCCGCATGTTCGACGTGGAGCGGTTCAACCTGCCGCTCGTGCCGGCGCCGGGGACGGCATTCCGGCTCGGCGGCGTCTACGGCAACACGGTGTGCATGCCGCTGCCGGACATCGAGCGCGTGAACAACCCGAACATCGTGACGGCCAACCTTCTTTCGGGGATCAAGGGCGGCTTCCCGCTTCCGTAAGGCGGATGGCCGGCGCGGCAAGTGCTGCGCCGGCTGCCCGTGCCACTGGTCAGTCGAAGCGCCGGCGTCCCCGGCGCTTCACTGTCTTGGGGGCGGGAATGGAGCGCATCGCGACGACGAGCTTCTCAAGCGAGGGCAGCCCACGCGCCAGCGACCGGAGGTCCGCCGGCGTGAGCGCTCGGGCGGCGCGCTGCAGGCGCATGAGTCGGCGAGCCCGCCCAGCGAGGATGAGTGAGCGCCCGCGGGACGTGGCCTCGACGAGGACGGACCTCGCGTCCTCTGGAGCGGTGCGACGGCGCACCAGGCCGTCGCGTTCCATGGACACGACGAGGCGTGACATCGTAGGCGCGCGCACTCCTTCGGCATCGGCGAGCGCGCCGAGGGGCAGGGAACCGGCGAAGGTCAGCACCGAGAGCGCCGACATCGCGGCGGCGCCGACATCGGCGGCGGCGTCCTCCACGCGGACCCCACGCAGGAGCGCGATCGCCAGCCGGTGCAGGTTGTCGAGCGCAGGCGCGACGCCGGGGACGGCGGGGCGGGTGGGTTGCGCGGGGAGTCGGGAGTCCATAGAATACTTAGCAATGCTAACGAAATGTGCGCCCGCGGGAAAGGGGCGACGGGAGAGGTGTGATGACGACGGCTGCGCTCGGAACCCTCGCTCAGGTGGCGGTGACCTTTCGCGACCTGCCGAAGGCCATCGCCTGGTATCGCGACGTGCTGCAATTGCCGCTGATGTTCGAGACGGGTGGGATGGCCTTCTTTGCCATGGGCGGCGTGCGGCTGATGATGACCGTGCCGGAGAAGCCGGAGTTCGATCACCCGGCGTCGGTGCTCTACTTCCGGGTGGAGAATATCGACGCGACGTTCGCCGAACTCGTGGCGCGCGGCGTCGCGTTCGACGACGCACCACACCTCGTCGGGAAGATGGGGACGACCGAGATCTGGATGGCGTTCTTCCGGGACGCCGAGCGGCACTTGCTGGCGATTACCGAGGAACGAGCCCTATCGTAGAAGGTTGCCGATGTCTGGCCGGCCGCGGCCGGAGGACATCATGGATGTCCCGAAGTTCCCCGAACCGGAGCGTACCATGACCGGACTGACGGCGCTGTGGCTTCCCATCCTGCTTTCCGCGGTATTCGTGTTCATCGTGAGTTCGATCATCCACATGGCCTCGCCCTGGCACAAGAGCGACTACCCCAAGATGCCAAATGAGAACCGGGTGCGTGACGCACTGCGGCCGCTGGCCATCCCGCCGGGCGACTACATGGTGCCGCGCGCGCAGGACATGAACGAAATGAAGTCACCGGAGTTCGCCGAGAAGCTGAAGCAGGGTCCCGTGTTCGTGGTCACGGTGATGCCGAACGGCATGATGTCGATGACGCGCAACCTGACGATGTGGTTCCTGTACTCCCTCGTGGTCAGCGTCTTTGCGGCCTACGTGACCGGCCGGGCGCTGTCGCAGAGCAGCCCGTACCTGTCGGTCTTCCGGTTCGCCGGCGTCACGGCGTTCGCCGCATACGCGCTGGCACTCTGGCAGATGTCGATCTGGTACCGTCGTTCCTGGAGCATCACGGTGAAGTCGACCATCGACGGGCTCATCTACGCGCTGGTGACGGCCGGCACCTTCGGCTGGCTCTGGCCGCAATGGTGAGGGCTGACTCCGCCGGTTGGCGCCGGCCGCACGCCTGAGGCGCAGCACGGCACGTCGCGTGGGGCCATTGATCTCGGACGACGCACCGCTGAAGATTCCCTGTTCGAGTTCGAGCCAATGGCCCCCGGAGCAGGAGGCAGGATGCGGTTGCGGCGCGCAGTCAGCGGGATCGGCGCGATGATGCTGATGGTCGGGGGCGCGCGGGCGCAACCACCGGGCGGCGCGCGCGGCGGTACCACGATCGGCGCGGGCGAGGAATGCCCGCCCGGCATGACGGAGGTGCGCCCCCGGTCGTGTCGGGCACCCGAGTTACCCGCGCCGAGCATCGTGGACTACCGGCCACGCTCGACGCTGGTGACGGCCGGGCACGCCGTGCCGAAGGCCAAGTTTCCGGTCATCGACTTCCACGGTCATCCGGGTGCGCAGCTGAACTCGGCGGCGGGCCTGGAGGAGCTTGGCGTGGCGCTCGATGGCATCAACGTGCGGCTGATGGTGGCGGCGAACAACGCGTCAGGAGATGCGCTCAAGCGGCAGTTGGAGCTGGTAAAGGCATCGCCGACGATGAAGGACCGTGTGCGCATCCTCACGGGCATCGACTTCCGGAATGTCGGGCCGGGGTGGGCGGAAAAGGCCGTCACCCAGCTCGAGGCCGACGTGGCGGCGGGTGCGGTGGGGGTTGGAGAGATTGGAAAGGGACTCGGCCTGAGCACGCGCAAGGCCGACGGGACGCGGTTGGCCATCGACGATCCGGCGCTCGACCCCGTATGGCAAGCGGCGGCGCGGCTGAAGATTCCGGTGTTCGTCCACACGGCTGATCCGCAGGAGTTCTGGCAGACGATCGACGTCACGAACGAACGGTGGCTCGAGCTGGGGCTCTTTCCGGGACGGCGCTATCCACTGGAGCAGTATCCGAGCTTCGAGCAGTTGATGAAGGAGCGCGACAACATGTTCCGCCGGAACCCGAAGACGACATTCGTCGCGGCGCACATGGGGTGGCACGCCAACGACCTCGGGCGGCTGGGCAAGATGTTCGACGAGATGCCCAACGTGAACGCCGAAGTGGGCGCGGTGCTGTACGACATCGGCCGCCAGCCGCGGGGAGCGCACGACTTCTTCGTGAAATACCAGGACCGCCTGCTGTTCGGCAAGGACTCGTTCCAGCCCGAGGAGTACCCGTACTACTGGCGGGTCTTCGAGACGCGCGACGAATATTTCGATTACTATCGCGACTACCACGCGTTCTGGAAGCTCTATGGCATCGACCTGCCGGACACCGTGTTGAAGAAGGTGTACTACGCGAATGCGTTGCGGCTGACAAGCGGGCTGCCACGGGGTGGGTGGCCGAAGTAGGGGACGGTGCAACTGCCACCACGAAGGGCGAAGGACCCGCGACGCGACGACTCGCCTACATCACGACGCTCGACAAGTCGGACACGGCCTTCTTGAGCATGTTCACCTTCTTGCCGTCGCACGAACCCCGCGCGTCACCCTCGAACTCGCCGGCCAGCTTCTGCAGCGGCTGCGAGCGCTGCGCACCCGACGAGCGCTCGGCCGTGGCGAGAGCCTGCCGCACCGACGCGACGCGCGAGGCGGAGAGGCACTTGTTCCGCTCGAGCTGGTCGACGAAGGCGCGGGCCAGCGCGAACGACGGCGGCCAGTCGATCTTCGGCTGTCCCTGGGCATTCAGCTCGTTCCAGTGCACGGTCTTTGCGGCATCGATCTCGTTCTGCGACAGGTGCTCGCTGGGCACGAGCTCGGCGACGTCCATGCCGCGAGCGATCTCGGAGCTGACGATCAAGCCGTTGTACCAGTACACCGACCACGAGCCGCCCATGACCATGCGCGTGGAGTCAACCGGGCCGCGATCGAAGAAGGCAATTTCCCTGGGCTTGGCGCCGTCGGTCCAGTCGAACACCGAGATGCCGCCCTGGTACCACGACTGCACCATCACGTCGCGCCCCGGAATCGGGATCAGCGACCCGTTGTGCGCCACGCAGTTTTCATTGACGCTCTGCACCGTGGGAATCTTGTAGTAGCTCTGGAACCTGAGCTTCCGGTTCTCGATGGCGAAGATGGCGTTGGCGCCCCACTCGGGCTTGTCGGTGGCGCGGCACTTTGGCGCGCCGCCACCGCCCCACTCGTCGGAAAAGAGGAGCTTGGTGCCGTCGTTGTTGAACGTCGCCGAGTGCCAGTAGGCGAAGTTCGAGTCGGCCACGGCGTCGAGGCGCACGGGGTTCACGGGGTCGCTGATGTCGATGAGCAGGCCGTGGCCTTCGCAGGCGCCGCCGGCGAGGCCGAGGGCGGGATAGACGGTGATGTCGTGGCACTGGCGTCCGGGCGAGATGGCGCCGCCCGGCGCGCCGCTCGGCGAGCCGAACATCCTGTTCACGATGCCCTGAATGCTGCCGCGAAGGGCGGTGCTGTCGGCCCCGCTGGGAGCGCCGCTTCCGTTACGCGCCTTGACGATGCTGTCGAGAAAGGTGCGGGTCATGGACGCGCCGAGCACCATCTCTTCGCCCGAGCCAGGCACCACGATGGTGAAGCCACCGGCGGCGCGAGCGGCCGCCGCGGCCTTCGCGGCCGCGTCGACGTCAGACTGCGCCGGCCCGTGGCTCTTGGTGCTGGAAAGGCCGCTGAAGATATTGGCCCGGTTCACCACCGCGGCGGCGGCCGGGTTGGCGAGCGGCACCTTGATGATCTCGATGCGCAGGAGCGATGAGTTAGGGTTCTCGGCGGGCGTTGCGCGCACGCACCCCTCGAGCTCATTGGGCGAGCGCACGCCGGCCGAGCCGGAGACGTAGATGTAGACGTTTTCCCTGTCCTTGGGATCCTCGAGTACCGTGTGCGTGTGCGAACCGCGGCACGTCTGCACGTTGGCGACGAGCTTGGGGTTCCTGATGTCCGTGATGTCGAAGACGCGGACGCCGCGCATGCGCTGCTTGCTGACGGTGTCGGGCACGCCGCCAGGGGCGCAATCGACGCGGCCGTTGTTCGCCTCGGCCGACATGAACATCAGGTTCCGGAAGACCGAGACGTCATTCTGCGACGCGGGGCAGTTGTAGGCCGTCACGAGCTGCGGCCGCGCGGGGTTGGAAATGTCCCAGATCACCGGGCCGTTGTAGTTGCCCTGGATGACGTAGTTGCCGGTGAACGCGAGATCGGAGTTCATGATGCCGAGGAAGCCTTCGGGCGAGGCCGCCTTGGAGACGACCTTGAGGTTTGACAGAGCCTCGCCTGCGTTCATGAGGCCGGCCTTGAGTCCGACGCGGGCGTCGTTCATCGGCGACGGCGCAGGGGGCTTGGCCGGGGGAGTCGAGCTCATGCACGAGGCTGCGACCAGCACGGCAAAGGCGCTGGCCAGACGGACGGCGAGGGGGGACGCGCCAGAACGGCGCTCGCGGTCGATGGGCATCAATGGGTCCTGGAAGTGAAGGGAGAAGCGGAACGGTCTGCGGGACGGCTCAGGGCGAGCGGGGGGCCCCGTCGTGCTCGAGCAACATCTGCAGCATTCGGCTGATCTCGGTGGATTGGTCCACCTCGACGTCGGCAGCGAACTTGAAGATGGTCTCGTCCTGCCCCGCGCCCCGGGAGGCGAAGAGAGCGCGCACCATGGTGATGGCGCCGCGGTGATGCTGGATCATGTACGTGAGGAAGAGCCGGTCGAACTCGGGGCCACGCGCGGCGTCGAGTTCGCGCATCTGCTCGTCGCTCAACATGCCCGGCATCACCATGGCGTGCCCATCATGACCGCCATGCGCGCTGTGCGGCATGGTGACGACGCCGGCCGAATCCACTTCGGGAGTCCCCTGATTGCGGTCGCGCAGCCAGGTCTGCATGAGGTTGATCTCGTCGCTCTGCGCATTGATGATGCGCGCCGTGAGGCGCTGCACCGCGGCGCCGGCGCCGTGCGACGGCGCCCACCGCGAGATCACGATGGCCTGCGCGTGATGGTGGATCATCCCCGACATGAAATCGATATCGACCGGCGTGTACGGATACCGTAGGCTGTCGGCACGGGCGCGGACCTTGGCGGCCTCGGGTCCCATCTGGAAGGACGGGCCATGCGGTGCGCGCGCGGCAAGGCCGCAAGCGCCGAGACTCAGCGACATTGCGACGAGGGCGGACAGATGACGTGTGCGAGGCATGGGGGGCTGCCGAATCAAGTCAATGAATGAGACAGCGGACGGGCGGCTTGCGTTGCGCGGAATCTACCATCCAGATCGCCCGGTGGTGAAGGGTCCAGTTGGTTGGGGGGAACTGCGATGCGTCGCAGTTCCCTCCAAGTGTCCCTTCGTGCCCCTTCGCGCTCTTCGTTCTTCGTGGTGGAAGGTGAGGCCCGCTATGTGTACACCTCGAAGATGCCGGCCGCGCCCATACCGCCGCCGATGCACATCGTCACCATGCCCAGCCCGCCGCCGCTCGCGCCCATCGCGTGCACCAGTTGCGTGGTGAGCTTTGCGCCGGTGGCGCCCAGCGGATGACCCAGCGCAATCGCGCCGCCGTTCACGTTGACGCGGGACGTATCCATGCCGAGCTCGTTGATGACCGCCAGCCCTTGTGTGGCAAACGCTTCGTTGAGCTCGATCATCTTCAAGTCACCCAGCGTCAGTCCGGCCTTGTCGAGCGCCTTGGGCACCGCCTTGATGGGACCCACGCCCATGATGTCAGGCGCCACGCCAGCGGTGGCGAACGTCACGAAGCGCGCCAGCGGCCTAAGGCCAAGTTCCTTCGCCTTGCCGGCGCTCATCAGCAGCAACGCCGCCGCGCCGTCGCTGAGCGGCGACGAATTGCCCGCCGTCACCACGCCCTTGGCGGCGAACGCGGGCCTGAGCTTGCCCAGCCCTTCGCGCGTCGTCTCGGCGCGCACAAGCTCGTCCACCGCGAACTGCGTGATCTCCGTGGATTTCTTGCCGCCCTTCCACGTGACGCGGGGCACGGGCACCGGCACGATCTCACGGGCAAATGCGTTGCGTTGCCACGCGGCCGCCGCCTTCTGCTGCGAGCCGAGCGCAAAGTCGTCGGCCTGGTCGCGGGTGATTCCCCACTGTTTGGCCACGCGCTCGGCGGTGAAACCCATGCCGATGTTCTCTTCGGTCATTTCCGGATGAAGGCGCGTGTGGAACCCGCCCATCGGCACCGCGCTCATCATCTCGATACCGCCGGCGATGACCACGTCGCACAGGCCCGTCATGATCGACTGCGCGGCCATGGCCACGGTCTGCAGTCCCGACGAGCAGAAGCGGTTCACCGTGGCGGCCGAGACGTCCACCGGAAAGCCGGCGCGCAGCACGCCCAGCCGCGCGATGTTGAGTCCCTGCGCTCCCTCGGGCATGGCACAGCCCCAGAGCACGTCGTCGACGAGCGCCGGGTCGAGCTTCACGCGCTGCACCACGGCCTTGAGCACCTCGGCGGACAGGTCCACGGGGTGCACGGTGGCGAGTCCACCGTCCTTCTTGCCGCGAGCGCCGGCCGTTCGCACGGCGCTCACGATGACTGCGTCCTTCATGTGCATCATCCATTCTCCCGGCCCGCGTGCGGCGGACCCGCAGTAGTCGTGGTGTCGGTCAGTTGCGCAGTGGCTTGCCGGTTTCGAGCATGTACTGCATGCGCGCCTGGGTCTCCTTGGTGCCGAGCAGGCGCAGGCAGGCTTCGCGCTCGAGCTCGATGAGGTCCTGTTCGGTGACCTCCCGTGGCGGCCCGTCGCCGCCGGCGAGGACCACCGCGATCTCGTGGCCAATGCGCACGTCATGCGCGCTCGCCTGCCCGGCTTCCTGGAACGAGAAGAGCGCATAGTCCAGGTTGCCCACCACTTCCTTGCCCAGCGCGCGCATCGTCATTGGTGGCGGCGCCACGTAGTCCGGCGCGAGGTCGAGCACGCGCGCCTTGGCGTCGGACAGCAATGAATCGCGGTTCATCGAGATGCGATCGCGCTCGCGCAGGTAGCCCATGGCGCGGGCTTCATGCGCGCTGCTGCTGGTCTGGGCGAGCGCGATGAGCTTGAAGGCGCGCTTGGCCGCCTCGAAAGGATCGGCGTCCTCGTACGACTTCAGGTCGTTGGCGAAACGGAACGCCAGCTCCTTGGTGCCGCCGCCGGCGGGAATGATCCCCACGCCAACCTCGACAAGGCCCATGTACAACTCGGCGTGCGCCTGGACGCGATCGCAATGCAGCGAGAATTCACAGCCGCCGCCGAGCGTGAGGCCGAACGGCGCGGCCACCACGGGGAATGGCGCGCGGCGCAGGGACATCGAGGTGTCCTGGAACCGGGCAATCGATGCCTCGATGGCCTTCCAGTCGCCGCTCATCAGGGCCGGGCCCTGCTGCGCGAGGTTCGCGCCGGCGGTGAAGGTGCGCGGATCGTCATTGCCGATCACGAGGCCGACGTAATTCCCCCGGCCGACGCGGTCGAGCGTGCGGGCGACCATCTCGACGACCCCAACGCCGAGCGTGTTCATCTTGCCGCAGAACTCGAGACAGAGTACGCCGTCACCGAGGTCGATGATGCGTGCTTCCTTGTTGTCGTCCACCATGCGCCCGTCGGCGCGGCGTGCGGCCAGCGACAGGCGGTGCGGGATGGCCGGAACCGGCTGGAATCCCTTCAGTGTCGCCATCTGCCCGGCGCTGCCGTGCCCCGCGTAGAAGCCGTCGGTCGCGTGGAGAAACAGGAACGGCGCGTCGAAGCCGAGCTGATCAATCTGGGTGCGCAGCCAGTCGATGCCCAGCGTGTCCATCACGCGGAACGGGCCGATTTCCCAGCCGTAGCCCCACTCGAGGGCGCGGTCGACGCTGGCGATGTCGTGCGTCAGCTCCGGGGCAAGGCGCGCGGTGTGATACGCGACGATGGTGAGCAGCTTGCGCAGGAAGTCGCCGTAGTGTCCGGGCAGGTCGCGGACCCTGGCGAGGCGCTCCGTCACCGGCAGCTTCAGCAACGCGTCGATCTCGGGCGTGGACAGCCGCTGCTGCGGCACGTACTCGAGCGTGTGCCAGTCGAGCGTCTGGATGTCCTTGCCGCTCTTCTTGTAGAATCCGCCTCCCGACTTGTCGCCGAGCCAGCCGCGCTTGACGATCTCGTGCACCCAGGGCGGGAGCGAGAAGTCCTCGCCCGTGGCCTGCGACAACCCGGCGCTTACGTGCACGAGGATGTCGAGGCCCGACAGGTCACCGGTGCGGAAGGTCGCCGTCTTGGCGCGCCCGATGAGCGCGCCGGTGAGCCCGTCGACTTCATCGATGGTGAGGTTGAACTCCTCCATCAGCTTGAACGTCGTGAACATCCCGAAGACGCCGAGCCGGTTGGCCACGAAGCCGGGCACGTCCCTGCACAGCACGATGCCCTTGCCGAGCGTGCGCTCGGAGAACTCGCGCATGGTTTCGAGCGTCCCGGGCGCCGTGAACGGCGTCGGGATGAGTTCGAGCAGGTGCATGTAGCGCGGCGGATTGAAGAAGTGCGTGCCGAGGAACTGCCGCTTGAACGCGTCGCTGCGCCCCTCGAGCAGGACGGCCATCGGGATGCCCGAGGTGTTCGAGGTGACGATGGCGTTCGGGGCAACGCGCTCGAGGCGAGCGAACAACTCCTGCTTGGGCGCCGGCTGTTCCACGATGACCTCGACGATCCAGTCGCAATCGGCGAGCAGTTCGAGGTGGTCGGCGGTATTGCCGGTGGTGACGAGCGCGGCGCGTTCGGCGTCCATGAACGCCGCCGGCTTTGCCTTGCGGGCTTTTTCGAGGCCCTTGCGGGCCGGCGCTGAACGATCGGGCGAAGCCGGATCGTCGCTGCCCGGCACGTCGAGCAGGACAACGGGGAAGCCGGCGGAGGCGGCGAGGGCGGCGATGCCACTCCCCATGACGCCCGCGCCGACGACACCGACCTTGGTGATGCGCATCGGGGCTCCTGTGGGGGGCCTTCGGGAGAAGAGAAGCGCGGGTCGCAAGGCTGGCCGCGCTGACGTTGAATGTAGCGCGGCGCGACGCTGGTGGCGCGAGGCTCCCCCTCCCGCGGCGCCGCCCGCGAGGCAACCTTAGAGCAACTCATATCCCCCTCATGCCAACGCTTCCCGCCGCCGCGCCGCTCATCGCCAACCTGGCCGCACTGATGATGGAGATCGGTGCGGCGGTATTGCTGGCGACGCTGTTTGCCGTGGTGCGCCGGCAGGTGAAGCCGAGGGCGTACTTCGAGTTGTGGGAACGAGCCTGGGCCGTGCTTGCGCTGTCGCTCGTGGTGCTGCTGGCGCGGCATATTCCCGGCGTGCCGTCGACGCTTGGCCTGCTTGGCTACCAAGTGGGAAAGTTCATGTTTTTCGGGCTGTTGCTGCTTGGCGCGCTGGCCTACCAGCGCCCCGATCGGCTGCTTCCGGTGGGACCCGTCACGGCGGTGATGGCGTTCCTCGGGGTCGTGACGGCGTGGTTGTCGAACAGCCCCAACACGGCGGTGGCCTGGCAGTCCCCGTTTGCCATGGTCTTGTGTGGAGTCAGCGCCTGGCTGTTGGGAGCGTTGCCCAGCGAACGCAAGACGTTCGGTACGCACGCCACCTCGGTGGCGATGCTCGTCTACGCGCTGACGTGGGCGCTGTACGGAGTAGCTATCCTCGCGTCGGAAACGACGCTCTCGGCCCTTCTGTCGTCCCCGGTGCGCCACCGGATGTATCTCGATACGCTCACCCTTGGCGGGCTGGGCTTCGGCATGGTATTGCTCGTCATGGAAGACGCCCGGCGCATCGCCCGGGAGTCGGAAGAGCGACTGCAAATGCTGATTGCGTCGACCACCGACGCGCTCCTGCTCCTGGACTCCAGCCTGCGTGTTCAGGCCGTGAATCCGGCGGCCGAACGCCTGTTCGACACTTCGGCGGCGACGATCCTGGGACGCGACCTCCTGTCGCTGGTGGAAGTGAACGACGCGGTGGCGCTCCGCGACGCGATGATGCGCTTTGCGTCGGGTGGCGGACCTGAGTTCCGCGTGGGCGAGTCGGAGCCGACGCTGGCTCGGCGCAGCGCGGGTGCCGCGGTGCGTGTGGATGGGGCGCTCTGGCGTCTGCCGGGCGACCGCGGAGAGATGGCGGCTATCCTGCGCGACGTCACCGTGCGCGAGGAACTGCGCACGCGCCAGGCGATGCAAGCCAAGACCGATGCCGTACGCCAGCTGGCCGCGGGCATCGCGCACGACTTCAACAACGTGCTCACGACGATCTCGACCAGCAGTCACCTGCTGCTCGGCGAGTTTGACGGCGACCATCGCGTGCGTGACACGGTTGCCGAGATCGCGCAGGCGACGGCGAGCGCGGGGCGGCTGGCGCGCGACCTGCTCGCGCTGTCCGGGCGGCAGTCACTGCAGCCGACGCTGCTCGACGTGAACATGGCGGTGCGCGCGCTCGAGGATGCTGTTCGGAGCCGGCTGCCCTGCGGCGTCACGGCCGATTTCCGCTATGCCGTGGACGCGGGGCGCGTCCGGGTGGACGGTGTGCGGTTTGGTGATGCCGTACTGGCGATCGTCCAGAATGCCGGTGAGGCGATGGAGGCTACCGGAGGGCGAATGCTCGTCGCCACCGCGCGGGGCATGCGCGTCGCCGAGGCGCGCGCCGCCGGCGTGGATGAGAGTGCCGAGTACGCCTATGTGTCGGTGCACGATACCGGACTCGGCTTGTCGGTCGAGTCGCGTGCGCACGTCTTCGAGCCGTATTACACCACCAAGGGCGCCGGGCGCGGTCTCGGACTGCCCACGGCGTTCGGCTTTGCCCAGCAGAGCGACGGCTGGCTGTCGTTGCAGTCGTCGCCAGCGGGGACGATCGTGCGTCTTGGCTTCCCTCTTTCGCAGGACGACGCGTTGCCATCGAGCGGTGCGGTGGTGGCGCGCGCCGCCAGCGACGCGCCGGCGCCGGAACGATACGCGCTGCTGGCAGAAGACGACGACACGGTGCGCCGGGTGGTGCGCCTCGTGCTGTTGCGCGAGGGATTCCAGGTGATCGAGGCCGCCAATGGCATGGCCGCCCTTGAGGCGTGGCAGGCGTCGCGGCAGGCTCTCGCCGTGCTGGTCGCCGACGTGGAGATGCCGCTCATGGGCGGTCCCGAACTGGCCAGGCGCCTGCTGCAGATGCATCCGGGCTTGCGCGTGATCCTGATGTCGGGCTACGTGGCCGACGACGCGCTGCGCGCGGCCATCCCCGGGGCGGATGTAGCCTTCCTGCAGAAGCCTTTCGACGTGAGTGACCTCCTGCGGGTCGTGCGCAACGAGCCGAAGCACACCTGATCCGCCATGCCGGCACAGGCGCCTGATAGTCGGTGACGCCGTCACGCGCTAAGTTCAGCGCATCATGCCGCTTCCCGTCCGGACCGCCCTCGCCCACCTGCGCGCCGCCGACCCGGTGCTCGCCGGCGTCATCGATCGTGTGGGTCCCTGTCGCGCGCGGGTCGCCTCCGGCGGGTCGCACTTTGGTGCGGTCGTGCGATCCATCGTCTATCAGCAGCTGAGCGGAAGTGCCGCGGCCACCATCCATGGTCGTATGCTCGCCCTCTTCGGTGGCCGCGAACCGACGCCACGCGCCCTGCTCAAGCTCGACGACACCGTGCTGCGCGGCGCCGGCCTCAGCGGCCAGAAAACGGCGTACGTCAAGGACCTCGCCTCGCGCGCAGCCTCGCGCCGATTTCCGCTCGAACGCCTGCACGAGTTCGGTGACGACGAGGTGATCGCCACGCTCACTACCGTGAAGGGGGTCGGGCGCTGGACGGCGCAGATGTTCCTGATGTTTCGCCTGGGGCGAGCGGACGTGCTGCCCGACCTCGACCTGGGCATCCAGAAGGGGATCCAGCGCGCGTACGGACTGCGACGCCTTCCCACTCCACCGCAGGTGCTGAAACGTGGCGCGGTGTGGGCACCGTATCGCACCATCGCGAGTTGGTACCTGTGGCGGCTGCTGGACCTGCCCGTCGACTGAACCTGCGGAGTGGAGCGAGCGGCAATGCGGATCGGCGTTACCGGGGCGAGCGGATTGCTGGGCACGGCGCTGGTGCCGGCGTTGCGCGGTGCCGGGCATGCGGTGACGCGGATCGGGCGCGGGCCGGACTCCGACGTGCGCTGGAACCCGGCGGCCGGCCAGATGGACGCCGCAGCCTGCGAGGGAATCGACGCGTTCGTTCATCTCGCCGGTGCGAACATCGGCCAGAGATGGACGTCCGGACATCGCCGGGAGATTCGCGACAGCCGCGTGGCGGGCACGACGCTCATCGCGCGCACCGCGGCCGCAATGGCGCCGCAGCCGCGCGTCCTGGTGAGCGCTTCGGCGGTGGGCATCTACGGGAATGCGGCTGATGCCGTCTGCGACGAGTCCGCGCCTGCGGGCCACGATTATCTCGCCGAGGTATGTCAGGCCTGGGAGTCGGGTGCCGACGCCGCGCGCACGGCGGGCATTCGCACCGTGCACCTGCGGTTCGGCGTGCTCCTGTCGCGCCACGGTGGGGCGCTCGGCAAGATGCTTCCCGTCTTCCGGCTTGGCGCGGGCGGTCGCGTGGGCGATGGACGCCAGTGGATGAGCTGGCTGTCGATGGATGATGCGGTTGCCATCGTGCGCTTTGCACTTGACTCCGAGGCGCTGTCGGGCGCGGTGAATGCGACGGCACCATCGCCCGTGACCAACACCGAGTTCACGGCGACGCTTGCGCGCGTCGTGCACCGGCCGGCGCTCTTCCCCGTGCCGGCGCTGGCGCTCAACTTGGCGTTCGGCGAAATGGCGCAGGCCACGCTGTTGGCGAGCCAGCGGGTGGTGCCGCGCCGGCTGCTCTCAGCCGGGTACGTGTTCCGGCATGCCACACTCGAACCGGCGCTGCGCGCCGCGGTGAACGAATGACCTCGGGCACGGCCACCGACTTCCACAGCCACCTCGTGCCGGGAGTCGACGACGGTGCCGCCGACATTGTCGAATCGCGCCTGGCGGTCGCCGCGATGGTGCGCGACGGCGTGACCACCGCCATCGTGACGCCGCATTTCGACGGATCGCTGACGCTCGCGCCGCACATGCTGCAGGAGCGGTTGGCGCAGTTGGACGCGGGATTCGCGCAGCTCACCGTGGATGCGGAGATCGCCGCGCGCGGCCTGCGGTTGCTGCGCGGCGTCGAGCTGATGCTCGACGTGCCGGACCCCGACGTCAGCGATGAGCGGCTGCGCCTTGGTGGCGGACGGTTCGTGCTGGTGGAGTATCCCGGCCTGCAGTTGCCGCTGGCCCACGCCGACTTCGCCATTCGCGCGCTGCGACAGAACGGCTGGCAGCCGGTGGTGGCGCACCCCGAGCGTTATCGCAACGTCGACGAGTCGCTCGAGCAGCTTCTGCCGCTCCGCTATGCGGGCGCCTACTTCCAGGTAAATGCCGGCTCGCTGATCGGCCTGCACGGCGATGGCCCCGCGCGGCGCGCGGCGGCGCTGCTCGCGCGTGGTTGGATCGATTACGGGTCAAGCGACTATCACGGCCGCGGGGCGCCCTCGGTCTCGGCGGCACGGGCCGCCCTCGCCGAGCGCGGAGGGGAGGTGCAGGCCGAGATGCTGTTCTGCGAGAATCCGGCACGCCTCGTGCGTGGCGAGCCTCCAATGCCGGTGGAACCGATGGGTGGTGCGGCGAGCAAGGCGCGCCCGTGGTGGGCGCGGTTGCTCAGGCGCTAACGAGCGGACGACCCTACCTTCGCAACCCGCGCAACTGCAGCTCGAAGTCGAGCGAGTTGGTGGCCAGGATGACCGCGACGTCGAACGCCACCCGCCCGGCAATGACCAGGTCGGCCAGATGCTGGTCGAAGGTCTGCGTGCCGAACTGGGCGCGCCCCTCGGCGAGCACCGCGCGCATCTCGTGCAGGCGGCCGGGATCGCTGAGGACATCCCGGACCCCGGCATGCATGAGCAGCAGTTCGGCCGCGAGGACGCGTCCGTTGCCGTCGGAGCGCGGCAACAGCCGCTGGGCGATGATGGCGCGCAACGTCTCGGCGAGGTGGAGGCGCATCTGGTCCTGCGCCTCGGCCGGGAAATTGGAGAGCAGTCCCTTGATGGTCGTGGTGACATCGGTCGCCTGCGTCTTGGCGATCACGAGGCGACCCTGTTCGACGGCGCGAAAGGCCATCTCGATCATCTCAGGACCGGCAAGCTCGCCGACGACCACCACGTCGGCGTCCTGGTCGAGTGCCGCGCGCATGCCCGCGTGGTACGACTCGGTGTCGATGCCGACTTCTCGCTGGGTCACCGAGCACTTCAGGCTCTTGTGCAGGAACTCGATGGACGGTTCCACCGACACGATGTGACGCCGGGCAGGGGCGTGCGCGTTGAGGTGGTTCACCAGCGCGGCCATCGTGCTGGTACGGCCCGAACCCGCCACGCCGCTGACGAGCATGAGGCCGGACTCGCTGAGCACCATGCGGCCCAGCGAGGGCGGCAGTCCGAGCGAGTCGAAGGTGGGGAGCACGTCAGGAATGACGCGCATCACCACCATGTAACTGGAGCGCTGCTTCAGGATGCTGATGCGGAAGCGGGCGATGCCGGGGGCGCTCCACGGGCCCGAATAGTCGTGCACTTCATCGAGCGTCGGCGCGTTCGGCGCCGTCGCCAGCATGTGCATGGCGAGCTCACGCGTGTCGAGCGCGCCAAGCACCGGGGTGTCGAGCGGCACGAGTTGCCCGTGAATACGCGCATAGACGACGTCGCCAGCGCGGATGTGCACGTCGCTCGCACCGCGCTGGATGGCTTCGGTGAGGAACTGGCGCAGCTTCTCTATCTGCGCCGCGCTTCCACCAGGGCGGAAGCGGCGTTCATCGCCGGCGTTGGGCGTCTCGTCAGTCTTCACGGTAGCAGACGTATTCACAGAGAGGGATCCTAACGAACGCGGACGGCGAGAGGGCCGATGAGCGAACAGCCAGCGCTCAATGACGATTCGTGGCTTGGTGCGCCACTCGAGTGGCTTGCTGCGCTACTCGAACGGATATGGAGCGCTTCAGAAGTGTCACGAAACTGTATACTGGACGAAAGATAGTCAATTGGGTAACTTCGTGTCAAGTGAGCCGGCTGGTAACCCGCCGGTTCCGAGGCCAGGGCTGGAAAGTCCCCTTTCTTCGCCTCCGGCGATGGTTTGATCACCTACATTATTGAAGAGGGGCAGCGCGAGTGTCTTGGGTCCCCGAACTACCTGAGCGTCTGCGGCGCCTCACATATTTGTGACCAATGCACCGAGCCTCTCCGTGACCTCCACTCCCGCCCACCTGACCAGGTTGGAGGTGCGCCATCGCGCACTCGACCTGCAGCGCCGTCGTTTTTGGCGCGAGGTCAGCTATGGTGCGATCATCGTGGCGGCGGACGTACTGACGCTGGCGGCGGTCTTCACGTTCTTCGCCATGCTGCCGTTTGACCGGGCAGTACCGCTGCTCGGGGTGGATGGCCGGTCCTTCATTACAGGGCTCATTCCCCTCACCTCAGCGGCGCTCACGCGCCGTCTCACGTCGCTCGTGTTCTGCTTGCTGGCGACGCGCTGCTACAGCTTCACCGAACGGCAGGCGATTCCCTGGCGGATGTTCGCGGCGCTCCTGCTCGGACTCGTGCTTCCCCGATGGGCGGAAGTCTGGGGCCAAGGTGTCATCTGGCGCTGGATTGCGGTGTTTGTAGTGCTGGCCACGGCGTGGCTGGCGCTGATCGTGCAGCGGCGGGGCCTGACGCGGGCGCTCGCCTCGATCGATCCCAGCCGACTGGATCCGTCGCGAACCCTGGTGCTTGGGCCGGGCGCCGAGATTGACCGGCTGCGCAACGATCGTTCCACCACCACCGTGAGCCGTGCCATGCCGGCGACGTACGAGCTGACAGCCCGCTGGGGCGAGCCGGGAAGCGACGGCATGCAGGAGCTGTACGATCGCATTGCCGAATTGCATGCGGACGCGCTGGTCCTGGTGGGCGCGGTTTCGGACCAGGCGCTCCAGAGCGTCATGATCGCGGCGTCGAACGCGGGCGCGCGTGTGTATGCGACGCGGCGGGAGGTGTTCCGGAAGTTCGACGAGCCGACGTTCCTGCTTCGACGCGCCGAACCGCTGATGCTGCTGTCACGCCCGGCGCTCGTCGGGTCGCAGCTCGTACTGAAGCGTGGCATGGACGTCATCGGCGCCATCATCGGCCTGGTGGTGCTCGCGCCGGTGATGGCGCTGGTGAGCCTTCTCGTCCGCCTCACCACTCCGGGGCCGGTGTTCTTCCGCCAGGTGCGGGTTGGCCTCGGCGGCGATCCCTTCGTCTGCCTGAAGTTCCGCACCATGGTCGCGGACGCCGAGCGCCGCCAGGCCGAGGTAGCGCCGGCCAACATCCATGATGGCGATCAGCGCATCTTCAAGCTTCCCAACGATCCGCGGCTGACGGCGGTGGGCAAGTTCCTGCGGCGCTCCAGCCTGGACGAGTTGCCGCAGCTCTGGAACGTGCTGCGGGGCGAGATGTCGCTGGTGGGGCCGCGCCCGGCCCTGCCATCGGAGGTCCTGCGGTACCAGCCGCACCATTTTGTGCGGTTCGAGGTGCTGCCCGGCATCACTGGTCCGTGGCAAGTGGGGGGGCGCAACGCGATTCGCGACTTCGAGGAGGTGGTGCGCCTCGAGGCGGACTACGTCCGCGGGTGGACGCTCTGGCGCGATCTCGTGATCTTGTTGCGTACGATCCCCGCGGTGGTCTCCATGAAGGGTGCGTTCTAGAATGCGTGACGATGCGTCGTCACGGATCGTGTTGTTCCGGATTCCCGTCTTTCACGACTTCTTCCCGATGCCCGTGCGTGTTTTCATGAATCGACTTGTGCGCCAAGCGGTGTCGACGGCGTTCCTGGTGCTCGCGGCCTGCGCGCCGCGCACGCCGGTTGCGTTGGCGCCGCTCCCGGACCGACCGTGGACGGTGCTTCCCGGTGATGAGGTACGGGTGAGAGTGTATCGCGAGCCCGAACTCAACGGACAGTGGGTGGTGAACGGGCGGGGCGAAGTCCAGCTGCCCGGCCTGGGCCGCATGGTGGTGGTGGGCCTGACGGTGGATTCGCTCACCGAACTGATCTCCCGCGGCTACTCCAGGCGCATCATTGACGCCGTGGTGGACGTTGGCATCGTGCGCAGCATGCCCGTGCTGGGTGAGGTGCGTTCACCCGGCGTCTACGCGGCGGAGCCGACCATGACGGTGCAGCAATTGGTGGCGAGGGCCGGCGGTCTCACCGGCACGAGCCGCCGAATGCCGACGATCCTGCTCCAGAAGGGACGTGACGGCACGCGGTACGCCCTTTCGGTGGACCAGCGGCTCGATCGGGTGCCCATTGACGACGGTGATGCGGTCCTCGTGCTCGATCCGAGCGCGTGGGAGAGGCGAATCGACTCGATCGTGAGGTACGGCACGCTCGTGACGCTTGCGCTACAAATTGCAATGTTCTCGAGACGATAGAATGACCGCAGAACAACTTCCCGTTCTCATGCAACCGTCCGATGCGAACCAGGAAATCGACCTCCGTCGCGCGTGGCAAACGGTCGCGCGCAGCGCCTGGATCATCGTCATCTGCGTGGGGCTGGCGACGGCCGCAGCAATGCTGGCCGTCCGTCGTCTCGAGCCGTTATACGCGGCGTCGGCGACCGTGCGCATTGAGGAGAAGAGTGCCGGCGACGGCGGACCCTATGCGTTCTTCAGCACGGACAATACCAACGTGCTGGCCACGGCGCAGATGCTCCTGACGAGCCGCAAGCTGGCCTACGATGTAGTCGACTCGATGGCGATGCGGCTGGCGCTCGTCCAGCCTGTTCGCAAGCAAAAGAGCGAGGTGGTGCGAACCGCCTTCGTGAGCGCCGAGGCGCCGTCCCAGGCTTATCGGCTGGACCGTGCGGTGCGTGGTCAGCGCGAGGTGCGCGTGCTGCCGAGCGAGAAGCTGCTGGGCACGTACCCTGACTCGATGCCGATTCCAATTGAGGGCGGTTGGATCCAGCTGGCGGGTGCGGCTTCGCGATACGACCGGCTGGTGTTCACGGTGTTTCCGCGCAACGACGTGGCGTCGGCGTTGCGGGACGCGATTCGGGTGAGCCAGCCCGGTCGTGATGCCAACGTGTTGCGCATTTCGTACAGCGGCAAGGATCCCTCGGAGATCGTGCAGGTGCCGAACGTGCTGGCGCGTGCGTACGTGCAGCGACGCATCGACCTGTCGGTCAGCGGAGCGCGTTCGACGGTTGCGTACCTGCAGCGTCAGGTGCAAGTCGTCGGCGAGCAGCTGAACGACCAGGAAGCGGAGATTCGCGACTACCTGCTGGCGCGCGGCGTGTCGAGTGTGGACGGGAAGATCCAGGACCTGGTGTCCGAGCTGAACATGCTCCGGGAGAACATGACCGCCATCACGCTGGAGCGTGATGCGATCGCCCGCGCGCTTGTTCCGCTGCAGCAGGAGGGAGTGGAGGGTGCCGAGGAATTCCTGCGGCGGGCGAAGGCGACACCGGAGTTCCTGGGCATCGCGGCGTCGGAGTTGAGTACACTGCAGGGACTCGGAACGGAGCGCGATATCCTGCGGCAGCGCCGCACGGCAGACGATCCGGACATGAAGGCGCTCAACGTTCGCATGGAGACGGTGAAGGAGCTCATCCAGGATCGTGCGGCCGCGTTCCTGAGCCAGCGCAACTCGCTGGTGGAAGACCGCCAGCACCGCGTCGACTCGCTGCAGCGGGCACTCTCGCACATGCCGGAACAGGCCATGGAGTTTCAGCGGCTCGAGCGCAACCGTCTCGTGCTGCTGGAGGTTCTGCGGCAGGCGCAGGCAAGACTGCAGGAGGCGGAGATTTCCGCGTCGGTGCCCGACTCGTCGACGCAGCTGCTCGACGACGCCGTCAGCGCGGACATGGTTGGGAACTCGTCGCAGACGCTGATATTTGCCGTGGCCATATTCTCGGGCCTCATCGTCGGCATTGGCGTGGCGTTCCTTCGCGACTGGCTCGACACGACGATCCACACCGAGGCGGACCTGCGCGCCATCGTCGGCGTGCCGGTGGTCGGCATCATTCCCAATCTGCAGCAACAGTCGCGGGCGGGGACATACCGAACGCCTCCGGCCCCGGTCGGCGAGGCCGGCGCCCCGGCCAGCGAACGATCCGGCAGCGGCAGCGCCGCACCGGGCTCTGTCCGCGAATACCACACGCCGGCGGCCGAAGCCTACCGGGTGCTCCGTACGAACCTCAACTACCTCACGCCGCCGCGTGCGCCGCGCGTGATCGTGGTCACGAGCGCGCTGCCTGGCGACGGCAAGACCACGACCGTCGTGAACCTGGCCATCACGCTGGCGCAGCAGGGCCAGCGCGTCATCCTGATCGATGCCGAAACGCGCCGCGGGACGGTGCACGAGGCGTTCGGCATACCGCCGTCGCCCGGTTTCTTCGACCTCATGTATGGCCAGGCCTCACCGGGCGAGTGCATCCGGCGCGTCTCCATGGAGACGGGCGGGTCGGTGGACGTTCTTCCGCTCGGCAGTTCACCGAGCGTGAACCCCGCCGACCTCCTGGTGGCGACGCGGCTCCAGCCGCTGTTCGACCGCTTGCGCCAGCAGTACGACTACGTGCTGCTGGACACGCCGCCGCTCAACCTGTTCACCGACGCGGCCCTGATTGCGTCCAACTCCGATGCCCTGCTGCTGGTGGCGCGGTCGGACAAGACGGACCGCGACGAGCTGAAGTTCGCCGTGGCCCAGTTGCGGAACGTCCAGGTCAACCTGGCTGGCGCCGTGTTGAATGACGTCGAACTCCGTCGCGGATCACGGTATCGTCAGGGGTACGGCTACTATTACGAATACGGTCGTTGAGCGACCAGGAATCACGCCCCATGGCCAGACACTCTGATCCCGTACTCAGGCGAACCGAGCTCGTTCCCGACATCTTCGACGCGGGGACGGAGAAGCTGCCATCGTCGGGACAATTCAGCGCGGCGGTCCTTGCCGGCTGCATGCTCGCGGCCGCCGAGGCGCTGGTGGCGCCCGTGATTCTCGCTTCCACCGTGGTGGTGTCGGTGCTCACCTGGTGGATACTCGATGCGCCGTGGGCGGGGCGGCGACGCCGTTCGTCGCGCGGGCCGCGCAGGTGGTACCTGCCCAAGGCGCGCACCGTGTACCTGAGCACCCTGATGCTGGTGGGACTGTGGCTGGCCGCCATGTTCGTCTTTCGCGCCAGTGAGCCCAACCTGAGTGCGGGGTTCAGCGCGACGCTTCCGGACATGATGCTTGGCATGGACGTTTCGGTGCTCTCGAAGATCAACGGCATGCAGGGGCCGCTGGACACCGGCCCGGCGACTCCCCGCATGGGGGCAGACGACGTTGCGCCGTTCTCGGTGTTTGCCCACGGCACGGCATCGACCGTCGCCGTGGCGCTGCTCACCTACGCGTTCCAGTCAGCACGCCGGCGCATTCGTCGGGCGCGGCGGTCACGGGACGTCGAGGAACAGCGCACGCGGCACTCCGGCTCAGCGCACTGAGCGGCGCGAGGCACCCCAGGTGACCCTGCCAGCTCGTCCGTCCGTGCAGGCGCAAGTGATCCAGCGCCCGGCTGCGGACCCCCTGTCGAACCTGACAATGGGGATCTTCCTCGCCGTCACCTTCGGGGGTCTCGTCGTCGGCGGAGGAACCCTGTTTCCGGCGCTCTATGTCGGGACGGCGGTGCTAGCCGGGATGGTGGCCTACTATCGCATGCCGGGACGGTACCTGGGGCTCGTATACGGCCTGGTGTTCTTCTCGCCGTTCGTGCGAAGGCTCGTCGATCTCCAGAACGGGTACAACCCCACGAATCCGGTGCTCCTTGCGCCGGTGTTCGTGGCCCTGATCTCGGCGCTGACACTGGGGTATCGCGCCCGGGAACTGCGTGGCGCGATGCTGCTCCCGTTCACCTTCACGCTCGCTGCGGTTGCGTACGCCTACTCGGTGGGCTTGCTGAAGAACGGTCTCGTCCCGGCGACGTACGCCATGCTCACCTGGGTGGCTCCCATCTGCTTTGCCGCGCACCTGAACCTCAACTGGCGCACCTTTCCCGCACTGCGCGACGCGTTCCTGACGTTTCTCCAGTGGACGCTGCCCGTGATCGCCGCGTATGGCATCTACCAGCTCGTGCGACCGCCGGCGTGGGACCTCTACTGGATGCAGGCCGCCTCGGTGGTTTCGGTCGGCGCGCCGATACCGTTCGGATTCCGGGTGTTCGGTCCGCTGAACATGCCCGGCCCGTATGCCGTGGCGCTGCTTGTCGGGATGCTCTTCCTGCTCGGCACCTCGCGGCGCGGCACCTTCATCTCGTTGTCGCTCGGATTGATCGCGATAATGCTGACGCGCACGCGTTCGGCCTGGGTGGCCCTGCTCGTTGGCCTGCTGATCGTGCAATTCATGGGGCCGATCCGGCGGATGATGCGCAACTGGTTCATCATGCTCTTCATGGTGATGCTCGCGATGCCGCTGTTGTCGCTCGACGTGTTCCGGGAGACGATCTCATCGCGCCTGGCGTCGTTCGCTTCGCTGACCGAGGACGACTCCTTCAACGCCCGGAGGCAACTCTCCTACTTGGCGACACAGGCCATCTATGCGCATGCCGAGGGAGAGGGGCTGGGGTCAACTGGGGGAGGCGCGAAACTCCTGCAGGTGCAGCGCCAGGCATCCATCGACAACGGTTTCCTCGAGGTCTTCTACGTGCTCGGCTGGCCCGGCGGAGCGCTGCTCGGCATCGGCCTCGCCGGGAACCTCCTGACCCTGTTGCGGTTCAGGGATGCGCGGGAAGATTCCTTCGCGAACTCGGCGCGCGCCTGTTTCTGGTCACTGCTGGGCATGCTGCTCATCGGCGACATCTTCAGCGGCAGCGTCGGGGTGTTCTTCTGGGGCTCCTACGGCTTCGCCTGCAGCGCCCACGCATACAATTTCGCCACCGGCAAGGGGCTGCGTTCGCGTCAGCTGGCGCGTGAGTTCGTCTCGCCGCTGCCAGTTCCCAGTCCGGCCTAGCGCGTGGCATCACCCGGACGCGGCTGGAGTCGTGACGGATGACGCGAGACGGGCGATCTTGGCAACAATGACCGACGCCGATGCCCGCATCGCCCAGAACGTCCTCGCGCACGACGCGGTGGCGCGTACGTACGATGCCCAGCACCCCGAGATCTTCAATGAGATCGAGCAGGCCCGGCTGGCGGCGGCGGTGCGCGAAGCCCTGGGAGCGGTACACCCCGCCTCCTTGCCGGGCGCGCGCGTGCTGGACGTCGGCACGGGTACGGGCAACCTGACGGCCCACTTCCTCACCGCCGGCGCGCAGGTGACCGCCGCCGACGTCTCGCCCGAGTGCCTGCGCGTCGTGCGCGAGAAGTTCGACCACACGGGCCGGCTGGAGTCGCAACTTCTCGACGGACGCTCGCTCGCCCCGCTGCCGGACGGGGCCTTCGACGTGGCGGCATGCTACTCCGTGCTGCACCACGTGCCTGACTACCCCGCGCTTGTTCGTGAGATGGCGCGCGTCGTCCGTCGCGGCGGCGTGGTCTACATCGACCACGAACGCCATGACGCCTCGTGGAAGCCCAGCGCCGAACGCGACGCGTTCATGGCCGAGGCCATCGTATGGCCGCCGAAGCGATGGACGCGCTTCATCACCCCGGCCAACTTCTGGAAGCGCATCAAGCCGCTGCTGTCCTGGCGTCGGTGGCGCGACCCGCGCTGGATGCCCGAGGGTGACCTGCATATCTGGCCCGATGATCACATCGAGTGGACGCGGGTGGAGGCGGCACTCGCCGCGGCGGGGGTGAAGCCGGTGGCGGTGCGCGACTACCTGCTGTTCGAGGCCAGGTATCGTCGTGACGCCTGGGAGCGTTGGCGGGAGCGCATCACCGACTACCGGACGTGGATCGGGAGCAAGGCGTGAGTGGCGTCTCCCGGCCGTTACGCGTGGCGCTGCCGTGCACGGGACTGGGGCGCCAGCGCCGCGGGTTCGAGACGTTTGCCCGCGAAGTGGCGCTGGCCCTGCGTGACGACCCGCGCGTGGAGATCACGCTGTACGGCGGCGGCGGGGAGAAGGCGCCCGGAGAGCGGGCGGTGTGTAACCTGCCGCGGGCCTCGGCGATGGCGCGTCTGGTGGGCGCGATGACCCGGCGTGAGGCGTACTTCGTGGAGCAGATCTCATTCGCTGCGGCCTTCATTCCCCGCCTCGTCATCTCGCGCCCCGATGTCATCTACTTCGCCAATCTCAACCTGGGCAACGCCTGCTGGCACTGGCGCCGCATCACCGGACAGCGCTTTCGCCTGCTGTTCTACAACGGCGGCGCCACCACCATGCCATATACACGCTGCGATCTCGTGCAGCAGGTGAGCCCTGAACACCTCGATGCCGCCCTGCGACGCGGCGAGGCGGCCGAGCGCATGGTGCTGCTGCCTCACGGCATCGCCATGCCTTCGGCGCTCCCGCCACGCGATGATGCCGCGTGCGCGGCGACGCGGCAGGAACTGGGCGTTGACCCGGCCCGTGCGATGCTGCTGTCGGTTGGCATGCTCGATGCGACGGTGAAGCGCATGGACGTGCTCATCGACGCCGTGTCGCTGCTCGGTAAGTCGCGACCGCACCTGGTGATGCTGGGGGAACGGACACCCGAGACCCCGGCGCTCGTTGAGCGCGCGCGGGCGAAACTGGGCGATGCCGTGACGCTGGCCACGTGGCCGCGCGAGCGCATGACCGCGGCCTACGCGGCGGCCGATGCCTTTGCCCTGCTCTCGCTGCGCGAGGGATTCGGGCTGGCGTATCTCGAGGCGCTTGCCGCCGGGCTTCCCTGCGTGGCGCATGATACGTCGACCACGCGGTTCATCCTGGGTGCTCACGGCCTGCTTGGCGACACGGCCAGCAGCGAGACGACCGCGACGCTGCTTCGCCGCGCGCTGGCCGGCGCCACCGACGAGACGGCCCGCAGCGAACGTCACGCCGCAGCGCGCCGGCAATTCAGCTGGGACGTGCTGGCTCCCCGCTATCGCGAGATGCTGCTGGCCTGCGCTATCGGCGTGCGCCCGGCGTGGGGCGAGAGATGAGTGGTGCACCTGTCTGGTCGGTAGTGATCCCGACGAAGGATCGCCTGCGTGAATTGGGCGAGTGCCTGCGGCGGCTCTCTCCCGGAGTCCAGACACTGGACGCCGGGCAGTACGAAGTGGTGGTCACCGACGACGGCGACTTCGACGCGACCGACGCGATGCTGCGCGCCGAATTTCCGTGGACGCGCCACGTGCGCGGCCCGCATCGCGGGCCGGCCGCCAATCGCAACGCCGGCGCGCGCGGCGCGCGAGGTGCGTGGCTCGTGTTTGCCGATGACGACGTCGTGCCGTCGCCGGGGTGGCTCTCGGCGTATGCCGCACTGGCCGACGGTGCGGAGGTACTGGAGGGACGCACAACCTGCAGCGCGGGGCTGCCGTCGCCCCGGTTCCACGCGCCGGAGAACAACGCCGGCGGCGTGCTGTGGTCGTGCAACTTTGCGATCGATCGCGCGCTGTTTGGCGGGCTGGGCGGGTTCGACGAGGGCTTTCCCTTCGCGCACATGGAGGACGCCGACCTTCGCGAGCGCCTGCGCACCGCGGGAAAGATGCTCCGGTGGGTGAACGAGGCGCGTGTGGATCACCCGCCGCGCCGGCAGCCGCCGGGGACGCGGCTGGGCGAATACCGCGAGGCCGAAGTGCGCTACCTGTACAAGCACGG
Organism: Gemmatimonadota bacterium; assembly: GCA_038041995.1. Lineage (GTDB taxonomy): Bacteria > Gemmatimonadota > Gemmatimonadetes > Gemmatimonadales > Gemmatimonadaceae > PNKL01. The sequence goes on along the minus strand of JBBTFF010000018.1, from coordinate 7,067 downwards.
CGCATCGCGTCCCGTCCGCTGGCGGCTCATGCGCAACATCGCGCTCTCGCGGTTGGTGAACATCCGGGCGCGGCCCAAGGGCATCGACTCACTGCTGGCCCTCTGGGCGCTGGCCGCCGAGCTCTGGCACGTCGTGCGTCACGCCGCTTCCTGGGAGCGCGCCAGCGCCCGGGAATTTCCCGTGGAGCGCGCCACGTGAGACCGCACGTCAGCGTGGTCGTGCCGAGCTATCGCCGCGCGGACGCGCTGGAGCGCTGCCTGGCGGCGCTCGCCGCGCAGTCACGACGCCCCGACGAAATTGTGGTGGGCGCTCGGGCCGGCGATGATGCAACGGTGGCGGTGGTGAACGCCGCGCGCGCGGCCGGCCGGACGGTGACGGTGGCGTTCACGGCGACGCCGGGGGTCGTGGCGGCCATGCAGGGCGCGCGTGCCGCATCGCCCGGGGAACTTGTCGCGCTGACGGACGATGACGCGCGACCGCGCCCGGACTGGATTGCCGGCATGCTGGCGCATTTCGAGTCGGCGCCGGAGATCGGCGGGGTCGGCGGGCGCGACTGGCAGCCCTGGGAACGTGGCGACGCGCGGCGGGTCGGCATTGCCCAGTGGTTCGGCCGGGTCATCGGGAATCATCACCTGGGACACGGTCCACCGCGGGACGTCGACATACTGAAGGGCGTGAATTGCGCCTATCGCGGTTCACTGCTGCGGGCGGTCGGTTTCGATGCGCGCCTGCGGGGCACCGGCGCACAGATGTACTGGGAGCTGGGGGTTTGCCTCCCCCTGCGTCGCGCGGGGTGGCGCCTGGTCTACGATCCGCAGGTCGCGGTCGACCACGACATAGCGCCGCGGCACGATGCCGACACGTTGCACCGTGGCGTCTTCGCCGAGGCGCCGTTGCGCGATGCCGTGCACAACGAGACGGTCGAGTTGCTCGAAGGGCGAGGCCCCGTGTCGCGCGCCGTCCTGATGGCGTGGGCGCTTTTCATCGGCACCGTGGAGAACCCCGGCTTCGTGCAGTGCGCCCGCCGGTTGCTCCACGGCGACCCCCTGGCACTGCGGGCGTGGCGCGCGGCGTTCCTGGGGCGCGTGGCGGGAGCGACGACCGCGCGGCGCAACCCGCGGCACCTGGTGATCCCGCGGCCGAAAGGGAATTGACCGTGTCACATTCCCCTTGGCACTGCCGGGGCGCAACTTCAGGGTGTCCATGAGCTTCTCACTCGCATTCATTGCGCACGAAGTGCACCGGCACGGTGGCCAGGAGCGTGCCGCGGCCGAAGTTCTTGCCCGCGTAGCGCGCCGCGTGCCGGTGATCGTCATTGCGTCGCGGTGCGAACTGCCCGACGCACCGGTGCAGTGGAGCCGTGTGGCGCCAGCGGCGCGCCCGCTCGTGCTGGGCTCGTGGATCTTCGCGCGCGCCGCGGCCGCGGCCGAGCGTCGGGCCGGGTGCACGATTTCCAACAGCATCGGCGCGGCGGCGTTCGACGCCGATGTCGTGACGGCGCAGTACTGCCACGCGGCGTTCACCGCGAGGTTTGGCGGCTTGCGCGGCGGCAGCGCGATGGGCCGCGCCTGGCAGCGCGTGGCACAGCAGGTGTTCGTGGCCCAGGAACGGCGCACCTATGCCGCGCGCCGCCTGCGGCGGGTCATCGCGGTCTCGCATGGCACCGCGCGCGAACTGCAGGAGTTCTACGGCGTCCCCGAGCGGATCATTTCCGTCGTGCCGAACGGCGTCGACCACGCGGTCTTCCGTCCGGCGCCGAGCGCCGACGCCAAGCGCACACTGCGTGTCCAGCTCGGGCTTCCCGCGTCAGTGTTCGTGGTGCTCTTCTGCGGCGGCGACTGGGAGCGCAAGGGACTCCGCGACGCGATCGACGCGATGGCGGGCATGCCCGACACGATGTTGTGCGTGGTGGGGCGTGGCGATGAGGCGGCGATGCGCGAACACGCCCGTCGCGGCAATGCCGCGTCGCAGGTACGGTTCGTCGGCAAGACGACGACGCCGGAACAGTGGTATGCGGCGGCCGACGTGCTCGTGCATCCGTCGCGCTACGAGGCCTTCTCGTTGGTGGTACTTGAGGCGGCGGCGTCGGGACTGCCGATCATCGCGCACGCGATCAATGGCACCGAGGAGCTGATCGAGCCGGGAGTGAACGGCTTTCTCACGGCCTTCGGCGGCGACGCGCTGCGCGAGCCGCTGAACACGCTCCGTGACGATGCGGCGCGGCGCGGGGCGATGTCCAGCGCCGCACTCGAGCGGTCGCGCCGCTACGCGTGGGATCGCGTGGCCGGCGAGTATTTTGACGTCCTGGCCGGGGCGGCGCAGTGAACATGGGCGGGCACTGACGCATGTGCGCCATCTGTGGAATCGTCCGCCCGGGCGCCGGCGGGGAACGCGAACGCGTGGAGCGCGCGAATGCGCGCATGATCCACCGTGGTCCCGATGATGGCGGCGTGTGGCCGGGCGAGGGCGTCTGCCTTGGCGCGCGCCGGCTGGCCATCATCGACCTGTCGAGCGCCGGCCATCAGCCGATGGCGAGCGACGACGCGCAGCACGTCGTGGTGTTCAACGGCGAAATCTACAATTTCCAGCGGTTGCGCGCGGAACTCGAGCCGGCGTGCCGGTTTCGCGGACATTCCGACACGGAAGTGCTGCTGCATGGCGTGCGCCGGTGGGGATTCGAGCAGACGGTGCGACGCGTACACGGGCAGTTTGCACTGGCCGTGTGGGATACGGCGGAGCACACGCTGCACCTGGCCCGCGACCGGGCGGGCAAGAAACCGCTCTTCTATGCGCACAACGGCGCGTCGCTGGCCTTCGCCTCGACGCTGAACGCCCTGCTCGAGCTCCTTCCGCAGCGCCCTGCGGTGAATTCGCGGGCCATCGACGCCTACCTCACGTACCAGGCCGTGCCCGCGCCGATGTCGGTCTGGGAGGGCGTCCACGCGCTGCCTCCCGCGCACTGGCTGTCGTTCGACGCCCGCACCGGGCGCTGCGAGGTGCAACGGTACTGGGACGTGTCGTATGCCACCAAGACGGCGATGGGTGAGGAGGAAGTGCTCGTCGAGATGGAGCGGATCGCGCGCCGTGCCGTACGCGAACGACTCGTGGCCGACCGTACGGTCGGCGCCTTTCTGTCGGGGGGGGTCGACTCGTCGCTGGTCACCGCGCTTGCCGCGCAGGAGAGCGGGACGGCGATCGAGGCGGTCGCCGTGGGTTTCGACGACCCCGAGTTCGACGAGCGTCCGTTCGCGCGCCGAGTGGCGGAGCACCTCGGCGTGAAGCTGCACGAGCGCGTGCTGCGTCCGGATGCGGTGACTCATCTGCCGGAAATCGTCTGGCACTACGGGCAGCCGCTGGCCGACGTGTCGATCGTGCCTAGCCACGACCTGTCACGGGTGTCGCGCGACATGATGGTGGTGGCGCTGAACGGCGACGGAGGCGACGAACTGTTCGGCGGATATACGCGACCCATGGTGGCCCGGGCGGCGCAGGGCTATCGCCGGTTCGTTCCCGCCGGCTTGCGCCGCGCGGCCGACCGCGTGCTGCACGCCAGGATGTCGGGCCCGCTGAAGAATGCGACACTGCTGGCGCGCGCCGGGCGCGGCAACGCCATCGACACGTTCACGTATGATCGCGGCTTTCGCGAACTCCGCGAGGCGGCCTACACGCCGCAGTTCCTCGGAACGCTTGCCGGGTTCGACGCCGACGCGATGTACCGCGATGTGTGGGCGCGCGCCGATGGCCTGGACGACGTGGATCGCGCACTGTACGGTGATTTTTCCACCTATTTTCCCGACCAGCTCCTCGCCAAGGCCGATGTGGCCTCGATGGCGCACTCGCTCGAGGCGCGCTCGCCGCTGCTCGACACCGAGATGATCGAGTTTGCCGCCACCATCCCGACGGACATCCGCCTGCGCGGCTGGGAAACCAAGTACCTGATGAAGCGGCTCGCGGCGAAGTTCGTGCCCCGCGAGGTGCTGTACCGTCGCAAGCGCGGCTTCGTGATGCCGGCCTCGCGATGGCTGCGCGGCATGCTGGCCACGCACGTGCGGGCCGCGCTGGACAGCCCGTCGTTCCACGACCGCGGCTGGGTGCGCCCCGAGTTCACGCGGCACATCCTCGACGAGCACCTGAGCGGTGCGCACGACTGGGGCAACCAGCTCTTCACGCTGCTCGTGCTCGAGATCTGGGCGCGACTCGCCGTCGACGGGTCGCTGCAGCGCACCGATCCGCTCGACGCGCTCATCGCGGGCGCCGTGCCGCGCCGCCCGGCTGCCTCGCCATTGCGCACGGTGCAGGTGGGCATGGAGTGGTTCGAAGAAAAACCAGGAGGACTGAACCGCGTCTTCGCCGAACTCGTGAACCGCCTTCCCGCGCACGGCGTGGGCGTGCGCGCCCTCGTCGCCGGCTCCGACGCGGTGGCGCATGAAACCGGTGGACGGGTGGTTGGCATCGCGCCGCACACGGCGCCGCTGGTTCGCCGCCTGCGCCGCCTGCGCGAGGAAGCGGCGCTGCAATTGCGTGCCGATCCGGACGCCGTGGTGGTCGCCCACTTTGCGCTGTACGCGGTGCCGCTGCTCGGCCTGCTGCGCGACCGGCGTCGCGCGTTCGTCTTCCACTTCCAGGGACCGTGGGCGCAGGAGACGTACGCCGAAAAGGTCCGAGGCGTCACCTTGTTCCTCAAGTCGCGCGTCGAGCGCGCGGTGTACCAGCGCGCCGATGCGTGCATCGTCCTCTCCGGCGCGTTCGGACGCATCCTCAATGAGTCGTTCGGCGTGCCGTGGGAGAAGATCTTCATCATTCCCGGCGGCGTCGATTGCGCGCGGTTCGAAGTGAAGGAGACGCGCGCCGAGTGCCGGGCGCGGCTCGGATGGCCCGCAGACCGGCCGATCGTCCTGACGGTGCGTCGCCTGACGCATCGCATGGGACTCGGGCAGCTCATCGGCGCCGTCGCAACGCTGAGGCGGCACGTCCCCGACGTACTGGTGCTCATCGCCGGACGGGGCTCCATCGAGGATGAGCTGCGCGCGCAGATCCAACGCGCGCAGCTCGAGGAGCACTGCCGGCTGGTGGGCTTCATCGAAGAGGACGACCTGCCTTTCGCGTATCGGGCCGCCAACCTGTCCGTGGTGCCCTCGGTGGCGCTCGAGGGCTACGGGCTCATCGTTCCGGAGTCGCTGGCCGCAGGAACGCCCGCCTTGGTCACACCGGTGGGTGGATTGCCCGAAACCGTCGAAGGCCTGGCACCCCATCTCGTGTTCACGGACAGCTCGGTCGCCGCCATCGCCCAGGGACTTGCCGACGCATTGACCGGCGTCGTGCCGATGCCGACCGAGGACGAGTGCCGGGCCTACGCACGACGACGCAACGATTGGCCGGTGATCGTGGAACAGGTGCGCCGCGTCTATGACGGCGCGAGGCGCCGATGACCGCGCGCGTACTCGCGCTCGACCATGCCGGGGTGCTGGGCGGCGCGGAGCTTTCGATGCTCGACGTGGTTGCGGGGCTCGACGGAGACGTCGCTGTGCGGCTGTTCGCGGATGGTCCATTTCGCGAGGAACTCGAGCGGCGCGGTGTTGACGTGCGGGTGCTTCCCATGGGAGCGCTCGGCGTCGTCAAGAAGGGCGGCCTGTTACCGTCGCCGGGCGCGCTCCTGGCCACGTGGCGGCTGTCGGGACGCGTGGCGCGCGAGGCACGCGCCGCGCGCGTGCTCTACGCCAACTCGCAGAAGGCCTTTGTGGTGGCGGCGCTCGCCGGATTCCGGTGTCGAACGCCGGTGGTCTGGCACCTGCGCGATCTGCTCGGACGGCCCCACTTCAGCCCGCTCAATACCCGCGCCGCGGTGATGCTCGCCAACCGGGGAGCCGCGCGCGTGATTGCCAACTCGCGCGCGACGGCCGATGCCTTCGTGGCACACGGGGGCGATCGCGCGAAGGTGCGCGTCGTGCACAACGGCATCAATGCGGCGCCGTTCGACATAGTCCCCGACGCCCAGGCGCACGTGCTGCGCGAACGCCTGTCGCCGGACGCCGGCCAGGTGATGGCGGTGTTCGGGCGAATTGCCGCGTGGAAGGGGCAGCAGACGGTGATCACTGCCCTGCGCGACCTGCCCGGCGATTGCCACTTATGGATCGTGGGGGCGCCGCTCTTCGGTGAACAGGCGTTCGAACAGGAACTACGCGCGCTGGCGGCGGAAAGCGGGCTTTCGCCCCGGGTGCACTTCCTGGGGTTCAGGCACGATGTTCCCACGCTGATGCGCGCCGCCGACGTGATCGTGCACGCATCAGCGCTTCCCGAACCGTTCGGCCGCGTGATCGTGGAGGGCATGTTGGCGCAACGACCGGTCATTGCCACGGCGGCCGGTGGCGTCGGCGAAATCATCGATGACGGTCGCACGGGCGTGCTGGTGCCGCCGGGCGACGCGGCTGCGCTCGCCGCCGCGGTGCAGGCGCTGCGAAACGATCCCTCGCGCGCCGCCGCGCTGGCCGCCGCCGGTGCGGCGCACGCGCGACGCGCGTTCAGCGTGGGTGCGATGGTGCGGGGCGTGCGGGCGGTATTCGACGAGGTGACCGGCTGATGCGCCTCGCCATCGTCCACGACTACCTGAACCAGGCAGGCGGCGCCGAGCGCGTGGTCGAGAGCTTCCACCGCATCTGGCCAGCGGCTCCCATCTTCACGACGATTGCCGACCGCGACGCGATGCCTGCGTCGCTGCGCGACGCCGACCTCCGGCTAACGTGGATGCAGCGCCTCCCGGCCTGGAAGCGCCACTTTCGCGCCTACCTCCCGCTCTATCCGCTGGCCATCGAGGGCATGGACCTGAGCGGCTACGACGTCGTGGTGAGCAGCAGCAGCGCGTGGGCCAAGGCGGTGCGCGCTCCCAAGGGTGCGGTGCACGTCTGTTACTGCCATACGCCCATGCGCTGGGTGTGGGACTACGAGCGATACGTGGCGCGCGAGGACTTCGGGATTCTCGCGCGGCTGGCGCTGCCGCCGGTCATTGCCGGACTTCGCGCCTGGGACGTGCGTACCGCGAGTCGTCCCACGCACATCGTGGTGAACTCCC
>JBBTFF010000017.1:0-7851 GCA_038041995.1 Gemmatimonadota bacterium | reverse complement strand
GGGAGCTGGTAACTATGGCCAAGATGACGCTCGACGATCTGGTGCGGCAGCTCTCGGCGGCGCACGGCGATGCGCTGGAGGCGGTGGTGCTCTACGGCTCGGCGGCCCGGCACGAGGGAGCGCCCTCGGGCGCGCTCGACGTGCTGGTGGTCGTGCGAGCACTTTCCGATGGCGCGCTGCGCGCCGCCGGGGCGGCAACGCGGTCGTGGATGGAGGCGGGGAATCCCGCGCCGCTGACGCTCACGTCGAGCGAGTGGAGGTCGAGCGCCGACATCTTCGCCATTGAATACGCCGACATCCTGGCGGCGCACCGCGTCCTCCATGGAACGCTGTCGACCGACGGAATCGTCGTGGCGCGCCGCGATTTGCGCCTGCAACTCGAGCGCGAGACGATGGGGAAGCTGTTGCAGCTGCGGCGCGAGATGCAGGCGCGCCTCGGTGATGCCAAGGCCCAGCGCGCGCTGCTGGAGGGCGTCCGCGCCGGGATCTTCGCGCTGTTCCGCGCCGCGCTCCGGCTGTCGGAGAGCGTGACCGCGCCGCATGCCGATTCGGAGGTCGTGGCACGAGAGGTGGCCGCGGCCGCCGGACTGGACGCGGCGCCGTTCCTGGCGCTGGTCGCGGCGAAGCGGGGTACCAGGAAGATCTCGGACGGCGAGGCGCCGGTGGTGCTGCGCGGGTGCCATGACGGACTCGAAAAGCTGGCGCAGTGGGTCGACAGGCAGACGATGGACGATGGTCGATAGACGATAGACGATAGTCGATGGTCGATGGACGATGGACGATAGACGATAGACGGCGGACGCCTGATGGCCGGGCGTGGATAATAGATGACTGAGAGTTTGCAGTTGAGTGTTTCCCCTTCCTCACGGAGAGATTCGAAGATGCGACGTCGCGCGTTGTACCTCCTGCTGCCGCTGGTGCTGGCGGGGTGCGGATACAACACCATCCAGGGCTACGATGAAACGGCTGCCAAGGCCAAGCAGGATATCGAGGTTCAGCTGCAGCGCCGTGCCGACCTGGTGCCGAACCTGGTCAACACGGTGAAGGGCTTTGCCACGCAGGAGCAGGACGTGTTCGTGAAGGTCACGGAGGCGCGTGCCGGACTGTCGGGCGCCATCAAGGGCGGCAAGCTCTCCGAGATGGCCGACGCCAACCAGCAGCTCACGGGAGCGCTGAGCCGCCTGATGGTGACGGTGGAGGCGTATCCGCAGTTGAAGAGCGACCAGAACTTCCTGCAGCTGCAGGACGAGCTGACGGGGACGGAGAACCGCATCGCCGTGGCGCGCAAGGACTACAACGAGATGGTGGCGAACTACAACGCCTACATCCGCAAGTTCCCGCAGGTGCTGACGGCCAAGGTGACGGGCGCGAAGGCGCGCGAATACTTCGAGGTGACGAACGCGGCGGCGCGTGAGGCGCCGGCGGTGGACTTCGGCAAGAAGCCGTAGGTCGGTAGTTCGACCAAGACAGCGAACTTCCACCGCGAAGGGCGAAGATCGCAAAGGGTCACGAAGCGACAACATTGGGAGGAACTGCCGGGTCGCTGCGGTTCCCCTCGGTTGTTGTTCCTTCGCGTATCTTCGCGAGCTTCGCCCTTCGCGGTATCAGTTGCCGACAGCTACCGCGCTGCCGCCAGCGCCTTGTCGATCGCCCACCGCACCGCCGCCGGCGAGAGATCACCAGCCATCGGCTGGTCGCCGATGAGCAGCGTCGGCAGCGAGGTGACGTGCGACGCCTCGGCGCGCTCCTTGTCCCACATGACCATGGGCAGCATGCGCTGGCGCTGGCGGCACATCGACTGGGTTTCCGGGTTGGCGCCGGCGCGGACGGCGAGGGAGTCGAGCCGCGGCTGCGGGTCGTCGAGGTCGGCCCAGTCATCGCGCGCGGTGGCGATGACGTCGAGCGCCTCCCAGAAGCGGCCGCTGATGCCCGCACAGAAGGCGGCATGCGCGGCGAACCGGGCGTTGTACACGGTGTCGGCCGCGCCGGCGTTCACGTAGGCAAGCCGAATCCTGCCTGTCTCGACGTACTCACGGCGCAGCATCGGAATCAGCTCGTGAAGGCTGCTGGCGCACCCGGCGCACTGCAGTTCGCCGACGAAGACCACCCACAGGCGCGCCGTCGGCGCGCCGAGGATGCGCGCCGTGTCAACGCGGGCGAGCAGGGTATCGGGGCGCTGCTCGAAGCGCCGCATGGCGCGGATGCGAACGGAATCGCGCACGGGATTGACGGGCTTCGGCCGCGGTGCCGGAGAATCACCGCACGCCGTGACGGCGCAGATCGCGAGGATGGCAAGGGAACGCAGAGACATCGTCGTGAAGAGGTTGGGAGGGTCTACGAAAGCGAAAGATAGGGAGGGGGCGCTGGCACGGGCCACTGGGGGACTGCGGTGCCGTGACTGGGGGCGCGGCGCGCGGTGACTGGGGGCGTGGCGCGCGGTGACTGGGGGCGTGGCGCGCGGTGACGGGGAGCGGCCACGCTTCCCGCCCGCCGCGTGGGCCGCCGTTTCTTGCTGGACCTCCGCCGCGATTCTACATTCACTCCGGATCCCCCACCCACTCACCGCCCACCACACCATGCGCACCCCTCGTCTCGTCGCCCTCACGCTGATTGCCGTTGCCGCGTGCTCGAAGCCCGCGCCAGCTCCCGACCCGCAGTTCGTGGCGCAGTGGATGCGCTCGTCGCTGTCGTTCGTGCGTTCCGAACGGCTGGGTCCGCCGGTGGCCTCGCGCATCTCGGCGTACGCCGGGGTCGCGCTCTATGAGGGTTATGCCGCGGACGCCGCGTCGGGACTGACGTCGCTGGGCGGTCAGCTCAACGGACTGCCGGCACTGCCGGCAAGCGCCACGCCGGTGGACGGAGCGATTGCCGCCGCCGAGGCGGAGCGGCTGGTGCTCGACTCGCTGTTCCGGGACGGGTTCGCCAGCACGCGTCGCACCATCGACTCGCTGGCCAGGGCGCAGGTCGAGGCGCGCGTGGCGGCCGGCGTGAGCGCGCCCACGCGCGACGCGTCGGTCACGCACGGCCAGGCGCTGGCGGCGGCGATTCTCGGCTGGGCGGAAAAGGACGGTTTCTTCGAGCAGCTCACGAAAGTCTGGACGCCGCCGGTGGGGCGCGACAAGTGGGTGAACACGGCCACGCCCGACCAGTACGTGCCGCTGATGATCTCGGGCGAGACTGACCTCGTGCGTCCGTCGAATCCGAATGCGGCGATGGAACTCGAGCGCGCCGGGGAGCGGTTCGTCTTCACGAACCGTCCCAAGGAAGCCAAGCCGACCACGCTCCCGGTGTTCAACCCGGTGAAGCCGACGGCGCCGTTCTGGGGCGAGTTGCGGCCGTTCGTCATCAAGGACGGCGACGAGTGCGCCCCGCCGGCACCGCCGGAGTACTCGGAGAAGCCGGGCTCGGCGTTCTGGAAGATGGGCAAGGAGTTCTTCGACTCGATATCGGTGCTGACGCCCGAGAAGAAGCAGGTCGCGTTGTTCTGGGCCGACAATCCCGTGGCCACCGGCACGCCGGGTTTCCACTGGGTGAGCGTGGCCAACCAGATGGTGTCGCGCCGCAACCTGCGCGCCGACCAGGCAGTGGAACTCTACGCGCTGATGTCGATGTCGATCGCCGACGCCTTCATTGGATGCTGGAAGGAGAAGTACCGGTCGAACGTCGTGCGCCCGGTGACGTACCTGCAGCGGGTATTCGACAAGAACTACCAGTCGGTCTTCCCCACGCCCCCGTTTCCGGAGTATACGTCGGGACATTCGGTGCAGTCGGGGGCGGCGGTCGCCGTGCTCGAGCGGCTGGTGGGCGACACGATCTCGTTCATCGACTCGACCCAGGTGGACGTGGGCCAGCCGCCGCGCCCGTTCGCCTCGTTCCGCGCGGCGCGTGACGAGGTGGCGGTCTCGAGACTGTATGGAGGCGCGCACTACCTGCCGGCCATCGTCGACGGCGTGACGCAGGGCACCTGCATTGGCACGCGCATCCTGCAGCTCCAGACGAGGCAGGCTCCATGATGGCGCGGCGCCTGCGTACGGTGCGCTCCGGTGGCTGCGCCGTCGCGGCAATGGCGGTGATCGGGCTCGCCGCCTCCTGTGGCAAGCCCGTGGATGTGTCCTGGCAACAGGAGACGGGGTACCGCTGGCGCGCGCTCGATGTTCCCAAGCGAGGGCGCGAGGGCTTCATGCCCCTCGCCTCCAGGGCCACCGGGCTCACGCACGCCAATGTCGTGGACGACGAGCACGCGATGGCGAATCGCAACCTGATGATCGGTGCCGGCGTCGCGATTTCCGACGTGGATGGCGATGGCCTCCCCGACGTCCTGCTGGCATCGGTCGAGCGTCCGGTTGCGCTGTACCGCAACCTCGGCAGGCTGAAGTTCGAGGACGTCACGGCGGCCAGCGGCGTCGACACGAAGGGCCTGGCCGTTACGGGTGCGGCGTTCGCCGACGTCGACGGCGACGGCGATGCGGACCTGCTGATCGGCACGCTGGGCGGGCCGCTGAAGCTGCACCTGAACAACGGGCACGGGAAGTTCGTCGATGCGACCGCGGCGAGCGGGTTGGGCAGCGGACTGGCCGCGACGACGCTCACGCTGGCCGACGTGGAGGGCGACGGCGACCTCGACCTCTACGTGGCGACGTACAAGACGCACAACGCGCTCGATGCGTTCACGCCGCAGGCCCGCGCCTTCGACCAGGTCGTGCGCAAGGTCGGCGCCGCGTATGAGGTGCGCGACGAGTGGAAGAGGGAATACCGCGTGGAGGACCGGCCCGACCTGGGCGGCATCGTGCGCTTTCAGCGCGCGGAGCGCGACCTCTTCTTCCTGAACGATGGTCGTGGTCACTTCACGGAGCAGCCCACCGTTGGCTCGCGGTGGCGTGACGAGAACGGCAAGCCGCTGGCCGAGGCGCCCGACTACTTCGGGCTGGCGGCGCGCTTCTACGACGTGAATGGCGATGGCGCGCCGGACCTCTACGTCTGCAACGACTTCGAGGATCCCGACCAGTTCTGGCTGAACGACGGCCGGGGCGGATTCCGCCTGGTGCCCACGCTGGCGCTCCGTGCCACGAGCAATACCTGCATGTCGGTCGACTTTGGCGACGTCAACCGCGATGGCGCGGTGGACATCTTCACCGCCGACATGCTCAGCCCGACGCTGGCCGCGCGGCAGCGGCAGATCCCGACGCACACGCCGATGCCCAAGACGGTGGGCGCGTCGCCGGAACGGGCGCAATGGATGCAGAACACGCTGCAGGTCGCGCGCGGTGACGGCACGTGGGCGCAGATGGCCGACTTCGCCGGCGTCTCCGCGTCCGACTGGACGTGGGGCTCGGCGTTCGCCGACATCGACCTCGACGGATGGGAAGACCTGCTGGTCGTGGCCGGCCACCGCTGGGACATTCGCGACGCCGACACCTTCGAGCGCATGCGCAACAGCTTTCCGCGCGTGGCGTGGAACCGCGAGCAGGGGGAGTTCCCGCGTCTGGCGGTGCCGAACGTCGCGTACCGCAACAACGGCGACCTGACCTTCGCCGATCGCAGCCTGGCATGGCGGTTCGGATCCGATTCGGCGATCCACAACTCGCTGGCGCTCGGCGACCTCGACGGCGATGGTGACCTCGACGCGGTGGTCGGGCGGTTGAATGACGCGCCGATGGTGTATCGCAACGAGGCGAAGGCGCCGCGGGTGGCGGTGCGCCTCGCCGGGCGGGCGCCGAACACGCGGGGCATCGGCGCAGTGGTGACGGTGCGCGCCGCGTCGCTTCCGGCGCAGTCACGCGAAGTTACCGATGGCGGCACCTACCTGTCGTCGAACGATCCACAGCTCAGCTTCGCCACCGGGCGTGACAGTGTTCTCACGCTCGAGGTGCGCTGGCGCGACGGCACGGTGAGCACCATCGAGGGTGCGCGCGCCAACCGGCTGTACGAAGTGAGCCAGACGGGTGCGGCGGCGAGTCCGCGCCTGGCGCCGCCGACGGGCGCGGCGCTCTTCGCCGACGCCACCGCGCTGCTCGGCGGGCACACGCACGTCGAGTCGTCCTTCGACGACTTCGCCCGGCAGCCGCTGCTGCCCAACCGGTTTTCGCAGCTCGGCCCGGGGGTCAGCTGGATCGACGTGGACGGCGATGGTCGTGAAGACCTCGTCGTCGGCGCGGGGCGTGGCGGAGCGCTCACCGTGCTGCGGAATACGCCGCGAGGTTTCCTGAGCGCGCGCGCAACGGGTGCCGCGGCCGGTGATCTGGGCACGGTGCTCCCCGCGTGGCGCGGCGGAGGGGGGCTGACCCTCGTCGCGTCGCAGGCGAACTATGAGGCAGCCACCAAGGACGACGCGCTCGCGCTGCCGGGCGTGCTCGGCTACGCGATCACGGCGGGACGGCCGGGGCCGTCGCGCGTGGTTGCGGGCCCCGACTCAGCGTCGACGGGTGCCATGGCGCTCGGTGACGTGAACGGCGACGGCATTCCGGACCTGTTCGTGGGGGCGCGCGTGCGGCCCGGGGCATGGCCGCTGCCGGCGCACTCGCGACTGCTGCTGGGATCGGCCGCAGGGACGTTCACGCCGGATCCCGCGAACTCGCGGGCCGTCGCGGACCTCGGGCTCGTGAGCGGCGCCACGTTCGCCGATCTCAACGGCGACGGCCGCGCCGACCTCGTGGTGACGAGCGAATGGGGGCCGGTTCGCGTCCTGCTGAATCGCAGCGGCCGCCTGGAAGATGCCACGCAGTCGCTCGGGCTCGCCGGCATCACGAGTCGCTGGAACGGTGTCACCGCCGGGGACCTTGACGGCGATGGCCGGCTCGACCTCGTGGCCACCAGCTGGGGGCTGAACGTTCCCTGGCGGGCGAGCGCGTCGCGGCCGCTGACGCTGCTCGTCGGCGACTTCGGCAAGGGCGTGGGGATGATGCTCGCGCAGAACGACTCGGCGACGGGCCGCGAAATGCCGATGGAGTCGTTTTCGCGGCTCGGCGTGGCGATTCCCTCGGTGCGCGAGCGCATTGCGTCGTACGCCGATTACTCGCGCAGCGATGCCGCGGCCGTGCTTGGCCCGCTGGCGAAGGGCGTGGTGCGCGTGGGTGCGACGACGCTGGAGCACACGCTGTTCCTGAACCGCGGCACGAAGTTCGAGGCCAGGGCCCTGCCGGCGGAGGCCCAGCAGGCCACGGCGATGGGGGTGGTCGTCGCCGACTTCGACGGCGATGGACGCGAGGACCTGTTCCTCGGACAGAACTTCTTCCCGACGGAAATCGGGACGATGCGATTCGACGCCGGCGCGGGGCTGGTGCTGCGAGGCGACGGGACAGGCGGATTTGCCGCACTCGGCGTGCGCGAGTCCGGCGTGTCGGTGCTTGGCGACCAGCGGGGGGCGGCGGTAGCCGACTTTGACGGTGACGGGCGCGTCGACCTGGCGGTGGCGCAGAATGGCTCGCTGACGCGGCTCTTCCGGAACACGACCGGCGCCGTGGGTGTGCGCGTGCGCCTCGACGGCGGGGCGAACAACCCGCTCGGCATCGGCGCTCAGCTGCGCATCATGGCCAAGGGCGCGGCCGGGCCGGTACGTGAAGTCCGCGCCGGCTCTGGCTATTGGTCCATGGATGGCGCTGTCACGGTGCTGGCTCGCCCAGCGGGTGCCGAGGCCGTCCGGGTTCGGTGGCCGGGGGGGACGGAGCAGACGGTGCCTCTCGTCGATGGCCAGTTGGAACTGCGCATCCGCAAGCCGTGAGGACAGGGCGCGGCGCGACGCCTTCACCGCGAGGACCGGCGCTGGACTGACGGGCCGTGTCGTCTCGTCTCTCACGGAGACCGGAGGGATACGGAGGACGCGGAGGCTGCAACAACTTTCAAGGGGTGTGGCGG
>JBBTFF010000016.1:0-10894 GCA_038041995.1 Gemmatimonadota bacterium | reverse complement strand
GCCCGACGCAAATTCGCGTACATCCCTCACGTTTCTAAACGGTCAGAGACCTAGCACGGCGCCGCCAACTGGAATCGCTGACCCCGACGTGGCCGACGCGACGCCGCGCCTCACGTAGAGCAGGGTATCGCCTCGCCGGCCCGCCGCCACCATCGGCGCCTCGGCGGCAAGCCGCGACGAATCGCGTGGGGTCGTGGTGCCGAACTTCGCCGTGTACAACGCCGCTTCTTGCGGACTGCCCGATGGATTGAAGTTCACGGTCGCGACCGGCGTTGCCACGCCGTGCGCCCATGCCTTCCCGTCGAGGGTGAACTTGTCCATCATCGGACGCCGCACCGCGTCGATGCCGAACTGCACGTGCGCGTTGTCGTACGTGTCGTACGGTGAATCGGTGACCCTGAGTCCCTTCCACCACTCGCCGTCGATCACCTGGTTGTTCTCGTTCTCGCCGGTCGTCAGCCAGAAGAAATCGGCGTTCACCGCCGCGAGCACTGTCGTGCCCGCCGCCTTCGCGCGACGGACCATCTCGGTCGTCTTCTCCCGCCCCAGCAACTGGTCGAGTGCGCGCGCATGACGCACTTCAAGGTCGGCGCGCTGCAGGTCGACGCGAACGAGATGCATCACCCACGGTCCACTCGCATCGGTGAACTGTCGGTAGGCGACGCCGGGCGCCAAGTCGCGCGCGGTGACCGTGTCCCCCTGCGTCGTATGGCTCGTCGCGGGAGCAACCGAATCCGCGGGCTGGCAGGAACACAGGAGCAGCGGAAGAGCGAACCACGAAGTGTGCATCACTCGACTCCGATACCCTGGGTGTTCGCTCCGGAATCCCTGGAGAACGACAGCGTACTACAGAATACGACAGAGGGGCCCGCATCGCTGCAGGCCCCCCTATCAGCTATCACCTATCAAGTATCGTCTCTCACGCGTGTATCATTTTCCCCATCGAATCCAGCACCGCCTCGCCGATCGCCTCGGAGAGCGTGGGATGCGCGTGGATGGCGAGGTCGATCTCCTCCACCGTGAACTCGTTCTGCCGGGCTACCAGGAGCTCGTGGATCAACTCGGTGGCGTGCGGTCCGACGATGTGTGCGCCGAGGATCTCGCCGTACTTGGCGTCACGGATGATCTTCACGAAGCCCTCGGTTTCACCCGAGGTGCGGGCCCGCCCGTTGGCGCTGAAGGGGAACTTGCCGACCTTGTAGTCGAGCTTCTTCTCCTTGCACTGCGCCTCGGTGAGACCGATGGACGCCACTTCGGGATAGCAGTACGTACAGTTGGGGATGTTGCCGTAGTTGATCGGGTGGTAATGCGCGCCGGCGATGATTTCGGCCACGACGATGCCCTCGCGCTCGCCCTTGTGCGCGAGCATCGGCGGGCCGGCGACGTCGCCGATGGCGTAGATCCCCTTGGCCGTCGTCTCGAGCGTGTCGCCGACCTTGATGAAGCCGCGGTCGTCGAGCTGCACGCCCACGTCCTTGAGTCCGATGTTCTCCACGTTGGCGGCGCGGCCGGTGGCGACGAGAACCATGTCGGCGACCAGTTCCTTCCTCTCGCCGCCCACCTCGATCGTCATCGTCACACGGTCCTTGCCCACCTTGGTGCCGGAGAGTTTGGCCGCAGCGAGCACTTCGATGCCGCGCTTCTTGAATGCGCGGGCCACCTCGGCCGAGGCGTCCTCGTCCTCGAGCGGCAGGATGCGGGGCATCACCTCGATGAGCGTCACCTTCGTTCCGAAGGCGCTGAAGACGTCGGCGAACTCGCAGCCCACGGCGCCGGCGCCGACGATGGCAAGCGACGTCGGGGCTTTCTCGAGAACCAGCGCCTCGTCTGACGAGATCACCGTGGTCTTGTTGAGCTCGAGCCCCGCCTGCGGCAGGCCGCGCACGCGCGAACCGGTGCCGATGACGAGAGCCTTGGTGGCCGTGTGCATCTCGCTCTTGCCGTCGGCCGTCGTGACCTTCACCGACTTGCCCGCGCCGAGCACCCCGGTGCCCTTGATCCAGGTGACCTTGTTCTTCTTGAACAGGAACTCGACGCCCCTGGAGTTCTTGGTGGAAACCTCGCGCGAGCGCTTCATCGCCACGCCGTAGTCAAGCGTGATGTTGCCGACCCTCACGCCGAACTCGGCGGCGTGCTTGAGTCGGTTGGCGATGTGCGACGATTCGAGCAGCGCCTTGGCCGGGATGCACCCCCACAGCACGCAGGTGCCACCGAGGCCCTCGCGCTCGATAACCGCGACGGTCTGGCCGAGTTGCGAGGCGCGAATGGCGCCGACGTAGCCGGCGGGCCCGCCGCCAAGGAAGATGATGTCGAAGTTGGCCATGTCAGAATACCAGCATGAGAGGGTTCTCGATCATCCTTCGCAGGTCCTGCAGGAACCGGGCGCCGATGGCGCCGTCGATCACGCGGTGGTCGCAGCTCATCGTCACGCGCAGGCGCTTGCGAACGGAGAGCTCGCCGTCCACCACCACCGGCTTGTCCTCGAGGGCGCCAATGGCCAGGATGCCGCACTCAGGCGGGTTGATGATCGCCGTGAACTGCTCGATCTGCATCATGCCGAGGTTCGACACCGAGAACGTGGAGCCCGTGTACTCCTCGGGCTTCAGTTTCCGCGCGCGCGCCTTCTTCGCCAGCGCCTTCGACTCGGCGGCAAGATCGCGCAATCCCTTCTGGTCGGCGTCGAAGATCACCGGGACGATGAGGCCGTCTTCGGTGGCCACCGCCATGCCGAGGTGCACACGGTTGAAGAAGCGGATCTTGTCGCCCAGCCAGTGCGCGTTGACTTCAGGGTGGCTCGCCAGCGCCGTAGCGGTGGCCTTCAGGATGACGTCATTGACGGAGACCCTGAACTCCTCACCCTCTTCCAGCATTGAAGCCCGCATGTCCACCGCGCGGGTCATGTCGAACTCGGCCGTCAGGTAGAACGTCGGAATCGGGCCGATCGACTCGGCGAGTCGCCTGGCGATGGTCTTGCGGATCAACGTGAGCGGCTGGTCGGTGAAGTCGGCGATGACGGATGACCGATGACCGATGACGGACGTCACCGCCGAAGCGCCACCACTGGCCATCGCGGCTTCGATGTCGCGCTTGATGATGCGTCCACCCGGGCCGGAGCCCGCCATGGCGGCGAGGTCGAGGCCGCTGTCCCTGGCAAGGCGGCGAGCGAGGGGGGAGCTTTTGCTCGACCCCGTGTTTGTGGGGGCGGGTGCGGGGGGGGTGGTGGGTTCGGAGTGGCGGGTGACGCCCGGCGAGGTCGTCGCCAGCGCAGGCTGCGACACGCCCAGCAGGGCCGAAATATCCTCACCTTCAGTCCCAATCACGCCGACGAGCGAACCGACCGGCGCCGTCGTTCCCTCAGCGACCAGTTGCTTGCGCAGCACACCGTCGCCGCGGGCGACGAGTTCCATCACGGCCTTGTCGGTCTCGACTTCGGCCAGGACGTCGCCCGACTTCACGGCGTCGCCCTCGTTCTTGTTCCACTTGACCAGGCGTCCCTCCTCCATGGTGGGAGAGAGCGCTTCCATGAACACTTTGGTTGCCATAGGGTCGATAGACGATAGTGGAGAGACGATAGTGGAGAGACGATAGTGGAGAGACGATAGTGGAGAGACGATAGTCGGGACGACTACGTGCGGTACATGACCTGCTTGACGGCGGCGATCGACTTGGCGACGTCGGGCTTGGCGATCTTCTCCAGTCCCTTCGCGTACGGCATTGGCACATCGGCCTGGTGCACGCGGACGACCGGGGCATCGAGGTCGTCGAAGCAGTCGCGCTGGATGTAGTCCACCACCTGCGCGCCGATGCCGCAGACTTCCCACCCTTCCTCGAGCACCACGGCGCGGTTGGTCTTGCGCACCGACACGCGGATGGACTCCACGTCCATGGGCCGGAGGGTCAGGAGGTCGAGCACGTCGACGTGGATATCCTCCTTGGCCAGCTGGTCGGCCACCTGCATGGCGACGAGCACCATCTTGCCGCTGGTGATGATCGAGCAATCGCCGCCCTCGCGCTTCAGCTCGGCCTTGCCCAGCGGAATCAGGTACTCGTGGTCGGGCACCTCGCCCTTGGTGTTGTAGAGCATCTCACCCTCGAGGAACACCACCGGGTTGTCATCGCGGATGGCACTCTTGAGCAGGCCCTTGGCGTCGTACGGCGTGCCTGGCGAGACGACCTTCAGGCCGGGGATGTGGGCCAGCCAGCTCTCGAACGCCTGCGAGTGCTGCGCGCCCAGCTGCAGCGCCGCGCCGTTGGGGCCGCGGAAGACGATGGGCACGTTGAACTGCCCACCCGACATGTAGAGCATCTTGGCGGCCGAGTTCACCACCTGGTCGATGGCGAGCAGCGCGAAGTTCCAGGTCATGAACTCGATGATCGGGCGCAGGCCGGCCATGGCGGCACCGACACCGACGCCGGAGAAGCCCAGTTCGGCGATCGGGCAGTCGACGACGCGGTTCTCGCCGAATTCCTCGAGCAGTCCCTTGGAGACCTTGTAGGCGCCGTTGTAGACACCGACTTCCTCACCCATGAGGAAGACGCGGTCATCGCGGGACATTTCTTCGCGCAGTGCCTGGTTCAGGGCTTCGCGGTAGGTGATGATTGCCATGGGGAAGACTGGGGTCAGGAGAGGCTGATGACGGACGACCGATGGCGGATGACCGATCCGTCATCCGTCGACTGTCATCAGCTCGTCGTTTCAACAAGTACGTCTTCGAAGAGCGCCGCCGGCGGTGGCTCGGGGCTCTGGTCGGCGAAGTCCCACGCGTCCTGCACGGTGGCCGCAATCTCCTGTTCCAGCGTCTCCCATTCCTTCTCGGTCAGCGTGCCGGCGGCGATCATGCCCGCCTTGAGCGAGAAGATCGGGTCGAGTTGCGTATAGAGGTCGAGTTCCTTCTTGCTGCGGTAGGTGCCGCTCACCGCATCGGACATCGAGTGGCCGCGAAAGCGGTAGGTGCGCACCTCGAGCAGCGAGGGCAGCGACTCCGTGCGGGCCCGCTCGATGGCGAGGGCCGCGGCACTGCGCACCGAGTGCACGTCCATGCCGTCGATGACGATGCCGTCCATCCCCTTGTAGCCGTCGGCGCGCTTCGACAAATCGTCGACCGCCGCCGCCTTCTCCACTGGCGTGCCCATGCCGTAGCGGTTGTTCTCGATGACGAAGAGACAGGGGAGCTTCCAGAGCGCGGCCATGTTGAGCGCTTCGTGGAACGCCCCGATGTTGACCACCGAGTCGCCCATGAAGCAGACGATCACCTGGTCGCCGCCTCGGTACTTGATGGCGAAGCCGACGCCGGCCGCCAACGGCACGTGCGAGCCGACGATGCCGTGGCCGCCCAGGAAGTTCGTATGCCGGTCGAACATGTGCATCGACCCGCCCTTGCCGTGCGAGCAGCCGTCGATGCGACCGAAGAGCTCGGCCATCACCGCACGCGGCGTCACTCCGCGCACGAGCGCCTGGCCGTGGTCACGGTAGGTGCCGATCACGTAGTCGTCGGGGCGCAGCTGCCCGATGATGCCCGTCGAAACCGCTTCCTGCCCGATGTAGAGGTGACAGAAGCCGCCGACCTTGCCCAGCGCGTACGCCTCGCCAACCTTCTCCTCGAAGCGGCGCTGGACGAGCATCGAGTGCAGCATCTCGCGGTCGAGCGCCGGGTCGAGGGCGTTCTTCGCGTCGCTCTTCTTCCTGGTGGCCATGTGCGTTGTTATTGGATGCCCGCCGCCTGGACCTGCTCCCAGGCGTGATAACTCGAGCGGACGAGTGGGGCCGACTCGACGTGCTTGAAGCCCAGCGCCATGCCCTGCTCGTAGAACCAGCGGAACTCGCCGGGCGTGACGTAGCGGTCGAGCTGGATGTGGTCGTCGGACGGGCGCAGATACTGCCCGATGGTCAGGATATCGACGTCGACATCGCGCAGGTCCTTCATGACCTCCACGATTTCCTCGTTCGTCTCGCCCAGTCCCACGATGATCCCCGTCTTGGTGGGGATGTGGGGCGCGAGGCGCTTGGCGGTGCGGAAGATGTTCATCACCCGCTCATACCGCCCGCCGGGACGGGCCTTCTTGTAGAGGCGAGGCACCGTCTCGGTGTTGTGGTTGTAGATGTCGGGCCCGGCCTCGAGCACCGTGCGGATGGAGTCCTCGTTGCCCTGGAAGTCGGGGACGAGACATTCCACCGAAGTATCCGGATTGTCGGCCTTGATCAGGCGGACGGTCTCGGCGAAGGCCCAGGCCCCGAAGTCGGGGAGGTCGTCGCGGTCGACCGAGGTGAGCACCACGTGACGCAGGCTCATCTTGCGCGCCGCCTCGGCCACGCGCGACGGCTCGGCCGCGTCGAACTTCGGCGGGCGGCCGTGCGCGACGGCGCAGTAGGCGCAGTTTCGCGTGCAGACGTCGCCGAGGATCATGAAGGTGGCGGTGCCGTGCTCCCAGCATTCGCCGACGTTCGGGCAGTGGGCCTCTTCGCAGACCGTATTCAGGTCCAGTTCGCGCATGAGGTTCTTCAGGTGGAGATAGTTTCCTCCACCGGGTGCCTTTACTTTCAGCCAGGACGGCTTGCGCTCGGGCAGCGGCTCGTCTCGATGGCGCCCCAGGATCTGGTAGAGGGTTTCGCTCATGCTCCTTCAGGGGCCAGAGGTCAGCCGCGACGGCGTTTCCGGCGCGAGAGCAGGAACCTAGCGGTATCCATCCACGGCAACCAGAGGTAGTAACCGGTAAAAACGAGTTTAAGGGTTAGCGGTAATTGCCAGGAATCTGAGTGGCTGCCTCGCGTCGTGCAGGTAGCGCGAGACCCGAGTTCGGTGGGCTGAACCAGTCTTCGTGCGCGTCGAAACCTTCGACGCGCCGGTTCGTATGGAAGGCAGCACTCGCACCGAGGTTCACATGCTGCGCACCATCTTTGGGATTGGAGCCATCGCCCTGCTGGGCCTGTTCGCCCTCAAGGTCTTCTTCGGGTTGTTTGGCGTCCTGTTCGCACTCTTTTTCGTGTTGCTGGGGTGGGCGGTGCGCATCGCGATCGTCGGCGCCGTCATCTACCTCATCATTCGCCTCTTCATGCCGGACACCGCGAAGAGTCTCGAAGAGAAGTTCAACGGCAAGTAGATAGTCGATAGTCGATAGTTGATAGTTGATAGTTGATAGTTGATAGTTGATAGTCGATAGACGAGAGAGGGGCGCGACCCGGCAGCGCCCCTCTGTCGTATCAAGCCGCCAGCTGCCAGCTGCCAGCTGCCAGTCGCTAGCCGCTATCTGCCAGCTTGTCCGTGATCGCCCACGCCAGCAGCGGCAGCATGATCTCGTGGTGTCCCGTCAGCTCGTAGCCGGCGCCTCCGGCGAGCGTGGGGCGCTGCACCACGTTGACATGCGGCCGGTAGTGGCGCTGCATGTCGAGGTCGCACGTCACGAAATCCGTCGGGCGACCGGCGTTCAGGTTGCGCGCGATGCTGAGCGCCTTCAGGAAGACCTCGGGCATGATCACGGCGCTGCCGCAGTTGAGTACCACGCCGCCGTCGTGCAGCAACTCGACGCTGGCAGCGAGTCGCCGGAAATCGCGGTGGCTGGTGTCGCCGATCGCGGCGCCATCGGCCGCGGGGTGCTGGTGAATGATCTCGGCGCCGAGCGCGGCGTGGACGGTGACGCCGACGCCGAGCTGCCTCGCCTGCAGAATGAGGCTCAGGTCGGGGTGCGCGAGGCCCGGCGTCGCCTCCAGGGCGCGAGCCACACTTTCGCCCATTCCCCAGCCGTGGGCCATGCCGGCGGTGAACGCCTCATTGAGCCCTCGCCCGGTTTCCTCGGCCATGCCGAACGTGCCATCGCGCAGGCCGGTCGCCACATCCTCGCTGGTGGCGCCGAATCGCGCGATCTCGTAGTCGTGGATGGCGGCCGCGCCGTTCATGGCGACGTCGGTCACGATGCCCCGGCGCATCAGGTCCACGAGCAGGGGGCCGATGCCGGTCTTCACCACGTGTCCGCCCAGCATGACGATGACGGCGCGCCCGGCGCGCTTGGCCCGCACCACGGCGTCGACGACGAGGCGGAAGTCGCGGGACTTCAGTACGTCGGGAAGCGAGCGCACGAACGCCGCGAACGAGCGATCAGTGCCCGGCGGGGTGGCAAACTCCTCGGCGCGCACCTTGTTGGGGCGCGTGCCGACGGGAATGGTGCGGACCTTCGAGAGGTCGGCTTCGCGGGGCGCGCTCACTTCGCCGCCACCGGCGCGGCGGGTCCGGTAATGGTGCGCAGGTAGAGATTGAGCGATCCGAACGGGAGTTTGGATTTCATCTGCACCATGATGCGTCGCGGGTCGTCCGTCAGCCAGATCTCGGCCTGGCCACTCTCCGAGAAGATGCCCTTCGTCTTGATGATGGGCTGCAGCACGATGCACTCGAACGTACCGGCGGGGACATTGACGCGCTCGCGGCGCAGGACCCGGATCTTCACCGGGTTACGGTCGGGAATGAAGTACCGGTTGAACTCGTAGGTCTGCCCGACCACCAGCGGCACGGTGCGGATGAAGAACAGGAACGACCCGTCGTCGAGCGGTGCGGGGACGGTCGGCTTTTCCTGCTTCCCGTGCTGGATGTACGTGCCGCGCTCGGGGAAGATATCGAACAGCTTCTGGCGGTCGCGCCCGATCTCGCTGAAATCCTGAGAGAAACGGAGCGATGAGAGGGTGATGACATCCATCCACGTTTCGAGGACGTCGTCGACCCGCAGTGCCAGGTAGCCACCGCGCACGGTGAAGCGGGCGCGCCACGCGGCGCGGCCGCGCACCGGTTCGACGCCCATGACGGTCATCTCGGCTCTGCCCGCCTTGATGAAGCCGAACCTGACGTCGTAGCCGAAGCGCTCGCCGACGACCCACGGCACTTCGGCGGCGTCGACCGGAAGCGCGGCAGACTGGGCGTTCAGCCGGTCCACCAGGGGCGCCACAAGGAGCAGCGCGAAAGCGCCAAGCAGCGCGCGCGCGGTGCGGCTCACGCCGTGGCGATCGCGCGTCGCTTCCGGGCCGCCCATCCGGCGCGGAGGATCGCCTTGAGGTCGGGCCATGGCTGCACCCGGGTTGGACGTGGGCGAATGTCGTAACGCGGTTCGACGGCTATCGCCTCGACGCGGCGTGCCAGCGCCGCCGACCGACGGAGCAGCTCGAGATTGGCGACGCGCACCGGGCCGCTGGTCACGCGCGCTTCGCCGGCAGAGCGCAGCAGGTCACGAATGACGGTGATGCGAAAGAGCCGAAACGTCCCGAAGGGATCGGCGATGCCGGGCACGGTGAGCTGTGCGCTCACCAGCCAGAGATGCGATGCGCGCCGTGCCCACGCGGCGAGGTGGCGTACGGGAGCAGGGGCGGAACGCAGCGAGGTGCTTTCCGCGACCACGACGTCGGCGCCGCCTTCGAATCGCTTTACGAGTTCCGGGAGGTGTTCAGGCTGGTCGGTGAAGTCGGCCTGCATCAGCACGGCGGCGTCGCGCCGCGGATAGCGCGTGCGTTGCGCCGCCGCACGAAAGAGCGCATCGACCGCAACGGCGTACCCCTCGTGCCGCTCTCCGCGAATGACCGTCAGCGGAAGCACCTTGTGGTACGGGGCGAGCACGGCGGCCGTCTCATCGGTGCTCGCGTCGTCGTATACGATGATCTCGTACTCACGCGAGTAGTCCTGGAAGACCTTGCGGATCCGCCAGAGCAGGAGGCCGATGGTGGGCGCTTCGTTGTGCGAGGGGATGCAGATGTAGAGCACAGGGGCGTCTGGTGGGGCCAGAAATTTGGCGCCAACGCTAAAGCTATCGGTTCGGCGGGTCGCGCGTCTACGGGGCTTACCCGGCGCGGGCTGCCGAGGGTCCGAGCACCGATTGGTAGACGGCATTCGTGCCCTCGACCATGCGACGGACGGTGAACTGCGCCGCCCGCTCACGCCCTCCCGCCGCCAACTGCCGGCGAAGTCCCGCGTCGGTCGCGAGTCGTTCGACCTGGCGAGCGAACGCGGTGGTGTCGTCGGGTGGCACGAGCAGTCCCGAGACACCCGGTTCCACCAGTTCAACGAGTCCACCGGTGGCAAAGGCCACGGGTGGCACGCCAAGCGCCATCGCGTCGATGACGGCCGTGCCGAGCCCCTCGGCTCCCGACGGATGCCAGAGCATGTCGAGTCCGGCCATCGCGTCGTAAATGGCGTCCACGAAACCGGCGCGATACGCCTCGATGCCGCCAAACGAGCCGGAGCCGACAGCCGAGCCACCCAGCAGCACGAGGCGCAGGCGCGCGCGCACGGTCGGCGACACCGTCGCGGCGATCTCGGTGAGCCTGGCAATCCCTTTTTCGGCGGTCATGGCGCCCACGACGCCGCACAATACGGTGTCGGCTGGCCATGCCGCCTCCTGCCGCCAGTCACGCTGGACGCCGGGGGTGGGTGTCGGAACGCCGGAATAGACAACGGAACTGCGCGAGTCGGCCACACCGCCGCGGCGCAGTGCGCTTCGCACGGCATGACTGATGGCGATGAAGTGCGCGACGCGCGCTCCGTACTTGAAGAACCCCTTGGGCGTGAACGGCACGCGGCGCGTCACGACGAGCGGCACCCCGGCGCCGATGAGCGCACCGAGAGCGATGGCGTGGGCGCGGGCGTCGTGCGCGTGCACCAGATCAGGCTGCCACTTGGTGATGAGCCGGCGCACGCGACGCATGGCGAACAGGTCCAGGTCGGCGCGCATCGCGACCGCGGCGCTGGCGATGCCGAGGGTCTTCAGTCGGCCGGCGAGCGGCGAATCCGGCGCGGCGACGACCAGTGGCTCGTGACCTTCGTCGCGCTGGGCGACGGCGAGCAGGAAGACCTGTCGCTGGCCGCCGCGCCAGTCACGCCCGGAGTCGAGGTGGAGAATGCGCACACGTGAAATATGGTGAAGG
>JBBTFF010000015.1:13529-37089 GCA_038041995.1 Gemmatimonadota bacterium | reverse complement strand
CGGAATGGCGGCCAGCGGGAGCCTCGCCGACATTGACGACATCCGGCGCCCGACGACGGCCCGCACGGAGACGTCGAGCGCCACGGGACGTCCATCCCAGGCGAGGACGAGGGCGAGGCGAAAGCCAGCGCCGCTGGGCGGCACGAGTGGCCCGGCGATGGGTTGCGCCGAGCCGCAGGCCGGTGCGCATGATCGCTCACCAAGCCACCACGAACCGTCACCCGACCGATACGCCAGGTAGCGGACGGTGTGCCAGACACGCCCCGGCAGCAGCAGGGCGGGCGTGGAGGCCGGCGGCGGCGCGGCGAGGGTGAGACGCGTACCGCCCGAGGGGCATCGGGCGGAGGCGCGCTGGGTTCCGGTTGCCACCAAGGCCGTGCGCCACTCGGCACCAGTCAGCGTGTCGAGAAGGGCCAGCGAGTCGCCGGTGCGGGGGGCACTCCACCAGGCCGCCGAGGACGGGAAGACGAGACGCGCCGCCAGCTGGTCGCAGGCAACGGCCACGACGCGTGACGATGCGACCTGCACGGCCGTGTCACCGAAGAGGCGAACGGCAGCGGGATCGGCGTGTCCGAGCGCTGATCTCAGGACGTCGCGCACCACCCGCACGATCTCGTCGGCGCGCGACTGGTCATCGCGTTCGTGGCGAAGGCGGACGTGCTGCGAGAGCCCACGACTGGCCGCCGCCATGACGACGCCGGCCAGCGCCAGCGCAACCAGCGACTCGGCGAGTCCGGTGCCCGGGCGGGGCTTCAGCGCGGGCATGGAACCGTGACGACGTAGATGCGCGCGAATGTGGGGCGCGCGCGGACCGCAATGCTGTCGCTCAGAGACCAGCGGCGCCCGTCGCTGGTGGCGCTCCAGCGCTCGTCCACGCCCGCGTGGAACGCCTGCCCCCCGCGCGCCGGGCCGCACGGCTGCGCAGCGAGGGAATCGAGACGGGATTGCGTCGCGTCAGCCAGCGCGCGGCGCAGCCGCGCGTCATTCTCGAGGCGGGCCACGGCCCCTGCCGCTCGCGCAAAAGCGGCGAGCCCCACGGCCAGCAGGACGAGGGCCGTGAGCAGTTCGACGAGGGAGAAGGCGGAACGCGGGCGCATGGCGTGAGGATAGGCGTGCTGCGCCGGCATGCGTCACCAATCGGGTGCGAATACCCTCAAAACCACGCTCGCGCTCCAGCGTCGTCTCCGGACGGCGCCCTCGCACCCGACAAACGAGCGGGCCGGGATCGCCCCCGGCCCGCTCGTTACCACGACAGCGTCAGGTCAGTTGCAGACCGGCTCGCCTTCGTTGGTCGCCGTGCCGCCGACCGTGATGGCGCAGGTCTTGGCCGTCGACCTATGGGCCGCCGTTGCACCCCAGCCCGTGGTCGAAATGCCAGCAACCGTAACCGTCACACCACTCGACGCGCGGTAGGCCGTACCCATGTTCACGGTCGTGCCGTACGTGCTGTTGTTGTCCGAGAAGTACGCCTCTTCCGCCGTCACCAGATTGCGGAGGTCCGACTTCATCGAGGCCACATAGGCCTTTTCCTTCGTGTTGGCGAACTTCGGAATCGCGATCGCGGCCAGAATGCCGATGATGACGACAACGATCAGAAGCTCGATCAGCGTGAAGCCCTTGCGATTCGACATCTTGCGGTTCTCCTGAAGAAAAGTGGGCAATGCGGTGTCGCGTCCTACGGTGGTGGCGGTACTCGGAAGACGTTCGCATCGTATCCCGTGCAATTGTCTTGCCACCGTGGTATGTCAAGGCTAAAGCACTACGTCACTGTAACTTGCGTTTCTCGCCAAGCCGTCTCGCAGGACGACCGGCCCGGTGGACTGCCGCGTGAAACGCAGTTTGCGGCGCACCGCCCTATGCCCGAACTGTCACCAAATAATCTGATTGTCTATTTTTCATACACACCAAGTGTCGACGGAGTTACGCGGGACCCCTCGTTCTTGGGTGCGGGCCGGCGGCGATCACGCCATTTGGCGCCGATCGTCGGGTCGATGGTGTCCTGAGCCACCAGCGCGCTGTCGGCCCGATCGATCATGTACGTGAACGCCCGCCGGTAGTAACCGTTGGCAATCGCGATGCGGGACGTCGTGCGCGCCGCTCGCCACTGCGCCAGCTCCAACTGGCAGGCGGCAATGGACACGTGCGCGACGGGCAGATTGGACTCGAGGATCAGCGCCTTCCGGTAGAGCTCGATGGCGGCTTGGCAGAGGTGCATTTCGCGGTACTTGTGCGCGAGGTCCACGTAGACGCCGAAATGGTCGGGCAGCAACGCGATCGAGAGGCGCCACTCGATCTCGGCTTCCTTGTTCCTGCCCTCCTCGAATAACTGGCCGCCCAACGCCCAGTGCGCCTTGAAGTTGAGCGGCGCATCCTCGACCATCCTGGCGAACGCCGAAGGAGTATCGTGCCAGAAAGGATTACGCGACGAGCTGCGCAGCACACCCAGCGCCAGCAGGACCACACTGATGACGGGCACCAACCGCTGCAACGGCGATCCGTCGGCGCTCAATCGTTCGCGCAAGAGGCTGGCGCTGGCGGCGACAACCAGCATGGCCCCGACACTGGGCAGAAAGAGCGTCCGCTCCGCAAGCAAAATGCCGGTCGGGAGCAGGATGTTGGTGACCGGTGCCAATGCGAGGCAGAGCCAGCAGATGGCGAAGGCCACCACCTGCATGCGCCGAACGGAGAGCCCGAACAGCACGCCGACGCAGAGCACCAGCAACACGCCGGAGAGCTGCGAGGAATGCGGCGTGGCATACACCATGAGGTGGCGCGGCGAATAGTCCGCGAACAACCGCGCTGGCCAGAGCAGTAACCGGCCATACTCGGGAAACACGTTCAGCATGATCAACAGCCGCTCGAACATCGCCTGATTGTGGAGCGAGGGATGTTCGACATCCCCACCGATGCCGCCGATCACGCGCACGCGGATCATCAGGTACGCAATGACGACCACGAGCATCGGCCAGAGCAGGAGCCGCAGTCGGCGCAGGCGCTGCCACAGCGAGGTGTCGCGGTACAGCAGCACCTCGGCGGCCACCAGCAACGCAGGGAGCACGATGACGTGCTCCTTGGTGAAGAGACCGACGATGAACAGGAACCAGATGCCGACGCCCGTCTCGCGACGCAGCGGACCGTCACGCCGGTCGCGCGCGTAGAGCCCGAACGCCAGCAGGACGACGAGCGCCGCCCACAGCTCGGCCTGCCCCACCACATTCGCGACGGCTTCCACATGCACGGGATGCACCGCGAACAGCGCGGCGGCGAGCCACGCCACCCCCGGCGCCATCAGGAAGCCGGCCATCCAGAAGACGGCCACGGCGGATGCCGCATAGAGCAGCACGTTGACCAGATGAAAAACCAGCGGCGATCCATCGCCGACGGCCCACTGGAGCGAATACGCGAAGATGGCGAACGGCCGGTACAGCGCCGCACCGCTCTTCATCGGCCAGTATGACTCGGTGAAGTAGTGCCAGAGCGCGCGAATCGAATGCACGCGCCCGTTCTCGGCGATGATCCAGCGATCGTCGTAGGTGAAGCCGTTGCCCAGGCTGGTGGCCGAGGCGGCGATGGCCAGCAGGGCGATGACGAGGGCGAACGCTCCCCAGCGCGGATCGGGCACCCGCGTGCCGGTCGCGCCCGGCGGCGGCGGGACCACGCGACCGGCCGCGGCCGCAGGGTGCGGCGCCACCCCGGCTGCCGTCATGCGAAGAAGTTGAAGCGCACGATGTGCCAGAACGCCGCCACGCCGTCACGCCAGCCGATCTTCTTCCCCTCGGCGTACGTGCGTCCCGAATAACTGATGGGCACCTCGAAGATGCGCACCCCGGCGCGGGCGAGGCGTGCCGTCACCTCGGGCTCGAAGCCGAACCGGTCGCTTGTCAGGTGCAGCGAGCGCGCCAGGTCGCCGCGGATGGCCTTGTAGCAGGTCTCCATGTCGGTCAGGTTGAGGTTGGTGGCCATGTTGCTGAGGATCGTCAGTGCCCAGTTGCCCACCGAGTGCCAGTAGTAGAGCACGCGATGCGGGCCGCTGAGGAAACGTGACCCGAAGACGGCATCGGCGCGTCCGTCGACGATGGGCTCGAGCAGCGCGGGCCAGTCGGCCGGGTCGTACTCCAGGTCGGCATCCTGCACGATCACCACGTTGCCGGTGCTCGCGGCCAGCGCGGTGCGGATGGCCGCACCCTTGCCGCGGTTCACTTCGTGGCGGATCAGCACGTCGATGCGCCCCTGCGCCTTGAGCTTCTCCAGAATCGCCAAGGTGCCATCGGTGGACTGGTCATCGACGCAGATGACCTGCTTGCGCACGGCCACGGTGTGGACCTGGTCGAGGATCACCTCGATCGTGGCCTTCTCGTTGTACACCGGCACCAGCACGGAGAGCACCAATTCGCTGGGGCTGATTGGCGTGCGCCCACGCAGGCGGGGGATGGCGTCGATCTGATTGGGAGTGCCGGACATTGAGACGGTAGACGGTAGACGGTGGAAGTAGCGGCGACCCGCGCGCGCCGGATTGTGCAGGAACTTACACGGCGCGGCGCGTCTCGACACTCCCGCACACGGGTGCCATCTTTCGGCACCCTTCCGTCCCAATGGCCGCCGACTCCTTTTCGCCTTCACGTCCTGCCCTCGTCTCCGTCGTCACCCCCTGCTTCAACGAGGAGGGCAACGCGCGCGAGATGTATGAGGCCATCAAGGCAGTCTTTGCCTTGCTGCCGCAGTACCGGTACGAGCACATCTTCATCGACAACGCGTCGAAGGATGGCACCGCGCGGATCCTGCGGTCGCTCGCGGCCGCAGATCCGAACGTGAAGGTGATTCTCAATGCCCGGAACTTCGGGCATGTGCGCTCCGGGTACTACGCGCTGCTGCAGGCGAGGGGCGATGTCGTGATCGCCCTGGCCTGCGACTTCCAGGATCCGCCCGGGTTGATCCCCGAGTTCTTGCGGCGGTGGGCCGAGGGCTCGAAGGTCGTGCTTGCAGTGAAGGAGTCCAGCGATGAGAGCGGACTGTTCTACGCGCTGCGCGACCGCTACTACCGACTGCTGGCGCGCATTGCGGACATCGAGCTCGTGCGACAGAGCACGGGCTTCGGCTGCTTCGACCAGACGGTCATCGAGGCATTGCGCCGCATCGATGACCCGTATCCCTATTTCCGCGGCCTGATCGCCGAGATCGGGCATGAGCCGTCGATCGTGCCGTTCCGCCAGCCGGAGCGGAAGCGCGGGCTCTCGTCGCAGAACTTCTACACGCTCTACGACCTCGCCTTTCTCGGCATCGTGAACCACTCCAAGGTGCCGCTGCGCATGGCGACGATGGCGGGGTTTGGCTCGGCCCTGCTGTGTCTTTTAGTTGCACTTGGATACTTAATATACAAGTTGCTCTTCTGGAGCCAGTTCACGCTCGGGATCGCGCCGATCCTCATCGGCTTCTTCTTCCTCACCTCGGTGCAGCTGTTCTTCATCGGGATCGTGGGAGAGTACATCGGCTCCATCTACACGCAGGTGCGTCACCACCCGCACGTGTTCGAGAAGGAGCGGATCAACTTTTGAGTCCGGTCGGCCGCCTTCGCGCGCTCGCCTCCGACGCCGGCGTCCGCGCGACGGCCGCGGCCAGACTCGTCGCCCTCGCGGGCGCACCCGTCTCGCTTTGGCTCGCCGCCACCAGGCTCCCGGCCGCGCTGCAGGGCTACTACTTCGTCGGGGTGAACATCGTGGCGCTCGCCCAGCTGTTCGAGCTCGGGCTGGGCACCATCATCGTGCAGTTCGCCAGCCACGAGTGGCCACGGCTTCGGTGGGGGGCGAGCGGCGGGCTCGAGGGCGATCCAGCGGCCCGCGACACGGTCACCGCCGTTTTGCACACCGCTGTGCGCTGGTACGGCGGGGCGGGACTTGTGCTCTTTGCCGTGGCGGGGATCGGCGGCGCGCTGCTCTTCCGCAACCCGTTCGCGGGTGCCCCCCTGCTTTTTCCGGTGCTCTGGTGCGGATTCACGCTCGTCACCGCGCTCTATCTCCCTCTCATCCCGTTCATCTGCGTCGCCGAAGGATGCGGCGACCTGGTTTCGGTTCAACGAATGCGTGGCGTGCAGGCGGCGGCGGCGCTACTCTCGCTTTGGACCGGCCTGATCGGCGGCGAACCGCTGATCGCCGTCTGGCTCGCGGCCGCTTCGCAGTTCGTCGTGGCGGCGGTGTGGCTTGCACGGAGACATCCCGCTCTCGTGAGCGCGCCCCGATTGCTCCTGGCCGACCTGACGAAACGCACGGCCGGATGGTCGGCGCGCTACCGACTCGAACAGGGGCGCAGTGCGCAGCTCTGGCTTGCCCTCTTTCTCACGTACCAATCGCTCGCACCCATCCTCCTTTACCTGCGTGGCGGGGACGAGTCGGGGCGCCTCGGCATCACGCTCGCCGTCGCGCTCGCACCGCTCACCCTGTCGCTGGCCTGGCTGCACGGGCGTTTCCCCGCCTTCGGCACGCTCATTGCCGAGGGCAAGACGGCAGCCTTCGATCAGCTGGCGCGACGGGCGACCATCGAGGCCGCCGTGGTGTTCGTCGCGCTCGCGATCATGCTCACGGGCGGTGTGCTCGTGCTCCCAATGGTCGCGCCGGTATTTGCGGCGCGGTTTCTCCCGCTTCCATCGCTGTTCGCGCTGTTCGCCGGCAGCCTGGGATCGCTCGTCCTTCAGGCAATGGCGGGCTGGCTGCGTGCGTTCCGTGACGAGAAGCTCGCCGCCCCGATCGTCGGCGGGGCTGCGGCGGTGATCCTCACGAGCGCGGTCGCGGCTGCGATGGGCGGTGCGCAGCTGATGACGGCGGTCTTCGCCATCGCCTCGCTCGGTGTCGCCGTACCGCTTGCCGGGGCGCACTTCCGCCGGGTACGGCGGCAGCGGCTGGCCTGAGGGCGCTACACCTCGTAGAGCAGCAGCAGCTCGTTGGTACAACCCAGTCCGTCACGGATCTGCTGCACGATCTCGTGCTGGAAGACGCGCGAACTGATCAGGACCGGTTCGCGATGCTCGCGCAGCGCTTCTGGCGCGATGATCGGCCGGCCGCGCAGCGTCTTGCCGTGGTAGCGCGCATTGGACTCAATGAACGCGACGATGTTCGCGCCGGCCAGCCGGCTAGTGGCCATCAGGCGCGTGGTGTGGGTACCGACGCCCCACACGAGGATGGGTTTTTGTTCGGCCGCGATGCGGTCGATCACAGAGCGCAACCGCACGTCCTCGGTCTTGCAGGACACGATGTAGCGCTCGAGGCCGAGCGCCGTGCCTTCATCACGGATCATCGGCCCGGCCGGCAGCGCGGCGCTCTTGCGGTACACCGCGGAGACGTTGGACATCATCGTCTTGTAGCTTTGCTCGCGATGGTTCTGTTCGACGAAGATTCGCGTGAATCCCTGCCGCCGCATCAGGTTGTCGAGCGACCCAGGCGCAAAGAAGTTGATGTGCTCGGTGCTGAAATCCTGATACGGCGCGTTCGGACAGTCGGCGAAGGTCTCGGCGTCGGGGACCTCGACGTAGAGTAGACCGCCCACGGGCAGGATTGCGCGGAGGTGGGTGAACGACTCATCGAGGTCGCACAGGTGTTCGAGCACGCCGACGAGGATCACCAGGTCGAAGCGCTCGTCCTCGGCCCCAAGTTCAGCCAGTGTGTTCGTGCGTATTCGGATGTCGTAGAGCCGCTTCGCCGCCACGGCGCAGGCCGGGGACGGATCGAGCCCTTCGACGTTCGGGAATCCCTTCGCGCGCAGGTCGGCGAGCAGGCGCCCCGTGGCGCAGCCTACATCGAGGATCCGCGCGTCACGCCGCGGCACGTGCGGCGCGATGATGCTGGCGATGATCGCCATCCGTCGCTCATCATACGGCGATTCCGCCCCATCGCGCTGGTGATATTCGTATTTCGACATCTCGCGGTAGTACTGGTCGAACACGCGCTGCCCCGGGATGCCGTCGGCATAGCCCGCACCACAGGCATTGCACACGACCACCGTGTAGCCGGTAACGGGAGTGGACTGCTCGACCGCGGCAAACTCCTGCTGGAAGAGCACACGATGTTCACGCCCGCCACAGACCGGGCAGCCGCGCAGCGCATTCACGACGCTCATCCCGCAGCCCCGGCCTCGACCCTCGGCAATAGCCGCGATCTCGGGATAGCATAGCAGACGAGATCCCATCCCTCCTCATTGTGCGGCCGGAGGAAGAACGCGTAGTCACCGCGCCATTCCTGCACCATAAGCGGGATGCGCCAGAGATGGTCCTGCCGATGATAGACGCAGATGGCCAGCACCGGCCCGTGCCGGGTGATGGTCTCGCGCGCGCCGAGCAGTGCGTCGGGTTCGGCCCCCTCGATGTCGAGCTTGATGAGGGTGGGCCGCGCCGAGCCGATGATCACATCGAGCGCTTCGGCCTGCACGGCGATGGTGCGCGCCGTCGGTACGGTGCTCGTCGTCGACGCCGCAGTGCCGGTGGCCTCGATATGGAGGGTGCCGGCCTTCGAAGCCAGCGCGAGCTGCGCGCAGGCGATCTTGGCGCCGGCCTCGGGCGGGAGCGCGGCGACGGTTGCTGCCAGTGTGCCGAAGTTCCCCGGATCCGGTTCGAGCGCGAGCACGTGCGCGAAGCGCTCGCCATGCAGGAACGAGAGGGCGCGCACGGTGTCGCCATCATAGGCGCCCCCATCGACCACCCATTCGTCATCACTCCAGGCAAAGAGATCGTCCGGGAAGTACGCTGGATGCGTCACTGGATGGGCAAGTCCTGCGAAGTCGGCATCCATCCGGAATCGCACCTGCGAGAGGTACTCGACGCGGGACGCATCGTCTTCCCACAGGTCGAAAGCGCGTCGCACGGCCTGCTTCTGGTCCACCACCTTGTGCGGTAGATCCTGCAGATAGTACGGAAGGAGCGCCTCGGCGTACGCCCAGTAGAGCGGCGGGAATGCCACGACCACGTCGCAACCAAGCCCCAACAGCTGATCGCGCGAGTCACTGAACCGATGGGTGCTGTTGGCGCCCCAGATGGTGACGACAAAGGCAGCCGTCGCGCCGAACTCGCGTGCCGCATCGGCCGGTGAGAGGACGCGCAGACCATCGATGATGGTCCCTTGCCGCTCGGGCGAGTTGTCGGCGAAGGCGAGCGGTTCCACGCCTGCCGCACGCAGCGCGGGTAGCGTGCGCCGGCCCAGTCCGCCGGCACCCATCAGTACGATCGGACGTCTCTGCGACAGCTGGGTGAACATGGATCGCTCGTCGCGGCGCTGCGCGGAGGAGTCGCGGGCGAGGAGTCGCTCGAGTTCAGCGACCCCTACCACGCGCTCTTCCCGCCATCCACTACCAGGTTGGCGCCAGTGACAAACGACGACGCATCGGACGCCAGATAGACAAGCGCGCCCTGATACTCGTGCGGCAGTCCCATCCGGCCCATCGGGATGCGGGAGGCGGCGCGCTCGAGAAACTCGCGCGGCTGGCCGTTCTCCACGCCACCC
The DNA here is from genome assembly GCA_038041995.1 of Gemmatimonadota bacterium. Lineage (GTDB taxonomy): Bacteria > Gemmatimonadota > Gemmatimonadetes > Gemmatimonadales > Gemmatimonadaceae > PNKL01. The sequence goes on along the minus strand of JBBTFF010000015.1, from coordinate 27,610 downwards.
ACCGTGATGGTGTTGGCGCGCACCCCGGCCTCGGCCCAGTAGGTCGCAAGGTAGAGGGTGAGGCCATGCAGCCCCGCCTTCACCACGGAGTAGCTCACCGGCTTCTTCGGCTGCCGATCAGCCGGTTCGCCTGCCCTGTAGTACAGCCGCTGGTCGGGCGCGATGATACCGTACTCCGACGAGATGTTGATGATCACGCCGCGGCCGGCGGCGGCCATCGCACTCCCGACCACGCTGGAGCAGAGGAACGCCCCGGTGAGCCCCACGGCAACGTCGGCATTCCACTCGTCAAGCGAGAATTGCTCGAGCGAGGTGAACGAGTCGGAGGCACTCTCCACGCGCGGATTGCGCGCGGCATTGTTCACCAGGATATCCACGCGCCCCAACTTCTGCTGCGTGACCTCGAGCATTGCCGTTACGGATGCCCTGCTGGTGACATCAGCCCCGATGCCGAGCGCCGGGACATCGAACCGCTCCGCGATCGCCAGCGCAGCGGCCACGGCGGCCTCGCCGCGCACATCGGCGAGCACCGGAATCCCGCCGGCGGCCGCTATCGCTTCGGCATGACGCACCCCGAGCAGCCCGGCAGCACCGGTGATGATCGCGACGCGCCCGGCAAGAGAGAAATCGGCGCCTGCGGCAGTGCCCGTCATTCGTATCTCCTCATCCGAGTTCCACCAGCCGCCCGTTGCGCAGCGACTCCTTCACCGCCAGCGCGACGCGCAGCACGGCAATGCCTTCACCGAGCGGAATGACCGGTGTCGTGCCCTGCTCGATGCACGCGAGGAAGTGGGCCAGTTCCGCGTTGAACATTTCGTTCCGTTGATACTCCGCGAAGGAGAGGCCCGGCGCAACCGCCGTGCTCACGTCGAGCCGTCCAGCGACCAAATCCACGGTGACCGTCGCCCGCTCCGCCGTGACGGTGATCCGCCGCCTGATCTCGCGTGAGGCAAAGGTCTGCGAAATGATCACTGGGGCAAGGGACGTACTCAGCGTGGCACGAACCGTGTCCTCGACGTCGATTTCAAGCTCGCTCTCGTGTCCGCCAGTCGCGTGCACGGTGCGCGGCTCGCCGAACAGCCACCACGCCAGGTCGTAGTCGTGGATGTGGGTAAGCACCACACCGCCTCCCAACTCGGCGCGGGCAGCGTACGACTCGCGGTAATCCTCGTACGGGTGCCAGCCCGGGAGATACTCGGCGTACTCGATCTCCGCCCCGCGCACGGACCCGAGCACGCCCGACTCGAGCAACGTCTTCAACCGAACAACGCCGGGATGGAATCGCCATTGGCATCCGACGAGCGCGACCAGCCTGCGCTCCGCCACCAGGCGCTGCAGCCGCGCCAACCCGTCGATCGTGTGCGACACCGGCTTTTCGATGAAGAGATGCGCGCCGTGCTCTGCGGCCTGCCGCGCGACATCGAGGTGCTGGCTGGTGGGATTGCAGACGAATACGGCGTCGGGGCGGGCGGCCAGCGCCTCTCCGAGATCCGTGAACACGCGAATCCCGAGCTCCGACTCCACGTCCCTGCCATCGTCGCGCGTGAGCGTCTCGCTGATCACGTACCGCAGGCGGCGCTGGCGGTACGCCAGCAGCTCGACGTCTGGGCGCAATGCCCGAAGATTGCGCGCGTGGCGCTGCCCGATGGCACCGAGGCCCGCGATCAGTACTCGCACGTCACTCCGGCAGCGGCGGGATGATCATGTTGGCCAGAAACTCTTCGCGCGGCAGGAACGGCCAGAGATCCTCAAGCGGCTTTGAGGCCATTGACCCGTCGGGACGGCGCATCGACGAGAGACTGGGCGCGCGCGGTTCCTCGCGTGGCGTGCGCACTTCAATCACGAGCGGGCCGGGCACGGCGAGGAGGTCGCGTACGCGGCCGGTGAGATTTTCGTCGTGTTCGATGATGGCGTGCGGCAGCCCATATGCCTCGACTACTCCCTTCAGCGCCGGCAGCGTCACGCCGCTCGTCGCGTCGGCACCGGCCAGCCGGCCAAAGTAGCGTGCTTGCGAGGTGCGGATGGACGCATACCCCTCGTTGTTGAGCACGAACAGCTTGATCGGCAACTGGAGACGCCGGATCACCTCGAGTTCCTGGATGTTCAGTTGCAGGCCGCCGTCGCCATCCACGCAAATCGTCTGCCGGCGTCCGTGGGCAAGACAGGCGCCGATCACGGCCGGAAGTCCATTGCCCATCGCGCCAAGCGCAGTAGTAAGGAAGAGACGCTGTCCTTCCTTGAGCGTCGCCGCCAGGCAGAATATCTCGATCCCGGCCCCGGAACTGCCGGAGACGATCACGTCCTCGGGTGCCGAGGCGGCGGAGATCGCTTCGGCCAATACATACGTACTCACCCCCGAGCCCTGCGCACGGTACTCGGGAAGGACGACCGGATACTTGTGCTTCCACTCACGGCAGCGCGCATGCCACGGACTGCGGTCGCGGTCGCGGACTGAACTCGCCTGCCGATCGAACTCGGCGATGAACGCGCGGACGTCGGCGCACACGGGCAGCTGAACGGTGTCCGCCATCTTCCGCAGTTCTGCGGCGTCGATGTCCACCATCACCTTCTGCGCGGCGCGGGCGAAGTTCTGCGGCGCGTACCCGGTGACGACGAGATCGAGCCGCGCACCGAGGGCGAGGACGAAATCGGCGTTCTGCAGGGCGAAGTTCGCGCCGCGCGGCGCCACCGGCCCGGGACGCCCGATCATCAGTGGATGGTCGTCTGGCACCATGTCGTGCGCCGGCCAGGTGGTGAGCACCGGGAGACCGAGGCGTTCCACCAGCGCGCGCATCTCGCGCCGAGCGTTGCCGAGCCGTACGCCATTGCCGATGAGAAGGACGGGACGCTCGGCGGCATTGAGAAGCTCGATCGTGCGGCGCACGGCGGCTTCGATCGCTGTGTCCGTCGCCAGAGATGCTGCCGGGGCCGGGACCGGCTCGAACGCCCGGAGCGACGTCTCGTCGATCATCGCGCCCTGCACATCGAGCGGAATGTCGATCCACACCGGACCGGGCCGGCCGGTGCGCGCGAGATGCGCGCCCTTTTCGAGGTGGAACCGGATATCGCGCGCGTCGGTGACCGTGACGGCGTACTTGGTGATGGGGGTGGCCATCGCGACGATATCCACCTCCTGTACGCCCATCTGGCGCACCCCGGTGTCGCCCTTGAGGTCGGCGCGTTTCACCTGGCCGGAGATCACGAGCATCGGCGTGGAGTCGAGCCACGCACCCGCCACGCCAGTGAGCGCGTTCGTACCACCGGGGCCGGTGGTGACGAGGCAGACGCCGATGTCATTCGCGACCTTCGCATACGACTCGGCCGCCATGGCTGCGGCCTGTTCGTGCAGCGTACAGATGAATTCGATGTCCTGGCGCGCGCCGAGCGAGTCGTTCAGGTGCATCGCGCCTCCTCCGGTGACCTCGAACACGTGCTTCACGCCGAGGCCGGCGACGAACCCGAAGACGTAGTCGGAGAGCTTCACGGTCACGCGGTGGTCTCCGGGAGGTGTGCGCCGCTTGCGTAGTCCACCAGCCGGCGGTCGGCATCGAGAATTGGCATCACCCGGGTACGGCCAGGGAGCAGCGCGCGCAGTTCATCGACACTCATGCCGGTCCGACCGGCAGTGAAGTCCGTCGTCATCACGTCGCGCACCAGGGCGTGCAGGTTGGCACCCCGCACGAACACGTGACGCACGTCGCCGTCGGTGAGCACTCCCACGACGTGCCGGTCTGCATCGACGATGAAGACGATCCCCATGCGGTTGTCGTCAATGGCACGCAGCGCCGTGTACAGCGTTGCCTCGGCTGGTACCGCGAGCGCGGCGAGATCGGCCCGCGCACGCCGCTCAGCCCCACGCTGCAGTGCCGCGCCAGCCCAGTGTACGTCAGTGAGGTGCTCGAGCGCGATCCGGAACCCCTCGCCGTTCTCGTGGTGTCCCATCCAGATCTCCGGAATCATCGTCGGTTGCCCCGTCATCAGCGGCGGCAGCAGCTGAACGAAGTTCACGCTGCCCTCGCCGATCTGCAGTCCTTCGCCCGACGTACCCGCGCCGTCGCTCACGTGGAGGTGGCGTACGAACGGTGCCACGCGCTCGGCGAACTCCTGCAGGCTGGCCCCACTGCGCGCGCACTCGAGCGCGGCGTGCGACGTATCGAAGCACAGTCCAAGCCCCGAGCGTTCGCAGAGCATAACCGTACTCTCCACGTCGCAGATGACGTGACCGAACCAGCGGCCACCGAAGTACCACGGATAGGGCGGCAGATTCTCGAGCAGCAGGTCGACACCCGTGGTGTCCAGTCGTTCGAGTGCCTTGAGCAGGCGATGGGCCGCCGCGTCCACGTCGTAGCCGCCTGGCTTGGGTGACATCCCGCCGACGTGCATCACGATCTTCGGGCCGCGCGGAAAGCTCGCCGCATCGAGCGTGAATTGTGGCGTGAGGGCACGGACGAGGTCGATGGTCTGCTGGATCCGCCGGACAGACAGTGCGCGTTGGGCGTCGTCCACCGAACAGAGATCGATCAGGGTGTCGTGCGCGTACTCGGGCGCGTGGACGACGAGACCGTACGGCTTGCGGCCTCCAGCGTATGCGGCGGCGCCGGCGTCGAGGTCGCGGTCGCTCACGTGAAACTCCACGAAATGCATCCCGCGCGGGGCGAACCTGGCCTCCAGGTCTGCGACGTCGAGGAAACGGGCCACGATCCCCCAAGGCGCGCCGACGTCGATAACGCGAGCGGCACCGGCGGGAGCGGCCGTGTCGACCACGTCCGTTGGGAGAAACATCTCGTCTCGTTTCACGTCGCGAGCCAGTGTGCGGCCCATGAGTTTATCCACGAGCTGCGCCGAGAGGCCGAGTCCTGGGCTCTTGCTCGTGATCATGGCACGAGTGATCGGCGTGCCCGCGGCGATATCGGCGGCAGCCACCAGGCTCTTGCTCAGCGTTCGGCGGTTGAGCGTCTCCCCGCGCGTCATCCACCGGTGCGGTGCACCCAAGGACATCTCGACCTCGCGCACAGCACGCACCTGCTCGGCGAACTGCCCTGGCTCGAGACTTGCCTTGTGATCGGGGCCGCGCATCGTCCTGTCAAGCGTCAAATGCCGTTCGAGCAGTCGTGCCCCCATCGCGACCGCGGCGAGGGAGATGGCCGTGCCCGTGTCGTGACCGGAGTATCCGACCGGCCGCCCACTCCACTCGCGCAGCGTCTGCATGAAGCGGAGGTTGATCTCTTCGGGCGCCGCCGGATAGGTGCTCACACAGTGGAACAGTGCGTACTCGGCATTCTTGTCGTCGAGGAATGCCAGCGTGCGCCGGATCTCTTCTTCCGTGGACATCCCCGTGCTCATCAGCAGGGGCTTCCCAGTGGCCACCACATACTCGATGAGCGGGAAGTTGGTCATGTCGGGCGACCCGATCTTGTAGCCGTCGAGCTCCATCGTCTCGAGGAAGTCGACGCTCGCCCGGTCCCACGGCGTGCACATGAAGGTGATCGCGCGCGCCTTGCAATAACGATAGAGTTCGCGGAAGGCGTTGTCCGACAGCTCGAACTCGATGAGCAGCGGCACGATGTACTGGAGCCCCTGCTCCCCGAGTCGCGGCTCGGCGACGATCTCCTCACGATACGTCTCGGTGAGCTTGCGCTTCTGGAACTTCACCGCGTCGGCGCCGGCAGCGACAGCGGCGTCCACGAGTTGCCGGGCGACGGCGAGGTCGCCGTTGTGGTTCAGGCCAATCTCGGCAATCACATAGCACGGCTCATTCGGGCCGATGCGACGCGTGCCGATGCGGAGGTGCTTCTCTCTCGTGGTCACGCGCGCAGCCACTCCCAGGTGCGCTGAAGCGCGTCCCCGAACGGGATCCAGGTTTCGAGACCCATTTCGTCGCGGGCGAGTTCGGTGGAGGGGACGTAGCGCGAGGTCACGGCGCCGGGCGACGGTTCAGTCGCGCGCATGACGGCAACGGGCGGTTCGGCGAGGGCGGCGACGCGATGCGCCGCATCGCACAACGTGAGCGCCTCCTCGGAACCAACGTTGTAAGCCGCGCCGGGGCGACCGCGAGCGAGGATCGTCCAGTTCCACACCGCGAGATCGGCCGCGTGCATCCACGATCGTACCGGACTGCCGTCGCCGGCGATGGCGACCGTCCGGCCGGCCAGGATGTCGCCGAGAAAATTGCCGATGGCGAACGGTCCGGCGAGTGGCAGGCGCGGTCCGATCAGCGCGAAGCCACGCGCCGACACAAAACCAAGCCCCTTGCTCACGGACGCGTTGCCGCGCAATTCCGACTGATGTTTGGCCCAGCCGAATCGCTGGGAGGGCTCATCGCGCGATGCGCGCGCGCCGTACGTCTCGCGCAGTTGTGCCAAGGCGGCGGGTTGCGGTCCGTAGACCGCGCCCGAACTCACCTGCAGGAACCGGGCCTCGTTGCCCGCCTCTGCCGCCTCGATCATCCGACCGCTGCCGTTCACGATGATGTCGACCACCTCTTCCGGCCGATCGGCGTTCATTTGCGGCGTGGCCGCCGATGCACAATGGACGAAGTGCGAGAATGCGTGGGTCGGCGGCTCCACGGTGCGCACGTCGCCGACGTGGAGACGCAGCGCAGGCAACGCCGCGAGATGCGGGAATCGCGCGGTGAAGGCGTCGTGGTCACGCACCAACGCGGTCACCGTCAGCCCGAGTTTCAGCGTACGTTCCGCATGAAGGACCGTCTCGAGCATCCAGCTTCCCACGAAGCCGGTGACCCCGGTGATGAAGATCCGGGCATCGCGGTAGTCATCCCACACGTGCCGGGCGTGATCGAGCACGTGTTGGAAATCGCGCGCCGGCAGCTCACGCATGCGCGCCCGCACGGACAAAGGCGTGGATGCTGGTCGCGACGTAGTCGAGCATCTCGGTGGTGAGTCCGGGATAGCACCCGATCCACAGCGTACCGCGCATCACCTGATCGGTGCGGGCGAGGTCGCCAACCACACGAAACACGCGGTCGCGGTAGGCCGGCTGCCGTGCCATGTTGCCGCCGAAGAGGAGCCGCGTCGCGATCTTGCGCCCTTCGAGGAAGCGCACGAAGTCATTGCGGTCGAACCCCGCGTCCTCGCGCACCCGCATCGGGAAGCCGAACCAGCTCGGGTTCGCCCTGGGATGCACGGTCGCGAACTCGAGCACGTCCTCGAGACCGGCCAGCCGCTCGCGCAGGTAGCTGTAATTGGCGCGTCGCGCCGCCACGAACCCCTCGAGCCGGTCGAGCTGTGCCACGCCCACCGCGGCTTGCATGTCGGTGAGCTTCAGGTTGTAGCCCACGTGCGTGTACGTGTACTTGTGGTCGTACCCCTGCGGCAAAGAGCCGAACTGCCACTCGAACCGCTTGCCACAGGTGTTCTCCTTCCCGGGATCGCACCAGCAGTCGCGTCCCCAGTCGCGGAAGGATTCCACGATGCGCTTGAACTTCGGCGTGTGTGCAAGCACGCAGCCGCCCTCGCCCATCGTGATGTGGTGCGCGGGGTAGAAGCTCACCGTGGCCAGGTCGCCGAAGGTCCCGACGCTCTTGCCGTCGAAGGTCGCCCCCACGGCATCACAGCAATCTTCGATGAGGAAGAGCCCGTGCTGCCTGGCGAACTCCGACACCGCACCGATGTCGTACGGATTGCCGAGTGTGTGCGCCACGATGATGGCCCGCGTCCTGGGCGAGCGCGCGGCCTCGAGCTGCGTGACGTCGATGCCGTACGACGGCAACTCGACATCGACGAACACCGGCACGAGCCCGTTCTGGAAGATCGGGTTCACCGTCGTGGGGAAGCCGGCCGCGACCGTGATGACCTCGTCACCCGGGCGAAGTTCACGGCCTTCGAGCGCGGGCGAGGTCAGCGCACTCACGGCGAGCAGGTTCGCACTTGACCCGGAGTTGCACAGCATCGCGTGCCGCGCGCTCATGACCCGCGCGAACCGGCGTTCGAACTGCGCGGCGAACCGCCCGGTGGTGAGCCAGAAGTCGAGCCCCGCGTCCACGAGATGCTGCACGTCGCTGGCGCCGAAGACGCGCCCCGATACCGGCACCGGCGACTCGCCGGGGACGAACGGTCGCTGGGCGAATGCCGCCTCGTGATACACGGCCACCAGCGCGCGGATCTGCGTCCGGATGGCCTCGGCCCGGTCAGTCACGCTGCAGGAACTCCCGGTACCACGCGAGCGTGCGGTCGAGCCCTTCGTCGAACGTAAAGAGGGGCGCCCAGTTCAGGTCGCGCTGCGCCTTGGCCGCGGTCAGCCACTGGTGCTGGATCTCGTGCGTCGCCTCGCTGCGCACATCAGGCTCAAGCGGTGACCCCATCCGCGCCAGAATCCGTTGCGTAACCCCGAGCACATTCAGGTGGAGTTCGTTCGAGAAGTTGTACGCCTCACCGCGCAGTTCCGGCCGCGCGTGCAGCGCCTCGGCAAGCGTGAGGTAGGCGGTCACACCATCCTCGATGTACAGGAAGTCGCGGTGAAGCGTACCGTCCGAGCGGATGATGGGGCGTTCGCCCTTGAGCACCGAGCGGATCGTCCCGGGCACGAGACGGTTCCAGTTGAGGTCACCGCCACCGTAGAAATTGCCGCAGCGCGTGATCGCCGCCGGTACGCCATAGGTGAGCGCGTACATCCTCGCGATGAGGTCCGCGGCGGACTTGCTGGCATCGTACGGGAACTCACCCTGCAGCGCGCTCGACTCGTCGTAAGGCAGCTTCTCCTGATTTCCGTACGCCTTGTCGCTGGAGGCGATGATGACCGCCTTCACCAGCGGACTGCGGCGTGCGGCCTCGAGCACCGACCAGGTGCCCCGGATGTTCGTGTCGAGCGTCGCGACGGGGTTGCGATTGGCCACCCCAACGATCGTCTGCGCCGCCAGATGGAAGACCGTGTCCACCTCGTACTCGCCCATCACGCGCTCGAGCTCGGCCTGATCGCGCACATCGCCGCGGACGATGCTCACCTGCCTCAACAGTTCGGTGGAGAGCAGCGTGGCACGCGGCACCCAGTCGCGCACGAGTGCGGTGACATCGGCTCCCAGTTCTACGAGCCGGCCCACCAGCCAGCCGCCCAGCAGGCCCGTCGCTCCGGTGATGAGGACCGGACGGTCGCGCCAGTGTGACGTTTGCGCGGTGTTCATTTCCAGCTCTTCCATGGTGGGTGGCCGCCCTGCCAGAGTGACTCGAGGAGGCGCAGGTCGCGGAGCGTGTCCATCGGTTGCCAGAACCCTTCGTGACGCCAGGCGCGGAGCTGCCCGTCGTGCGCCAGACGCTCGAGCGGTTCGTGTTCCCAGAGGACTTCGTCGCCGGTGATCAGGTCGAGCACCTGCGGCTGGAGTACGAAGAAACCGCCGTTGATCCAGCCTTCGCTTGCCTGGCTCTTTTCGGTGAAGGCGCGCACCGCGTCTCCGTCGAGATCAAGACCGCCGAACCGGGCCGGCGGGCGGACCGCCGTCACCGTAGCCAGCTTGCCATGTGTCTTGTGGAAAGCCACCAACCTCGTGAGGTCGACGTCACTCACGCCGTCGCCGTAGGTGAGGCAGAACGGCTCGTTGCCGATCCACTCGCGAAGGCGCAGGATGCGGCCGCCGGTTTGCGTGGCCATCCCCGTGTCGATCAGGTGCAGCGTCCAGTCCTCACTCGCCACCCCGTGCGCGGTGGCGCTGCCGTCAGCAAGCCGCACCGAGACGTCGCGCGCCATCGTGTGGTAGTCGACGAAGTACGACCGCACCATCTCGGCCTTGTAGCCCAGCGCGACCACGAATTCCTTCATTCCGTGGGCCGCATAGTGGCTCATGATGTGCCACAGCATCGGCCGGCCGCCGATCTCCACCATCGGTTTTGGCCGTGACGAGGTTTCCTCGGCAAGGCGCGTGCCGAGTCCGCCGGCAAGGATGACGACTTTCATGGAATTCAAGGTACCACCGGCGACTCCCGGCGTACCAGATGGTGAGCCTTCAGGACGTGCCCCCGGGCATGGACGCTGACGATGCGGTCCTCGCGGTAGAGACGGTCGAGCGTATGCATGGCGTTGTCGATGTCGAGGTGGTTGGAGAACTCCAGGAACCAGAGCTCCGGGATGCTCGCGGCCTGTGTGGCAACCTCAACCTCGTCAGCGTAGCGCGGCACGAGCACGTTCTCCCTGGCCATCGTGCGCCGGTAGCCGATGGGGTCGAGCGGGCTCCAGATGTTCCAGCGCACCCGCTGCGGAGTGGCAATCACCGTACGCGCCGTCGGCTTGAGAAGACGGAACAGCCGGTTCTGTACATGATGATAGCCGGTGAACTCGAGATTATAGACGAGCTCATCGCGCCCCGGGCCACCGAATTCGCCGGTGATCGAGGCCATCCGGTACATCGGCCGCTCACCGATGGAGAAGGTGCCGTAGACGGCCCGCGACACAGGATCCACCGAACGGTACGATGCGAGCAGGAACAGGCCGATGATCGCGCCGACGATCATGCGGCGCATCCGCGCCGGTATCCCGAGCCGCAGCAATGCCGCGAAGGTGAGCAGGATCAGCAGCGGATACAGGAGGGCAAAGTAGCGCAGGTTGCTCCAGGTCCGGAACGACGTGAGCAAATAGGTGAGCATCACGGTGAGCAGCGTGAGGAAGGCGAGCGCGCGGCGGTCGGCGCCAGGCACCTCGCGATCCGGCTGGCGCCGAGCCATGCGCGCCCCGGCGACGGCAAGGTCACCACCAAGGATCGCCGTGAGCACCCATCCGAAACCGAGCAGGAAGATCCCCGCCGCGTAGCTCAGGAAGATTGGTTCACTGAGGTCGAAGAACTTGAAGCCGTCGATCGGCCCCACCTGCCACTGATGCTTCCACACCGCCGATCGCCCGTGCACGGTGTTCCACCAGGCGAGGTGCACGACGAAGAGCGCCAGCGGGATGGCAAGGATCGCGAGCGAGGGGACGAGCCGCCGCAGTCGGGCGCTCACCGCCCCTTCATCGCCGACGGCCTCGATGGCCGCCCAAAGCCCCACCATCAGTGCGTAGACCAGGACGCCTGTCTCCTTCGAGAAGCAGAGCAGCGTGCCGGCGACCGCCGCCCATGCGAGCCGCCTGTACATGACGGCGGCGAGCGTCGCAAGAAAGAACACGTACACGCCGAAATCCACGTTCACTTGAATGAGCGTGGAGAGCAGCACGGGATGCACGGCGGTCGCCAGTGTGAGCAGATCGAGCTGCCGCGCATGCTCGCGGGCCGGGAAGGCGCGCGCGAGCACGAGCCGAAAGCAGCCGAGCGCCAGGATGCCGAGCGCCACGTTGGTGAGATGCATCAGCACGATGTTGCCCGGCCGCACCAACTGCGACAAGGCCAGGAGCAACGCGTAGCCTTGTGACGGATGTCCGGCGCAGCGCAGCGATTCGATCGTGATCCCCGACGCTGCTGCCTCGATGGCGCAACTGGCGTAGACGTGGCCGTCCCAGATCGGCACGTAGTTGAGCTGCGGCGCGAGGACGATCACGAACGCCATCGCGATCATCGTGAAAGCCGCCAGGCTCTCGCGGTGGAAATCGCTCACTGGCGCCAGCGCATGGCAAACGCCGAGCCGCCGCCGGGAACCGGCGGCAGTGCGATGACCGCGGGTGCGTCGGCGAGCGTCATCCACTGCGGGACGGCGTCGAGTTCCGGAGCGCCGCGCGACAGCACCAGCAGCGACGGCCGGTAGCGCCTGGCGAGCGCGCCGAATTCAAGCGCGAGCTGCGGCGCCGGCTTCGGGCGCACGTGCTCAGCCGGCGTCAGCATCGACACGGGCATCGTGGTGCGCCCGGTGTACAACGCAATCATCACGTGGCCATCGCTGGCCACGACGTCGCGCGGTCCGGCGTGCGTCACCGCCCACTGCACCGCCGGCCACAGGCGAGCGGTCATGCCGCGCTGGGGTGCCCCAGCCCACCCTCCGGCCAGCCCGCGCGCGGCGTACGCCGCGTGTCCCGCCAGCAACAGGACGACGACGATCGTGGACAACCTGGGAGCATGGCGCCAGCGGCGCGCACCCCAGTCGCCCGCCCCGCGCGCCGCCGCGAGGAGCACCAGGCCCATGAGGGGCCACAGCGCCCAGACGAAACGTTCCGGATTGTACGGCCAGAGCAGCACCACCGCACCGTAGGCCAGCAGGAAGAGCACCAGGGCGCTCGCGCGACGGGCAAGTGCGGCCAGTCCCGCCACGCCCGCCGCGGTCAGCGTGGCGGCGGCGAGCAGCTGGATCGCATGCGGGAGGCGCGGCGCAAATAGAATTCCGAATGCGCGCCAGAGCTCGCCGGCATTGTGCGCCACCACATGCCAGGCGAGCGCCGGTTCGTTCCGATAACCGGCCACCACCCAGTCGAGATACGGTCCGTAACTCCCCCGCAGTTCGTCGGGAAAGTTGCGCGACGCCGACCAGACCCAGAGCTGCCACGGGGCGAGCACGACGAGCGTGCCGGCGAGCACCCACAGCGCCTCGCGACGGCGACCGCGCCACCAGAGTGCGACCACCGCCGCCGGCAGCAGGACCCCGCCGACCGTGCGCACCAGCGCCACCACGGCAATGGCCACGCCGGAGAGCACCGCCGCTCGGCCACCGCCGCGCGCCACCACCGAATCCACAAGCAGCAACGCGCCAACGAGCGTGGCAAAGAACAACGACTCGGAGAGCAGCACATTGGTGAGCACGAGCACCGGCGCGATCAGGGCGCAAATGGTGACGGCGATGGCGGCGGGTACGTCGCCAAACCCCATGCTGCGCGCGCCAAGGCGCACGGTGCCATACACACCGAGCGCCAGGCAGAGCGGATTCACGAGCTTGAGCACCGCCACGTTGGCCGGGAACGCAGGTGTGACCTTGAGGAGGGCGGCCAGCAGCAGCGGGAAACCCGGCGGGTAGTGAATGGCGCTCGGCGTGCCGGGAAGGTACGAGTAGCGGTAGCCCTCGCCGCTGGCCAGGGCCTTGGCGGTGAGCAGGTAAACGCCGTCGTCCCAGAAGACGCCCACAGGATCTGGCGTGATGCTGGCAATGGCGACGACGAGCACGACGAGCGCCGCCAGTGCGGCAACCCGTCGAGGTGAAAGCGGCGCGCGGGGAAGCGCCGCCGGTGTCGTCACGCCTCCACTCCGTAGCGCGCAAGCTTGCGGTGCAGCGTGGACGGGTCGATGCCCAGCGTCTCGGCCGCGCGCGTCTTGTTGCCCTGCTCGCTCTGCAGCACCCATAGGATGTACGCGCGCTCGATGGTCTCGAGCGTCGGGTTCTGCGTCGGCCGCTCCGACACCAACGGTTCGGCGCGCCGTTCGGCCAGGCGCTCGGGCAGGGCCGTCACGCCAATCACCGGACCAGGATTCAGGATCACGGCGCGCTCCAGCGCATTCTCGAGCTCGCGCACGTTGCCCGGCCACGCGTATTCGGTCATCAGCTCCAGCGCGTCCTCGCTGAGGCGCTTCACCGGCTCGCCGCGCAGCTCGCCGGCCGAGTGCAGGAACGCCTCGGCGAGCAACGGAATGTCGTCGCGGCGCGAGCGGAGCGGCGGCAGGTGGATGGCAATCACGTTGAGCCGGTAGAAGAGGTCGCGGCGGAAGTTGCCGCGCTTGATCTCTTCCTCGAGGTCGCGATTGGTGGCCGCGATGATGCGCGTGTCGATTGGTTCCGACTCGGTGGCCCCCACGGGGATGATCTCGCGCTGCTGCAGCACGCGCAGGAGCTTCACCTGCGTGGCCTGCGTCGTCTCGCCGATTTCGTCGAGGAAGAAGGTGCCTCCGCCGGCGGCGGTGAAGAGGCCCGACTTGTCCTTCACCGCGCCGGTGAAGGAACCCTTCACGTGACCAAAGAGCTCGCTCTCGAGCAGTCCCTCGGGGAGCGCGCCACAGTTGATGGAGAGAAACGGACCGTCGGCGCGCTGCGACAACTCGTGCAGGTAGCGGGCCACGACCTCCTTGCCCGTTCCCGACTCGCCCGTGATGAGCACCGTCGATTCGGTGCCGGCCACCGCCTCGGCCATGCGCATGACGTCCAGCCATTTCTTGTTGGCGCCGATGGGCGCCCCCTCAGTGGCGCGGTCCCGGCGACGGATCTCCTTCTTGAGCGTGGTGTTTTCGGCGCGCA
>JBBTFF010000015.1:0-13429 GCA_038041995.1 Gemmatimonadota bacterium | reverse complement strand
GTGGCGCGGTCCCGGCGACGGATCTCCTTCTTGAGCGTGGTGTTTTCGGCGCGCAGGTGGCGGTGCTCGGCGGCGCGGCGGAGGATCGCCACGAGTTCGTCGTTGCGGAACGGCTTCTGGATGTAATAGAAGGCGCCCTCGTTGACCGCCTGCACCGCCGTCTGCAGCGTTGCCTGCGCCGTCATCAGGATGACGGGAACGTCCTTGTCGTGGGCCCGCGAGGCGGCGAGGATCTCGACGCCCGTCACCTGCGGCATGCGCACGTCGGTGAGCACGATGTCGTGGTTGCCATGTTCGAGGGCCTCGAGGCCGGCGCGGCCGCCATGCGCGACCTGCGGCACGAATCCCTCGCCGCGCAGCAGGATCTCGAGTGTCTCCAGGATGCCGGTCTCGTCGTCGATGACGAGCACCGAGGGCTTGGGGCGTTGCGTCACGCGATGCCTCCGGAACTGCGATGAGTGCGCGGCAGCAGGATCGAGAACCGGGTGCCCCGCGAATCGGTGTCGACCAGGATGTAGCCGCGATGCGCCTCGATGGCACGGTGCGCCACCGCCAGGCCGAGGCCGGTGCCGCTGGACTTCGTCGTGCTGAACGGTTCGAACAGGCGGTCACGCACGTCGGGATGGATGCCCGGGCCTTCATCCGACACCGCGATCTCCATCGCGCCATGGTCGAACGGAACGCCCGAAGGAAGCTGGTCCTGCTCCACGACGCGCACCGTCACGCGCACCGTGGAGTTCGCCGGCGCGGTCTGCAGCGCGTTGAGCACGAGGTTGAAGATCGCGCCTTGCAGCAGGTCTTCATCGCCGTCGAAGTGCAGGGAGTCGCCGGACACCTGCACGTCGAGGTGCACGTCCGCGGCCTTTTCCGGGTGGGCGAACGCGAGGGACGCGGCACCCCGGACGATCACTCCGAGATCCACCGGCTCCACCCTGGTGACGCGTACGCGGGCGAAGTCGAGGAACTCGGTCAGCAGGCGCGCGAGCCGGTCGGACTCGCGCACGATGAGGTTGCCCAGCGTGCGCTCATCGTCGGTGGCCGCCGGCCGCTGCGAGATCTGCTCCACGGCGCTGCGAATGGACGCCAGGGGGTTCTTGATCTCGTGGGCGAGGGACGCGGAGAGTTCGGCCACCGCCTCGAGGCGCTGCGCGCGCAGGTTCAGCTGCTCCAGTCGCTTCTGGTCGCTGATGTCCTGGAAGATGGCGGTCGCGGTGCGCGGCACGTGGCGCCAGTCACCATCGGCGGAGGTCGTGGTCACGCCCACCGGAAACTTGCGGCCATCGCGCGTCAGGAAACCCTCGGCGCGGCTGAGGTGCACATTATGCTTGAGCGCGCGATCGAGCGCGTTGCCAACCACCGGCGCCACGCGCCGCAGGTCGTCGATGACCGTATAGCCAATCGCCGTCTCGAGCGGGAGGTCCAGGAGTTCGCTGGCCATCGGGTTGGCGTATTGCAGCGCCCCGAACTCGTCGACGGTGATGATGCCGCTGCGGATGTTGGCCAGGATGTCGGCGGCGCGCAGGCGCACGCTCGCCAGCTCGGCCGCGAGGCGTTCGCTGCCCTGCCCTCGCTCACGCAGCTTCGCGGCGATGGAGCTCGTGCCAAAGGCCACGCCCACGAAGACGACCAGCTGCAGCAGCAGCGCCACCGACAGCGGCCCTGCACCGAACGCGATGACGTCGGCCACGTAGAAGGTGCTGCCGAGCCCGGCCACGAGGAGCGCGCCGCGCGTGGGCAGCAAGATCGCCGCCGCCGCGTTGACCAGGATGTACAGCGCCGCAAAGCCCGACGTCGCTCCACCGGTGACGTGCACCACCGACGTGACGACCAGCAGGTCGAAGGTGAGCTGCCCGTACAGGAAGCCGATCGTCGGTGACTTGCGCTGAACCTCCGTCCAGATGGACGACGCCACCACGACGATGGTCGTCAGCGCAAAGGTCAGCGACGCGACGAGCGTATTTTCCGGATCGGCGGTCCGCCACCAGAAGATGGCCGCGACGTAGATGGACGTGGCCACCGAGAACTTGGCCAGATACAGCCAGCGCACGACCCGCCGAGGATCCAGGACGGCGAGTAACCTGTCGTCGGCACTTTGGAAGAAATTCGCGCGCATAGTCCTCGGGAGTGGCACCGTTGCAGGATGCAAGAGCTACAGGATCGGGAATTCTGCCGCATAATGCAAGAGCCCAGGGACTGCAAAGTGCCCGGCGTGCAGGCATAATTATAGATTGAATGGTTTTCCCCCCTCTTCCATCAAACGTCGTTGGCTACTGACGATCCCCTCGCCATCAATCCGTCCGTGGCCATCCCACGCGCCGAACTCGCCGTGCGCGCCTCACGTGCCGGCGGGCCGGGCGGCCAGCACGTGAACACCTCGTCCACCCGGGTCGAGGTCACCTGGAACGTCCGGCAGTCGTCGGCGCTCACCGACGCGCAGCGCGCGCGACTGCTGCAGGCACTCGCCGCGCGCCTCGACGGCGAGGGGACCATTCGCGTGGTGGCCAGCGATACCCGCAGCCAGCGGCAGAATCGCGAACTGGCGGAGTCGCGGCTGGCCGAGGTCGTGCGGCGGGCGCTGGTAATTCCACGAAAGCGGAAGGCCACGAAGCCGACGCGCGCGTCGGTGGAACGACGACTCGAGGGGAAGAAGCGTTCGGGAACCCAGAAGCGCGCGCGTCGCTGGAAGGGAGACGACTGATGTTGCTCCCGAAAATCGTGACGACCCTTCGCGGTTACGATCGCGCGCAGTTCGCCAAGGACACGGCCGCCGGCGTCATCGTCGGCATCGTGGCGCTGCCACTGGCGATCGCCTTCGCCATCGCCAGCGGCGTCGGGCCCCAGGCCGGGCTCTACACGGCGATCATCGCCGGCCTCCTGATCTCGCTGCTCGGCGGATCGCGCGTGCAGATCGGAGGCCCCACCGGCGCCTTCATCGTGATCGTCTACGGCATCGTGCAGCAGCACGGCGTGGGCGGGCTCACGGTGGCGACGATGATGGCCGGCGTCATCCTGATCGCGCTCGGCCTGGCCAAGATGGGAGGCGTCATCAAGTACATCCCCCACCCGGTCACGGTCGGATTCACCAGCGGCATCGCGGTGGTGATCGCCAGCGGACAGTTGCGCGATTTCTTCGGCCTCAGCCTCGACAAGGTACCGGCCGAGTTCGTGCTGAAGATCGAGGCACTGGCCGAGCACGCCAGCACGGCGGACGTGACGGCGCTCATCCTCGCCGTCGTCACCGTCGTGATCGTGCAGCTCGCGCACCGGGTGACGACGCGCGTTCCGTCGCCGTTCGTGGCGCTCGTCCTGACGACCGCCGCGGCGCAACTGCTGCACCTGGACGTCGCGACCATCGGCAGCCGCTTCGGCAGCATCGACGTCTCGTTCCCCATGCCGCACCTGCCGTCGGTGACGATCCACACCATCCTCCAGCTGGTGGGCGCCGCCTTCACCATCGCCGCACTGGGCGGCATCGAGTCGCTGTTGTCGGCGGTCGTGGCCGACGGCATGATCGGCAGCCGGCACCGCTCGAACATGGAGCTGATCGCGCAGGGCGTGGCCAATGTGGTGACGCCGCTGTTCGGCGGCATTCCGGCCACCGGCGCCATCGCGCGCACGGCGACCAACATCCGCGCGGGCGGGCGCACGCCGGTGGCCGGCGTGGTGCACGCCGTCACGCTGCTCCTCATCACGCTCTTCGCCGGCCGCTGGGCGTCGCTCATCCCCATGCCGACGCTCGCCGGCATCCTGATGGTCGTCGCGTACAACATGAGCGAGTGGCGCACGTTCCGCGGGCTGCTGAGCGCACCGCGCGGCGACGTGGCGGTGCTGCTCACCACGTTCTTCCTGACGGTCTTCGTGGACCTCACGGTGGCGCTTGGCGTGGGCATGGTGCTGGCGTCGTTCCTGTTCATCCGCCAGATGGGCGAGGCGACGACGGTACGCGCGATGACTGACGACGACGCCGACCGGGCGCTGCGCACGCTCGACGTGCCGGCAGGCGTGATGATCTACGAGATCGACGGGCCGTTCTTCTTTGGCGCCGCCGAGAAGTTCCGCGACACGATGGCCGAGATCGACCGCCCGCCCAAGGTGCTGGTGCTCCACATGGAGCGCGTCACGGTGCTCGACGCCACCGGGCTCGGCGTCATCCGTGACCTGCTGAAGAAGGGACGCAAGGACCGGTCGACGCTCATCCTCAGCGGCGTCCACTCGCAACCGATGATCGCTCTGGGCAAGACGGACCTGCTCGACGAAGTCGGCGAGGACAACCTGGTAGCCAGCCTCGACACGGCGATCAGCCGGGCCACCGAGGTGCTGGCGACGCGGGTGACCGGACAGCACCGCATCGCCGAGCGCTGACCGCTAGCGGCGCCCGAAAGCGAAGCCCGCCTGGATGGTAAGCAGGTCGGCGCGAGTGCGCCGTGGCGACAGCACGGGATTGCTGCCGCCGTCGAAGGAGATGTCGTCTTCGGTGAGGTAACGCGCCTCGCCGTTCCAGTGGTAGCGGACCCCGATGTCCACCTGGCCGCCACTCCTGCCGACCGGGATGTAGAATCCGCCGTAGAGCGTCCTGGCAAAGGTGGCGTCGCTGTAATTCGTGGACGACGCGAAGGCCTCGCTGGTGGCCTGGCTCGATCCAGAGACGCTCGACGTCGTGAAGAAGTTCGAGAAGCCGATTGAGCCGCCGGCGTATGGCCGCACCCCGGCGCCCGGAAGACCGGCCTGCAGGCCAAGGCCGCCAACGAGGATGTTGTTCGTCGTGTTGACATCCACGTTGATCAGGCCCAACGGCCCGCTGCCGAGCGGCACGCGCCACGTCTCGGATCCGTAGATGCTGTAGCCCAGGTCGCCGCGCACGGCGAACGGCGAGCGTCCGAGGCGCCAGCCGAAGAAACCGTTGGCGCCAAACGCCGCGCTCACGTTCCTGGCAAAGTCGCCCTGCGGGGAGCCGTAGTGGAGCGCGATTCCGGCGACACCAGAGCGCGGAAACTCACTGGGGCCGCTGGAGTCCTGCGCCGAGAGCGGCGCGGCCAGTGCGGCGGCAAGGGCGAGGGCGGAGAAGGTCTTCATGAGAGTGGCTCGTGGGCGACCGCAGTAACGCGATGTGGATGAAAAGAGGAGGGAGGCACGGCGTTCGTGCCTCCCTCCAATTGTACGCGCATTCGGGACGCGCTGTTTCAGGGAATTGCCGGATCCGGCCAACCGTCACCAAAGGGATCGCCGGGCGTGGCGCGCAGTGCCGGCGATGGCGACGGCAGCTCGCCGCGCTCGAGCCACCGCTTGATGTCCGCGGCGACGGCGAGCGTGTGGGCTTTGGTGTCCACCGACTGGCTGAGCGTCGCGGTGCGCTGGGCGAAGGCCTGCAGCGCGGCCAGCTTGAGGTCGACGATGCCCCGCACCTCGGGAGCCGCGTTCTTGTCGGCGGCCAATGCCATGAGGCCGTCGGCCACCGCGCGCTGGGCGACGCGCTGCAGCGCGGCGAACTTGGCGCTCGCGTCGACCGGCCGCTTCCACGTGGACGCGACCAGCGCATCGATCACTTCGGAGAGCGTCGGCAGGTTGGGCGAGCGAGGGGCGAAGGCCACCAGGCGTGCGGTGCGCTCGCGCTGCAGCAGGCCATCGACGATCATCTGCGCCAACGAGCGCGCGGCACTCAATTCATCGAAGGCCGGGCGGGTGCGCGTGCTCACGAGTTCCACGTTGCCGGCGTCCGGACGCGGGATGAAGAGCGAGAGTACGGTGTCGGGAATCGCCAACTCGCGCGCTTCGAGTGCGGCGAGCACCTGCTGCAGCGCCGCGCGCTGCCGCGGGCCATCGACGATGCGGGTGGCGAACTGCCCGTCGCCCTTCACCGCGTTGGAATACTCCATGCCGCCGATCGTCTTGGTGACGCCATTCAGCGCGAACCGATGGAAGAAGTAGAGCAGCGGGAAGCGGTCCTGCAGGATGGCCAGCGACTCGCCATCGCGGATGTTGCGCAGGCCGAACCGGCTGAGCGCGAGACGGCGGGTGTCGGTCTGGTGCCTGAGAAACTCGCCGGCGGTGGCCGCATCATCCCACAGGTTGGTGCGCGGATCGCTCGCGCCCTCGGGGCGCGCGTCGGCGTCGGCGAGGTAGAGGAAACCCTTCCTGAGTCCGTCGGCGACGATGGCCTTGAGCGAGTCGGCCTCGGACTCCGGCGGAAAGATGCCGTAGCCCCAGTGAATGGCCCAGACGTCGTACGGACCGGGGCCCGCATCGTACGCGGCCGAGACGTCGATCTCGCCGTTCTTCAGCCTGATGCGCGGCGCCGGATAGTCCATCACCGAGCCGCGCTCGTACGTGGACGCGATGTAGTTGTGCTGCATCCCCAGCGTGTGCCCGACCTCGTGCGCGCTCACCTGCCGCACGCGGGCCAGCACGAACGCCGTATCCGCCGGTGACGCGGCGGCGCCCATGAAGGCGGCATAGATGTTGTAGTCGGTGCGCGCGCGGTGCGAGTCCATGCGCGCCATGGCCTTGAGCATCTCGCCGGTGCGCGGATCGGTGAGCGCGCCACCCACCGACCAGCCGCGCTCATTGCGGTTCTCCCACTGCACCACGTTGTAGCGCGCGTCCATCGGATCGGCGCCCTCGGGGAGGTACTCCACCCTGAAGGCCCCGGTGAGCCCGGTCTTGTCGAAGGCCTCGGTCCACCAGGCCACGCCCTCGAACGTCGCCGTGCGCAGGGGCTCGGGAATACCGCGATCGATGTAGTACACCAGCGGGTTCTTGATCGGCGACCGGGGGTCGCGGGGGTTGACGCGCTCGAGCCGGTGGCGCGCCGCCCACTGCTGCTGCAGCTGCGCCTGGATGGGCTGCGCATAGTCCTTGAAGCCGATGCCGAAGAATCCGACGCGCGGGTCGATGGCGCGCGGACGGAAGTTGTCGTCGGGCAACCGCAGCAGCGTGATGTGCTGCCGCAGCGTCAGCGCCTTGCCGTCGGGCACGATGGAGCCGACGACGCGGCCCGGCTGTGCCGCGGCGGCGAAGGTGAGCGCCACGTCGATCTCGGTGTTGTCGGCGAACGCCCTGGTGTACGGCTTGAACACGCTCGACCGATCGCGTGCCACGGCGTACACCCCTTCCTGGCTGCGTTGCAGCGTGGCGCTGACGTCGTTCCAGTCGCGCATCACGAGGTCGGTGGCGTCGACCAGCAACCGGCGACCCTCCTCGGCCACGATGGGCAGTGCCGCGATGGTACTCGCCGGGAATGACTCGTCGACGGTGCGCCGGTGTTCGGCGCCACCGCTGGAGCGATAACTCCAGTTTTCGAAGACGACGAAGACCTTGTCACCATGCCGGTCGAAACGCGCCACCTGCTCGGTGCCGCCCGATCCGCGATCGATCCCGAGGGGGTTCGAGCCGAGTCCCGTGGCGAGCGTGGCCAGAAAGAGCGCGCGCGAGGAGTCGCCGGGAAGCTCCAACCAGACGGCGCCCGTCTTGTCGTTGAGATACACCGGTATGAAGCCGTCGCGCCTTTCGAGGCCGGCGGTGCGCGCGGCGATCGTGGCGGGCGAGGTGACAGCCTGTTGTGCGGGCAGGAGGCCGGGAGTGGCGAGTGCAATGCACGCAGAGCCAAGAACTGCGAATTTGGCGGACATGAAGGGGACCTTGTGGCGGGTGACGCGCAGAACGTCGCCAGACGCCCCGGCGACCGCAAGCGCTCGGTCGGTGTTCAGCCGTTTGCGGGAAGAAGGGGGCCATCGGCGCGATGCCGACGGCCCCCTCTGTGCACCCTTCACCCTGCGCCGATCAGTTCGGCTTGGCGACCAACGCCTTCACGCCATCGGGAAGGTTGAACACGGCCGGATCGACCTTGTCCCACTCATAGGAAGTGAAGACAAGCGTGACATCACCCTGCGGCGTCTTCTGGATCACCTTGGACGGCATCTTCACTCCCCCCTGCTCCATGTAGTCGGACAGCACCGACGTGATGTCGATCTTGCCCATCTGCGTCTCGGTGGAGCGAACGGAGCCCGCGGCGAGCCCGGTCTCGACGTCGAAATACTGGATGGTCTCGCCGCCGGCGGCCTTCACCAGTTTCACCTTGTAGCACTTGCGTCCCTCGAAGTCCTCGAGCGCCACCGTCTCGATGCTCGAGTACTTGCCGGGTTCGGGGAAGTCGGCGAGGAAGTCGGCCTGCGACTTCGCCTGATCGGCCATCTCACCGCTCAATATGATGTAACCGGCGCCGGGCTGATTGGCCCAGGCCGTCGTCCCATCGAAGCCCTGCGCCGACTCACCGAACGAGCCGATGACGATTGTCTGTACGAACTTGTTGGGCTTGGCGCGCCACAGGTTCACCGGCCCTTCGATGCCCATCGCGGCCATCGAGAAGGTGCCGATCATGTGCAGCGAACTGTGCTTGTCCATGGCTTCACGGCCGCCCATCGCGGCCACGTGTTTGGCAACCAGTCCCCTGCCGTCGGGCAACGCCTGCGCGGAAGCGGTGACGGGGAGCGCGGCGATAAGTGCCAGCGCAAACAGCGTGCGGCGAGTGTTCATGTCTGACCTCGGGATGTGGCGGGACCGGCCGCAATGACCGGACGCAGCCCGAAATGTGGGGAGGTGCCAGGGTGTGGCGCCATCCACCCGGGCGTCCACCCGGGCGTCGAGTTCGGCCGGGAAGCGCGTGACATGCGCGGGCTGGAAGCGCTAGGCGGGCGGAACCGGGAGTCCCGCCTCGATGGCCAGCCGAATGCGCTCGCGCTGCCGGTCCGTGCCGCCCAGGATGACGGCGATGAGGTTGTTCTGGACGACGAACATCGGCAACGCCGCCCACGCCGACGCGGGATCCCTGGGAAAGGCCGTCAACGTGTCGATGGACACGCTCACCGCGCGCCGTGCCAGACTGTCGCTGTACATCCACGCCAGCAGGTGCGCGTCGCCCAGAAGGAAGCCGACCGGCTTCACCTTGTAGTCAGGGTGCGCGCTCAGGGAGTCGTCGGGGCGCGGCGCGAGGCCGGCGCTGACCAGGCGCTGCGTCAACTGCGGCTGGGTCCATCGCCCGGTCGGCGCCACGCGCGGCGCGCGGCGCACCTGCTGGGCGACCGAGTCGACGACGCTGCGGTCGCGCGCGGCGCGCACCTGGCGCGGGTCCTCGCTTGAACAACCCACCACGCAAAGGCAGAGGCAGAGGCAGGGAAATGACAACTGGCGCATATTCCCAATATGTCACACCGACGCCCCAACGACGAAGACGACGGTGCCGACGATGCCGACGACCACGTCCGCCTGGACAAATGGCTCTGGGCCGCGCGCTTCTACAAGACGCGCGCCATCGCGGTGGAAGCCATCGGCGGTGGCAAGGTGCTGTGCAACGGCGAGCGACCCAAGCCGGCGCGCGAGATGCACGTGGGCGACGAAGTGCGGCTGCGACTCGGGCCCTACGAGCACGTGGTGATGGTGCGCTCGCTGAACGCGCGGCGCGGTCCGGCCAGGCAGGCGGTCCTGATGTACGAGGAGACGACGGAGTCGCTGGCCGCACGAACGAAACTCGCGGAACAGCTGAAGCTCGCCAGCGCGTTCAACCCGCAGGCGTCGTGGACCGATTCCAAGAAGGACCGGCGCGATGTGCGGCGGGTGAGGGGGAGAGAGTAGCGAGTCTCTGTTGGATCACCCCGCCGCGATCGCCGAGAGCGTCGCATCATCGAGCCGGTGCCCGCCCTCGAACGCGATCCCCTCGTAGGTGAAGCCCGCCGCAGCGAGCCGAGCCTCTTCCCGCGCGACGACATCAGGCGTCGCGAACCTGTCTCGCGTACCAAGCACCAGCTGCACTCGCGTATTGCGCAGCGGCGCGGCCGGCGAGACAAGATCGAGTTCCGGGGCGATCAACCCGCCCCAGCAGACGAGCCGCGCCGCGCGCACCCGACCGGCGGCCACCCAGCGTGACGCCGTGGCCGTGCCCTGAGAAAAGCCCAGCACGTGGATGGGGGGCAACGCCGGTATTCCGGCCCCCAGCGACTCCACGAGGAGGTCGAAGTAGCGCAGGTAGTCGGCGATCTCATTCAGCCGATCCTCGCGCGTCATCCAGGACGCGCCCACCCGCGCTTCGGCCGGCGTGGAAGCTGAGCCGGGTTCGTAGTACCGGGAAAGCGCCTCGGGCGCGACCACCAGGCGGCGCCCGTCATCGAGCGCGCGGCACTGCGGCAGGAAGTCGGCGGAGAGCTGGCCGTAACCGTGAATGACGATCCACCATTCACGGGCAACGGCAGGGGCAGGGCCGAAGGCGGCGTATCGAGCCGTGCGGGGGACGGTGAGCGAGGCACTGCGCAGCTCAGGCATGTCGGCAAGATGACCAGTGGCGTGGCATTTCGGCCAGCGGCGCGTTGCGCCGGGCGGTGCGGGGTGGCTACAATTCGCGCACTGAACTGGAGAACACTGATGTCGAACCCGCAGCAGGTGAAGCCGTCGTCGCAGGGATGGGGCGTGGCCGCCTTCATCATCATCCTCGCGATCGTGTCCAACACGGTGGCGTACCGGATCCACAAGGCGACGTACCTGATGCCTGACGCGCCGGCGGCAACTGCCAGGCATTAGTCGCGGCATCACCGTGTGACCCAGCGTGCGGCGGAGGCCTTTGCGGCCTCCGCCGCATCGTGCTTTGGTGGCGCCGCGACCTACCCCGGTTTCGTGCGTCGTCCGGCGGTGTGCGCCAGGACGAGGGCGCGTGCTACGTCTTGTGCCGGAAGGTGATGCGGCCGCGGCTCAAGTCGTAGGGAGAGACTTCGACCGTCACGCGATCGCCGGCCAGGACGCGAATGCGGTGCCGGCGCATCTTCCCCGCCATGGTGGCCAGCACATCGTGCCCGTTGGTGAGGCGCACGCGAAACGTGGCGCTGGGAAGCACTTCGTTGACGGTGCCCTCAAGTTCGATCGCTTCTTCCTTCGCCATAAGTCCGGATGATCGTTGCGCGGTCTTGGTGCAGCCCGCCCCGGCCGCTTGGGGCAAACCAGAAATCTATAGAGGGAGACGGCCGTAGGCGAGGAGCTAGCTGCTGGCAGCTAGCCGCTAGCAGCCTCCTGTCGCCCGGGGGTGCCGGTGGTTAGCGTCAAGGCTTCCCACCACCTATCTCATGCCCCGTCGATTCTCGCTCGCCGCGCTCGCCGTGTTCACCGCCGCTCCCCTGCTCGCCGCGCAGGCCCCGTCGTCGCTGGAGGCCGAGATCAGGCGGCGCGCCCTGGCCGTGAACCCGCAGGTGGTCGCCTGGCGGCGCGACATCCACGAGCATCCTGAACTCGGAAACCGGGAGACGCGCACGGCCGCGCTGGTCGCCGCCCACCTGCGCTCGCTCGGGCTGGAGGTGCGCACCGGGGTGGCGACCACGGGTGTGGTCGGCATCCTGCGCGGCGGCCGCCCCGGCCCGTCGGTCGCGCTGCGCGCCGACATGGACGCGCTGCCAGTGACCGAGGAAGGGAACCTGCCGTTCAAGTCGATCGTGCGCACGGAATACAACGGACAGCAAGTGGGCGTGATGCATGCCTGCGGCCACGACAATCACGTCGCCATCCTTCTGGGGACGGCGACCGTGCTCGCGGCAATGAAGGACAAGCTCCCCGGCACGGTGACGTTCCTCTTCCAGCCGGCTGAGGAAGGGCCGCCGGCGGGGGAGCGCGGCGGCGCGGCGGTGATGATCGAGCAGGGCGCGATCGACAATCCCAGGGTGGAGGCGGTGTTCGGCCTGCACGTGCGTCCGGGACCCGCCGGCGAGGTCGGTTATCACGCCGGGGGCGCGATGGCCGGCAGCGACGGCATCGCGATCACGGTGAAGGGGCGACAGACGCACGGCGCGGTGCCGTGGGGCGGCATCGACCCGGTGGTCGTGTCGGCGCAGGTGATCAACGGGCTGCAGGCAATCGTGTCGCGCCAGATGAACCTGGCGCTCGCCCCGGCGGTGCTGACCATCGCGACCATTCACGGCGGCGTGCGCGGGAACATCATTCCCGACAGCGTGGTGATGACGGGAACGCTTCGCATGTTCGACGAAGCGATGCAGAAGGACATTCACATGCGCATCAGGCGCACCGTCACCGACATCGCGTCGGCGTGGGGGGCGACGGCGACGGTCACCATTACCGCGGGGACGCCGGTACTGGTGAACGACCCGGGACTCACGGCACGCATGCAGCCGTCGCTCGAGCGCTACGCGCGGCGCGCCGTGGCCGACATTCCGTGGACGCCGTCGGAGGACTTCGCGCTCTTCGGCAAGCGGGTGCCGTCGCTGTTCGTGTTCATGGGCGTGACCCCCGACAGCGTGCGCGTGGAAGATGCGTCATCGAACCACAGTCCGAAGTTCTTCGCCGACGAGTCGGCGCTTCCATATGGCGTGCAGGTGATGACCGGACTGGCGGTGGACTACCTCACGAACCCTCGCCCGAAGCCCTGAGGTGTTCGTTCCCACGCCGGAGTTGATGGAACGACTGGCCGACGGCCTGCGCACGACGAGCCCGGTGGAGTTCGTGGCCGTCGCCTTCGGGCTGTTGAGCGTCTACCTCTCGACGCGCCAGCACATCATCGCCTGGCCGACGGCGATCGTGAACGTCGCCATCTTCTTCTTCCTGTTCTGGAAGGCCAAGCTGTACGCCGACGCGGTGCTGCAGCTCGTCTACCTCGCGCTGTCCGTGTACGGCTGGTACGAGTGGCTGTACGGCGGTGAGCGCCACACCCCGTTGCGCGTGTCACGCGCTCGCCGCGTACACTGGCTGGTGCTGGTGCCGCTCTTCCTGGTGGCGGGATTCGGGCTGGGCGCGATGCTCGACCGGTATACCGACTCGCCGCTGCCGTACTTCGACGCCCTGCTGACGAGCGCCAGCCTCGTGGCGCAGTGGATGATGACGCGCAAGCTGCTCGAGAACTGGATCATCTGGCTCGTGGCCGACCTGGTGTACGTGCCGCTGTTCATCCAGCGCGGGCTGCCATTCACCGCGGTGCAGTACGCCGTCTTCCTGGTGCTGGCCGGCATGGGGTGGGTGGGATGGCGGCGGACGCTGAACACGCCCCCACCCGAGCCGGCCTCGGCATGACCTGGCGCGTGGTCGTCACCGGTTCGGAGTGCACGGGCAAGACGACGCTCGCGCTCGAGATCGCCCGGCGCCTGGGCGCGCCGTGCATCGCCGAGCCATCGCGCGCCTACGCCGAGGCGCGCGGCGGCGTGCTGACGGCCGCCGACGTGGAACCGATTGCACGAGCGACAATTGCGGCGCGCCAGAAAGCGCAGAGCGAAGGGGCACGGACCATCGTGTTTGACACAGATCTTGTGAGCACCATGGTCTACGCGCGCGAGTATTACGGCGAGTGCCCGCACTGGATTGAGGCGGAGTGCAGAGAGCAGTTGGCGGATGGGTATCTGTTGTGCGCGCCGGCCCTTCCCTGGGTGGCAGACGGCGTGCGCGACCGGCCGGAGGC
>JBBTFF010000014.1:0-14576 GCA_038041995.1 Gemmatimonadota bacterium | reverse complement strand
CCCGGCCGCGGCCCGCGCCGCCACCCGGGCCACCACGGCCCGCGCCGCCGCCGGCGCCGCCACCCGCGCCGCCACGGCCCGCGCCACCGCCAGGACCACCACCGGTGGCACCGCGGCTCTGGGGACGTGAGGTCGGCGCCGGCGTGTCGCCGCCGGCATGATGCGTCGTCTGGTTCAGTTCATCGGCCATATCAGAACTCCAGCCCGGCTTCCCGGGCGCCATCGGCCACCGCTTTCACGCGGCCAGTGTACTGGTACCCAGCACGATCGAACACGACCATGCTGATGCCGGCGGCCTTCGCCTGCGCGCCGATCTTCTTTCCCACCTCGGCCGACTTCTCGGCCTTCTTCCCGGTGACGCCGTTGTCCGTCACGGTCATCAGGGTCCGCTTGGCGACATCGTCGACGAGCTGGGCATAGATGTGCTTCAAGGAACGGAACACCACGAGGCGCGGACGTTCCGCCGTTCCCGTGACCTTCTTCCGGACCCGCAAATGACGGCGCGTGCGACGCTCGGCGCCTGTCTTCGGTGAACGCTTCGGCATTACTTACCCCCCGCCTTGCCGGCCTTCCGCCGGATGACTTCGCCAGCATACTTGACGCCCTTGCCCTTGTAGGGCTCGGGCTTGCGGAGCGCCCGGATCTCGGAGGCCACCCGGCCAACCGTCTCCTTGTCCGCCCCTTCCACGACCACCTGCGTCGGCTGCGGCGCCGTCAGCTTGATGCCCACCGGCGCCTTGAACTCGATCGGGTGCGAATAGCCCAGGGCGAACAGCAGCCCGTAGGGCTTCACTTCCGCCTTGTAGCCGACACCCGAAATCTCCAGCGCTCGCACATACCCCTTCGTAACGCCCTCGACCATGTTGGCCAGCAGCGTGCGCGAGAGGCCGTGCAGCGACTTGTGCAGCGGCTCGTCCGAGGGACGGGACACGGTCACCGTGCTGCCGTCCACCGCAAAACCGATCGTCGGATGGAACGTGCGCTTCAGTTCGCCCTTCGGACCCTTCACCGTGATGACCGAACCATCGACGGTGATGGTCGCCCCGGCCGGGAGGATCACCGGCAGTTTGCCAATACGCGACATGTGCGGCCCCCTACCAGACGAGGGCGAGGAGCTCGCCGCCGGTGCGCGCCTGGCGCGCCTGGCGGTCGGTCATCAACCCCTTCGAGGTGGACAGGATGGCGACGCCCAGGCCGCTGCGGACGCGGGGGATCTCCGTGACCCCCACGTAGCGGCGCAACCCGGGGCTCGACACGCGCTTGAGCTGGCGAATGACCGGCTGGCCGCCCTGGGCGTACTTGAGCGTCACGCGCAGCAGCTGCGCGCCGCTGTCGCTGGTCAGCGTCTTGTAGTCCGTGATGAAGTTGGTCTCCTTCAGCAGGCGCGCAATTTCGACCTTCACTTTCGACGTCGGCATGTCCACGCGGCGGTGCTTCGATCCGAGGGCGTTCCGGATCCGCGTGAGCATGTCGGCAATGGGATCTGTCATGCTCATGGTGTGTCTCTAAGCTCCTCTGGTTTCCGCCCGAAGCGGACCTGTAGGAAGTGAATAAGGAGATGGCGGAGGACGGATTACGGATGACGGCACTCCGTCATCTGTCCTCCGTCCTCTGTCATCTGGATGTTACCAGCTCGCCTTGCGCACGCCGGGCAGGTACCCGTTGAGCGCCATCTCGCGCATCGCAATGCGGCTCAGGCCGAACGCGCTCTCGAACCCGCGCGCGCGGCCGGTCATCTGGCAG
Source organism: Gemmatimonadota bacterium (assembly GCA_038041995.1). GTDB lineage: Bacteria > Gemmatimonadota > Gemmatimonadetes > Gemmatimonadales > Gemmatimonadaceae > PNKL01. The sequence goes on along the minus strand of JBBTFF010000014.1, from coordinate 12,833 downwards.
CGGTTGCGGATGCGCGTCTTGGAGGAGTTGCGCGGCAGCCGCTGCAGGCCAAACTGCGCAGCCATCTTCTCCTCGTCCGACGCATTCGGATTCTGGATCACTGCCTTGAGCGCCTTCCGCTTGGCGGCGTAGCGCTGAGTCAGCTGCTTGCGACGGTCGTTCTTCTCGATGCTGCTCTTCTTTGCCATGGTGCGGTCCGGTTAGTGCTTGACCACGATCGGCTTCTCGTCGCCGCGGAACGGCATGCCGAGTTCGCGCAGCAGCGCGAGCGCCTGATCGTCCTTGTCCGTCGTCGTGACGAACGTGATGTCCATTCCGTGAATCTGCTCGACTTGGTCGTAGTTGATCTCCGGGAAGATCATCTGTTCCTTGACGCCCATCGAGTAGTTGCCGCGCCCGTCGAACGAGCGCGTCGACAGCCCGCGGAAGTCGCGCACCCGCGGTAGCGCCGTCTGCACGAAGCGGTCGAGGAACTCCCACATCCGCACGCCGCGCAGCGTCACGCACACGCCGATCTCCTGGCCCTCGCGCAGGCCGAAGTTGGCGATCGACTTCTTCGCCTTCTTCCGCACCGGCTTCTGGCCGCTGATCACGGCGAGCTCGTCGACCACCGCGTCGAGCACCTTGGGCGTCTTGATCGCCTCGCCCATGCCGACGTTGAGCACGATCTTCTCGAGCTGCGGCACCTGGTGCGTGTTGGTCAGGCCGAACTGCTCGGCCAGCCGCGGACGCACCGTCTTCGCATAGTATTCACGCAGGCGCGGCGGCAGCACCGGGAGCGCGGCTCCCTGGTGCGAAGTCGGAATCATGGAGCTTCCCTTCTCGCCGCCCTTGCCGCTCTTGCCGCTCTTGCCGCTCTTGGCCGTCTGGGCGCCCTTGGCGCCCTTCTCGCCGGACTTCGTTTCCTTTGTTGCCATCGGTCAGGTTCCTCGGCCTTAGCGGTTGCGCGGGATCGCGTCGCCGCTCTTCACGCTGATCCGCTCCTTCGTGCCGTCGGTATCGATCCGGCGGCGCGTCCTGGTCGGGGTTCCCGACTTCGGATCGAGCAGCATCACGTTCGAGACATGCACCGGGGCCGGCATCTCGATGATGCCCGACTGCTCCTCGGCGGTGCGCGCCTTGCGGTGCTTCTTGACGATGTTCACGCCCTCGATCACCACCCGCGACTTCTTGGTGAGCACGCGAATCACCTTCCCTTCCTTGCCCTTGTCCTCACCGCGCATCACCCGCACGGTGTCACCCTTGGTCACCGGGAGCGCCTCGCGCTCCGCGTTGATCGCATGGCGCCGCGTCAGTCGCGTGCCCATGGTCTTCTGGTGCCTGAGCTTGCGCATTTAGAGTACCTCCGGCGCCAGCGAGACGATCTTCATGTACTTCTTCTCGCGCAGCTCGCGGGCCACCGGCCCGAAGATGCGCGTCGCCCGCGGCTCGCCCTTGTCGTCGATGATCACGACCGCGTTTTCATCGAAGCGGATGTAGCTCCCGTCCTTGCGACGGGTCTCCTTGACCGTGCGCACCACCACGGCGCGTGCGACCTCGGCCTTCTTCACCGTGCCGTTCGGCAGCGCGTCCTTCACCGCGACGATCACCTGGTCACCCAGGCGGGCGTAGCGGCGGCGCGTGCCGCCCAGCACGCGGATCACCAGGGCGCGCTTGGCGCCGCTGTTGTCCGCAACCTTCACGACGGATTCCTGTTGGATCATGGCTCAGTCCCCTTACTGCGCGCGTTCGACAATTTCGACCACGCGCCACCGCTTGTCCTTGGACAGCGGGCGGGTCTCGACGATCCGTACCGTGTCGCCGACCTTCGCCGAGTTCTGCTCGTCGTGGGCCTTCAGGCGCGTGGTGCGGGTCATCATCTTGCCATACATCGGGTGCGGCACGCGACGCTCGATCGCCACCACCACCGTCTTCTGCATCTTGTCGCCGACCACCTTCCCCGTGCGCACCTTGCGCGACGGGCGGGTGGCCGCATCAGCCTTCGTCTGTTCAGCCATTGGTCATCATTCCTCGGGTCAGCGGCCAGTGGCCGCGCCCGCGGCCTTCTCGCGCAGCACGGTCTTCAGTCGCGCAATGTCCTTGCGAAGCACACGCAAGCGCAGCGGGTCATTCAATGGTTCGGTCGCGCCGCGGAACCGCAGGCGGAACCGCTCCTCTTCGAGCTCCTTGACACGCGCCTCGATCTCGGCGGCGCTCAGCTCGCGAATCTGTCCGGCCTTCATGCGGTGTGCGCCTCCTCGCGGGACACGAACTGCGTCTTGATGCCCAGCTTCGCGGCGGCCAGTGCCATCGCCTTCTGGGCCAGCTCCTTCTCCACCCCTTCAATCTCGAACATCACCCGCCCCGGCTTGACCACCGCCACCCACCCCTCGGGCGCGCCCTTGCCCTTGCCCATGCGGGTCTCGGCCGGCTTCTTGGTGATCGGCTTGTCCGGGAAGATGCGAATCCAGACCTTGCCGCCACGCTTGATGTGCCGCGTCAGCGCGACACGGGCGGCCTCGATCTGCCGGCTGGTCACCCACCCGGGCTCGAGCGCCTGCAGGCCGTAGTGCCCGAACGACACCACCGCGCCACGCGTGGCCAGGCCGCGCGTGCGGCCCTTGAACATCTTGCGGAACTTGACCCGCTTTGGACTCAGCATTGGTCAGTTCCTCAGGCGTCGGACGAGAAGGTGCTGCCCCGACGGCCGTCCACCACTTCGCCCTTGAAGATCCAGACCTTCACGCCGATCGTCCCGAAGGTCGTCTTGGCCGTGCTGGTCGCATAATCGATGTTGGCGCGCAGCGTGTGCAGCGGCACCCGCCCCTCGCGATATCCTTCCAGGCGCGCGATCTCGGCCCCGCCCAGGCGCCCGCCGCACTTCACCTTGATGCCCTCGGCGCCCATGCGCATCGCGCTCTGCACCGCGCGCTTCATCGCGCGACGGAACGAGATGCGCTGCGCCAGCTGCGCGGCGATGTTGTCGGCCACGAGCTGCGCCTCGATCTCCGGGCGCTTGATCTCCTCGACGTTGATGCCGACGTCCTTGCCCGTGATCTGCTGCAGCTCGGACTTCAGCTTCTCCACCTCTTCGCCCTTCTTGCCGATCACCACGCCCGGGCGCCCGGTGTGCAGGGTCACCACGACCTTGCCCGGCTTGCGGTCGATGATGATGTCGGCGATCGCCGGGCTCGCGTTCCCCGGAAACCGGCGGAGGCGCAGGTACTTGCGGAGGAGGTCATCCTCCTTCAGCAGCTGCGGGTAGTCCTTCGTGGCAAACCACCGCGACCGCCAGTCCTTGGTGATACCAAGGCGGAAGCCGATCGGATTCGTTTTCTGTCCCATTAGCGCCCTTCCTTCTCGGCCACGATGATTTCCACGTGGCTGGTCCGCTTGTGTACGGGGGTCGCCCGGCCCATGGCCGCCGGCATCCACCGCTTGAGTTTCGGTCCCTCGTTGACGATCGCGAGCTTCACGTACAGTTCGTCCACGTCCAGCGACGCGTTCGTCGACCGGGCGGCCTGCTCGGCGTTCGCCACGGCGCTCTTCAGCACCTTGGCGATCTGCTTGGCGGCATGCTTCTTGGAGAACTGCAGCAGCGCCAGCGCGTCGTTGACCCCCAGGCCGCGGATCTGGTCGATGACCAGCCGCATCTTGTAGGGACTCTGGCGCGTGGTGCGCTGGATGGCGCGTGCCTCGGACATGGCTTACTTCCCTCCCTTGGCGGCGGGCGCGGCGGCCGCCGGCGCAGGACGCGCCTTGGCATCGGCGGCCTTCCCCGCCGTATGCCCGCGGAAGGTGCGCGTCGGCGCGAACTCGCCGAGCTTGTGCCCCACCATGTTTTCGGTCACGTAGACCGGGATGAACTTGTTCCCGTTGTGCACCGCGAACGTGTAACCCACGAAATCGGGGATCACCGTGCTCGCGCGCGACCACGTCTTCACGACCTTCTTCTCGTTGCGGGCGATCATCCCCTGCACCCGCTTCAGCAGGCTCTCGGCGATGAACGGACCCTTCTTGATGCTGCGTGCCATTGGTCGATTTCCCGGTTAGCTCTGCGTGGCCTTGCCGCGCTTCCGGCCGCGGACGATCAGGCGCTGCGACGGCTTCTTCTTGTTGCGCGTCTTGACGCCTTCCTTCTTGCCCCACGGGCTCACCACGTTCCGGCCGCCGCGCGTGCGGCCGCCATGCGGGTGGTCCACCGGGTTCATGACTTCGCCACGCACCTTCGGGCGATGTCCCTTCCAGCGCGTCTTGCCCGCCTTGCCCCACGAGACCAGCTCGTGCTCGGCGTTGCCGACCTCGCCGATCGTCGCCAGGCAGTTGCCGTGGATCAGGCGCATCTCGCTCGACGCCATGCGCAGCGTCACGTACTCGCCTTCCTTGGCCACCACCTGCACCGAGGTGCCGGCGGACCGCGCCATCTGGCCGCCCTTCCCCGGGGTGATCTCGACGTTGTGCACCGCGGTGCCGAGCGGCACTTCGCGCAGCGGCATCGCGTTGCCGGTGCGCACGTCCGCACCCGGCCCCGACGTCACCGTGTCACCCACCGCCATGCCCTTGGCGTGCAGGATGTAGCGCAGCTCCCCGTCCGCATACGTCACCAGCGCGATGCGCGCCGTGCGGTTGGGATCGTATTCGATGTGCGTGATCGTCGCCGGCACGCCATGCTTGTTGCGCTTGAAGTCGATCACGCGGTACTTCCGCTTATGACCGCCGCCACGACGCCGCATGGAGATGTGGCCGTGATTGTCTCGGCCGCCCGACTTCTTGAGCGGCTCGGTGAGGGACTTCTCCGGCGTCGACCGCGTGATCGTGTCGAAATCCGACACGGAACGGAAGCGCGAGGAAGCCGTCACCGGCTTGAACTGACGGATACCCATGGCTTAGCCCTCGAAGATCTCGATCGTGTCGCCCTGACGCAGCGTCACGATGGCCTTTTTCCAGCGCGGACGGAGCCCGGAGGTGCCGCTGACCTTGCGCGGCTTCCCGCGCTGCTGCGACGTCCAGACACCGGTGACATGCACACCGAACAGCGACTCGATGGCCGACTTGATGGCCAGCTTGTTCGCGTCCGGATGAACCTCGAACGTGTACTCGCCGCGGTCCTGGAACGCCGCCGAGCTCTTCTCGGTGACGATGGGACGCACGATGGTGCGATACGGAGTGGCCATGTGGTTACTTCCCCTTCTTCTTCGGGGCAGCGGCCTTCTTCGCCGGCGCCTTCTTGGGCGCCGCGGGCTTCGCCGCCGTCTTCTTGGCTGCCGGCTTCTTGGCCGGCGCCTTCTTCACCGCCGCCTTCTTGGCCACCGCCTTCTTCGACGTCTCGGAGGCCTTGCGGGCCTTCGGCGTCTTCGGCGCGGAAGCCTTCTTCACCTTGACCTTCTCCATCGCCTTCTCGGTCAGCGGGGCCAGCGTATGTCCGATCGCCGAGGCCTCCACGAGCACCACGTCCGACCACAGCAGGTCGTAGGTGGAGGCGTCGCCGAACGGCATCACGTGCGCCTTCGGCAGGTTGCGCCCGCTGCGGAAGACGTTCTGGTTCACGCCGTCCGTCAGGATCAGGACCTTCTTGTCGGCCACGTCGAGGCGCGCCAGCAGTTGCTGCAGCTGCGCCGTCTTCGGGGCGTCGTAGTTGAATTTGTCGATCACCAGCACCGCATTCTCGCGGGCCCGGGCGTTGAGCGCGCTCTTGCGGGCGAGCTGCCGGACCTGCTTCGGCACCGTCTGCGAGTAGTTGCGGTCGCCGTGCGGGCCGAACACCGTGCCGCCGCCGGGCCACTGCGGGGCGCGCGTCGAGCCCTGGCGGGCGCGGCCGGTGCCCTTCTGCTTCCACGGCTTCTGGTTGCCACCCGCCACCAGGCCGCGCGTCTTCGTCGACGCCGTGCCCTGACGCTGGTTGGCGAGGATCGCCTTCACCACCTGCTGCATCACCGGCACGTTCACCGTGCCGTCGAACGTGGCGCTCGGCAGGCTCACCTTCTCGCGCGCAGTCCCCAGCGCGGTGTATGCGGCCGCTTCGAAATTCATCGTGTCAGCCATGGGTTAGCCCTGCTTGCGGACGAGCACGATGCCATTCTTCGGCCCGGCGACCGCACCGCGGAGGTACAGGAGGTTGCGTTCCGCGTCGACTTTCTCGACCCGGAGGTTGATCTGCGTGTGGCGCGCGTCGCCGAAATGCCCCGGCATCTTCTTGCCCTTGATCACGCGCGACGGGTTGGTGCCCGGTCCGATCGAGCCCGGACGGCGGTGCTTGGTGTTGCCGTGGGTGTTCGGGCCGCCGTGGAAGCCATAGCGCTTGACGACGCCCTGGAACCCGCGACCCTTCGACGTGCCGGTCACCTTGACGGTGTCGCCCGGCGCGAAGATGCCCACCGTGATGATGTCGCCGACGGTGTACGTCGGGATCTCGGGGTCCTTTCCCTGTGCGTCGTCGAGACGCACCGAGCGGAGCACGCGCGGTGCGGCCGTCAGTCCCGCCTTGAGGGCGTGACCGATGGCCGCCTTGTTCGCGCGCGACCCGCGGGGCTCGCGCTCACCCTTCTTGCTCGGCCGGCGCGTCAGCTGCGTGCCGTAACCGAGCTCGACCGCGGAAAAGCCCGCCGATTCCCTGGTCATCACCTTCGTGACGGGATTCGGCGTCGCCTCCACGACGGTCACGGGGATCTGCTGCCCCGCCTCGTTGAAGATCTGGGTCATCCCGATCTTCTTGCCAATGATGCCGATCATGAGTTCCTCTGGATTAGTCACGGCCGCCGGCGCGGGACGCGCGCGGCTGCTTGGCCGTTGGACTGTGAGCAAAGTGGATAGTGGATGGTTGAGAGTTGATAGCGCGCCTTGTGCGGCCTCTATCGACTATCGACTACCGACTATCAACGTCACTCCACCTTGATTTCGACGTCCACACCGGCCGGGAGATCCAGCTTGGTGAGCGCGTCCATCGTCTGCGCGCGTGAGTCGAGGATGTCGATCATGCGCTTGTGCGTCTTGAGCTCGAACTGCTCCCGCGACTTCTTGTCGACGTGCGGCGAACGGAGCACCGTCCACCGCTGCGTCTTCGTCGGCAGCGGAATCGGCCCCGTCACCTGCGCCCCCGTCTTCTCGGCGGTGCGGACGATGTCCGCCGCCGCCTGGTCGATGACGGCGTGGTCGAATGCCTTGAGTCGAATGCGAATCTTGCCAGCCATGTATGTCCCCTGAGCCTGGAGCGGTGGGCGCGGGACGGAAGGCGCATCGCCTCCCGTCCCAGCCCCTCGTCTATCGTCTATCGTCCATCGTCCATCGTCCATCGTCCATCAACTACCGACTGTCTACGCCAGAATCTTCGTCACGACGCCCGCGCCCACCGTGCGACCACCCTCGCGGATGGCGAAGCGCAGCGTCTCTTCCATGCCGATCGGCGTGATCAGCTCGATGGTCATCTGGACGTTGTCGCCCGGCATCACCATCTCGGTGCCGGCGGGGAGCTCGATCGAGCCCGTCACGTCCGTGGTGCGGAAGTAGAACTGCGGGCGGTAGCCCTTGAAGAACGGCGTGTGGCGGCCGCCCTCGTCCTTGTTCAGCACGTAGACTTCGGCCTCGAACTTCGTGTGCGGCGGGATGGAGCCGGGCTTGGCGATGACCATGCCGCGCTCGATCTCCTTCTTGTCCACGCCGCGCAGCAGCAGGCCGACGTTGTCGCCCGCCTGGCCGTCGTCGAGCAGCTTGCGGAACATCTCGACGCCCGTCACCACCGCCTTCTTCGTCGAGCCGAAACCGACGAGCTCGATTTCGTCGCCCGTCTTGATCTTGCCGCGATCGATGCGACCCGTCGCCACCGTGCCGCGGCCGGTGATCGAGAACACGTCCTCGACCGGCATCAGGAACGGCTTGTCGACTTCGCGCACCGGCTGCGGAAGGTAGGTGTCCAGGGCGTCGAACAGCTCCTGGATCTTCGCCACCCACACCGGGTCCCCTTCGATCGCCTTGATGGCCGACCCGCGGATGACCGGCGCGTTGTCGCCGTCGAACTTGTACTTCGACAACAGCTCGCGCACTTCGAGCTCGACGAGGTCGAGGAGCTCGGCGTCCTCCACGAGGTCGCACTTGTTGAGGAACACGACGATCCGCTTCACGTTCACCTGGCTGGCGAGCAGGATGTGCTCGCGCGTCTGCGGCATCGGGCCGTCCACGGCCGACACCACGAGGATCGCGCCGTCCATCTGCGCGGCGCCCGTGATCATGTTCTTCACGTAGTCGGCGTGCCCGGGGCAGTCGACGTGCGCGTAGTGGCGGTTCTTCGTTTCGTATTCAACGTGCGACGTCGCGATCGTGAGGACTTTCGTCGCGTCGCGGCGGCCCTGCGACTCGGAGGCCTTCGCCACCTGGTCGTAGGAGATGTACTTGGTGCCGAACCCCAGCTCCGCCGACACCTTCGTCATGGCAGCGGTGAGGGTCGTCTTGCCGTGGTCAACGTGGCCGATCGTGCCTACGTTCACGTGCGGCTTGGTGCGCTCGAACTTTGCCTTGGCCATGGGAACGATTCCTGTTCGGTGGAAAGGTGGTACGGGGTTACTTCGCCTTGGAGACGATCTCTTCCATCTTCGCCTTCGGGACTTCCTCGTAATGCGAGAACTCCATCGAGTAGACCGCGCGCCCCTGCGTCATGCTGCGGAGCTTGGTGGAGTACCCGAACATCTCGCTCAGCGGCACGGTCGACGCGATCACCTGCGCTTCCCCGCGCTGCATCATGCCGCCGATCTTGCCGCGGCGGGCCGAGAGGTCGCCGAGCACGTCGCCCATGTAGTTCTCCGGGGTCACGCACTCGACCTTCATCATGGGCTCGAGGATCACCGGATGGGCGGCACGCGCCGCCGTCTTGATGGCCATCGAACCGGCAATCTTGAACGCCATCTCGCTCGAGTCGACGTCGTGGTACGAGCCGTAGACGAGCTCGACCTTCACGTCGACCATCGGGAACCCGGCGAGGATGCCGTTCTCCAGCGCCTCCTTGATGCCGGCTTCCACGGGGGCGATGTACTCGCGGGGAATCGAGCCGCCGACGATCTTGTCCTCGAACACGAAGCCGTGGCCGACCTCGGCCGGCTGCGCGTTGATGACGACGTGGCCGTACTGGCCCTTGCCGCCCGACTGGCGGATGAACTTCCCCTCGATCTTCTCGACGCGCTTGCGGATGGTCTCGCGGTAGGCCACCTGCGGGCGGCCGACGTTGGCGTCGACCTTGAACTCGCGCATCATGCGGTCGACGATGATCTCGAGGTGCAGCTCGCCCATGCCCGAGATGATCGTCTGGCCCGTCTCGGCGTCGGTGTGGACGCGGAACGTCGGGTCTTCCTCGGCCAGCTTGTTCAGCGCGATGCCCATCTTGTCCTGGTCGGCCTTGGTCTTCGGCTCGACCGCGACGTCGATGACCGGCGTCGGGAACTTCATGGCCTCGAGCACGATCGGCTTGTCCTCGTCGCACAGCGTGTCGCCGGTGCGCGTTTCCTTGAGGCCGATCGCCGCGGCGATGTCGCCGGCGCGCACTTCCTCGATTTCCTCACGCTTGTTGGCGTGCATCTGGAGGAGGCGGCCAATGCGCTCGCGCTTGTCCTTGGAGCTGTTGTAGACGTGCGACCCGGCCTTCAGCACGCCCGAGTAGACGCGGAAGAACGTCAGGCGGCCGACGAACGGGTCGGTGGCGATCTTGAACGCCAGCGCGGCAAACGGCTCGTCGTCCCGCACGGCGCGGGTGTCGTACGTCTCGTCGTGGTGGAGCAGGTGTCCCTTGATGGCGGGGACGTCGGCCGGCGCCGGCAGGTAGTCGATGACCGCGTCGAGCAGCGCCTGCACGCCCTTGTTCTTGAACGAGGCGCCGCAGAGCACCGGACAGAACGCCATCTTGATCGTCGCGGCGCGAATGGCGTGGCGGATCTCGGCGACGGTCAGTGCGTCGGCGCCCTCGTTGAGGAACTTCTCGATGAGCTCGTCGTCGTGCATCACGGCGGCCTCGACCAGTTCGCGGCGCGTCGACTCGACCAGCGCCTTCATGTCGTCGGGGACGTCGCTGACCGTGAAGGTCTTGCCGAGCGTCTCGTCGTCGAAGATGTACTGCTTGCGCTCGATGACATCAATGTGGCCGGTGAAGAGCTCACCCGACCCGACCGGGAGCTGCAGCGCGTACGCATGCCTGGTGAGCCGGTCACGAATCATCGTCATGCAGCGGTCGAAGTTCGCGCCGACGCGATCCATCTTGTTCGCGAAGATCATGCGCGGCACGGCGTAGCGGTCGGCCTGGCGCCACACCGTCTCGGTCTGCGGCTCCACGCCGGCCACCGAGTCCAGCAGCGTCACCGCGCCGTCGAGCACGCGGAGCGAACGCTCCACCTCGACGGTGAAGTCCACGTGCCCCGGCGTGTCGATGATGTTGATGCGGTACTCGGGGCCGTCGCCGGTCTCGTGCGACTCGCCGTGGCGGCGCCAGAAGCAGGTGGTCGCGGCCGACGTGATCGTGATCCCGCGCTCCTGCTCCTGCTCCATCCAGTCCATCGTGGCCGCACCATCGTGCACCTCGCCGATCTTGTGCGACTTCCCCGTGTAGTAGAGAACGCGCTCAGTCGTCGTGGTCTTCCCGGCATCGATGTGGGCCATGATGCCGATGTTGCGATAGTACGTGAGGTCTGTCGAGCGGGCCATGGAGTGTCGAGAACCGATGATATGAAACCCGCGCCGGGCGCGGGACTGAAGTCATCCAACAAAAACGCGGCTGGACCTGACGCCCTTCCCTGACGAGGGAAAAGCCGGTGTCCATCCGCCATCGCCGGGTACACTCGCCACTGGTGCGCGAATGGGGACCCTCGGCGCGCCGGGCTGACGAAGCCCCGACGTCAAATTGTCCTGCGTTGCTTTTCGGAAACCTCAGCGCGGTCCAGAACAACTACCGTGCGTCATCGGTCGGCTTGGTCCTTCGCCCCCGCGCTGACGAATCACACCAGTCAGTTGGCGGGCCCATAAAGAGCCGGGGCGCAGTTCCCCGGACGTCCGCTCGAGGCGGCCGGCTACGTCGACGCCATTACCTGCATTTCGCCGTAGCCCAACAAATGTATCGCAATTTGTTGTGGTGTCAAGGGTTGGGAGCCCGTCCTGGGAGCCCGTCCTGGGAGCCCGTCCTGGGAGCCCGTCCTGGGAGCCCGTCCTGGGGGTGCCCGTCCACTGTGCCCCCCCTCGACCCCCCCCAACCCGCAATCATCGCGGCGCAGGCGGATCGTTGCCTGGATCACGCGCGCCGGGTCACAGCATGATCACCAACAAGGCGGAGCCGATGGCCACCGCAGCCACCCACCACCATCGGCGTCTGCGGCGTTCCGCCAGCCCCCCGGGGACCGCCGTCAACGGGAGGGGCGTGGCGAGGGCGTCGATGAAGGCGCGCGCAGACGCGAGCCGTACCCCGGGATCCTTGGCCATCGCGGCGCGGACCGCGCGATCTGCCGCCACCGGGACCTCGCGCCGCCGCGCGCGTGGCGACGGTGGAGCGTCGAGTGCCCGGCTCACCTGGAGTGCGCGCAGGTCCGTGCCCGTGTACGGCGGGCGCCCCGTAAGCATCTCGAAGGTGATGCAGCCCAGCGCGTAGACATCCGCCCGGGCATCGATGGCGGGATCACCGGCCGCCTGCTCGGGGCTCATGTAGCGCGGCGTCCCCACCACCACACCGGCCGCGGTCAGGCGCTCGCTGATGGCCTGCCCAGTGAACTCGCGCGCGATCCCGAAGTCGGTCACGAGCGCCTCGCGCCCCTCGAAGAGGACGTTCTCCGGCTTGATGTCGCGGTGCACCACGCCACAACCGTGCGCATGCTCAAGCGCCGCCCCGACCTGTCGCGCGATGCTGAGCGCGACGTCGACCCGCAGCGCCCCTTCGCGATCGATCTTTGCGCGGAGCGTCTCGCCGCGCACGAGTGGCATCACGAAGTACGGCACGCCGTCGATCTCGCCCGAGTCGAAGAGTGGCAGGATGTGCGGATGCGACAGGTGCGCGACGATGCGTACCTCGCGTTGAAAGCGGGGTGAGATGATCTCCTGCATCACCTCGGGACGCAGGATCTTGATCGCCACGTCGCGGTCGTGCTTGAGGTCGCGCGCCTCGAACACGCGCGCCGCCGCACCCTCGCCGATCGTCCGGCTCAGGCGATACCGCGTCCCCAACAGTTCATCCCAGCGATTCGGCGCGCCTTTCATCATCGAGCCCGGGAATGGGACACTGCTTACGATGACCACCCGTGGTGTCAGACGCCAGAGCGCTACGCGCCGGCCCGGGGCATCCCGCCATCATCGCGCCCGGCTTCTTCCCGGTACCACCAGGCGACGCCCAGCAGGAAGGCGCCGACGCCCAGGTAGCTCCCGACCCGCAGCGCGATGTGCTGAACCGAGAACGCCTCGGCCAGCGCCACGAACGCCGCCCAAACGGAAAGCGCCAGCCCCGTCTGCCGCAGGCGACGCGAGTCCGTCATCCGGCCGCGCCACAGCACACCCACGCCGCACGCGGCGTAGTACACGATGAGCAGGAACGTCGAAGCATCGGCACTGTAGGCGCGGTGCAGTTCGGCGCGCCACCAGAAGAAGCAGGCAACGGCGATCAGCACGCGGGTGACGACCCTCAGGTGAAACCGGAGCGTCACGACTGTCACCGTGGCCGGCGGCGCCAGCCGCCCGGCCACGCCGAGCCCGGCCATGAGTGCGGCGAGTGCGGCAGAGGCCGCCGTGCTGAACGGCACGCCGAAGCCGAAAACGTGCGCGAAGTGCGCCATCCCGATCGCGTAGCCAACCAGGGCGGCCACGACGGTGCCGACGAGCGCGAGCGGCTGCTCCTCGACGCGCGACAC
>JBBTFF010000013.1:0-11129 GCA_038041995.1 Gemmatimonadota bacterium | reverse complement strand
TGAGGTCGTCGACGCTGCGCGGGCGCTCGAGGCGCCACAAGCGGTCGCCGATCCGGACTTCGCGCTCGTCGAGCACAAACCGGTCGTCGAGCAGCGCGAGATCGCGTGCGAGCGGCGGGTTCACAACGCGAACGACTCGGCCAGTTGGGCGTCGCTCGTAAGCAGCAGCGCCGAGAGTCGGTCGCCGGCCGCGTGCTGGGGCTGGTCCTCGGGCACCACGAGCAGGGCGTTGGCGCGGGCCATCGATGTCAGGATGCCCGATCCCTGCGGCCCGGTCAGCCGCGCGGTGAATTCGCCCGACGCCTGCGCCGTGACGATGGCCCGCAGGAAGTGCGTCAGCTTCGCGCCAATCTGTACGGGCTCCTCCAGCGTCACCAGCACGGGGCGACGGTGCAGGCGCGTATGCCCAAGCGCCCGACGGATGGCCGGCCGCACGAACAACTCGAAGGTCACCATCACCGACACAGGATTTCCGGGCAGCCCGATCCACGGTATCCCGGCGACGGCGCCGAAGCCGATCGGCGCGCCCGGGCGCATGCGCACCTTCCAGAACTTCAGCTCGGCGCCGAGTGCGCCGAGCGCGTTCCTCGTGTAGTCGAACTCGCCGACCGAAATTCCCGCCGTGCTGACGATGAAGTCCGGCTTGGCGGCGATAGCGCGCTCGAAGAGCGCGCCCATCGACTCGATGGTGTCGGCCGCATTGCCGATCGGCACCGGGATGCCGCCCGCGCTGCGCACCAGCGCGTGAAGGGTGTAGCTGTTCGAGCCGACGATCTTCTGCCCGGTGCGCACCAGGTCGAACTCGTCGAGGTCGACCAGCTCGTCGCCCGAGCCAAGGATGGCGACGCGTGGCGCGCGGTGCACGGGAACCTCGGCGTACCCGAGTGATGACAGGACGCCGATCTGAGCCGGTCCCAGCGGTTCGCCGGCCGGCAGCACGACATCACCATCGCGAAAGTCCTCGCCGCGCGGCCGTACGTTCTTGCGTGCGTCACGGTCCTTCAGTGCGCGCACGGTGTCGATACCGGCGTCGGTGTCCTCGACGCGCACCACGGTGTCGGCACCTGCGGGCAACGGCGCGCCCGTCATGATTCGCGTCGCCTCGCCCGGTCCAATGGCTCGCGTCGGAAACTCGCCGGCGGCCACCGTCTCCACCACCCGGAACTCCCGTGGCGATGCCTCGGTTGCCCCCTCGAGCTCGCTGCCGCGCACCGCATAACCGTCCATCGCCGAGTTGTCGCGGTGCGGCAGCGTGTACGAAGCCACCGCATCGGTGGCGAGCACTCGCCCGAGGGCATCGAGCAGCGGCACGCGCTCTATGTCGAGCGGGTGCACGTCGCCGGTGATGCGCGCGACGGCCTCGGCGACACTCAGCATCGGCGGGCTACCGCAGCCCGCGCGACGACGCGAGGCGCACCAGTATGGCGTCCTGCACGTCCTCCACCGCGCGGTTGGGCACGGTGAAGTTGTTGCAGAGGAAACTGAACAGCAGCACGCGGCCGTCGGCGGTGGTCACGTACCCCGACAACGACCTCGCCTTGTCGACCGTCCCCGTCTTGGCGTGCACGTTCCCCTCGGCCGGCGTCCCCTTCATTCGAGAACGAATGGTGCCATCGACGCCGGCAATCGGCAGCGCGTCGTAGAACGTCTTGAACTCGGGGTGCTTCTGCATGGCGTCGAGTACGCGCACGATGGTCTCGGGCGTCACGTAGTCGTGCCGCGACAACCCACTGCCGTCGCGCACCGCGTGCCCGGCGGTGTCGGCTCCCCACGCGGCCAACTGGCGCTGCACGACACGGCGTCCGCTGTCCGGCGTGCCGACGCCGGTCTTCTCGAGCCCGAGCGTCCGGAACAGGATCTCGCCGATCTGGTTCTGCGACGGCTTCTCGAACAGCGGCATGATGGCGCGCAGCGGCGGCGACCAGAGGGTGAACAGCGGCGCAAGTCCGGTGGCCGGCGCGGCGGGCTCGGAAATCACGTTGCCGCGCAGCGCGATGCCGCGGTCGGCGAGCGCCTCGGCGAACGCCTCGAGCCAGGCTTGCGACGGATTGCGGATGGCCACGGACACCGTGGCGCTGTCGCGCGCCTTCACGAAGCCGGCGAGGTCGAGCCGCGGGCGTGGTCCGCGAATGTCCGTCTCCCACTGGATGCTGTTCGGCGCGCGCGCCTCGGGGTCCATCATCCCGCCGGTCACCACCGTCACGCGTCCGATCTGCGGCACCGTGCGTGCCGGGGCCGTGCGCACCGTCGCCACTCCACCCACGCGCGTTGCCGCGTGCACCGTGACGCGGGCGACGCCCTCGTTGAAGAGCAGTTCGTCCACTCCCGCCGAGTAGCCGTAGTCGAGGTTGCTCCATGACCAGCCATACCCGAGCGTCGAGTCGGGAAAGGCGTCGCCGCCCTTCACCAGCGCCCCGGCGATCTCGCGAATCCCGCGTATCCACAGCGAGTCGGCGGCAGCGCGCAGCGGTTTCATGGCGTCGCCGAACGCCGCGTCGCTCACCGTCGGGTCGCCGCGCCCGATCACCACCAGGTCGCCGCGCACCGAGCCGTTCACCACCGGACCGGTGGCGGCGAAGTCCGTGCGAAACCGGAAGTCCGACCCGAGCAGCGCCACCGCCGTGGCGCCGGTGAGGATCTTCTGGTTCGAGGCGGGCATGAACAGCTTGCCCGCGTTGCGCGCGTACAGTGTGTCTCCGCTCTGGGGATCGACGATCAGCATTCCCCAGTTCGCATTGCGAAACGCGGGCTGCGTCGCCATCGAGTCGATGGCCCGCGTCAGCGCCGACCGCGCGCTCGCGGATGATGGGCGCGCCGAGCCGCCGAGGCTAGCACACGAAGCCGCGAGAGCGCTGGCGAGCAGGACGAGGCGACGCATCGATCAGGACCGGTTGGGGAGAAAACGAAGCTCGACCCAGGCGACCAGCTGATCGAGCCAGCCGGCCTCGTCGAGGCGAAAGACGGGGAAGGGAAGATCGCCCGGCACCGCGTCGGTCACCATGGCTTGCCAGGCGGGGCCGTTGGGCAGTGCCGCGTCGTACAACGGCGCGTCGTGCTCCGCGCGGCGGAAGATCTCCACCTTGGGCAGCCCGCTCATCTTGAAGCCCTCGCACAGCACGATGTCCGCGTCGTGCAGGTATCGCTCAGCTACTGCCTCGGGCGTCAGTTCCTGCTCCCAGCGCATCACCATCGCGAATTTGTCGGGCGAGATCATCACCACACGCTCGGCCCCGCCCTCGTGGTAGTGGCGGTAGGTGTCCGACGCTGCCGGGTCGATGTTGAACGTGTGCGACCCGTGCTTGATGATCATGACGCGCCAGCCGCGCTGCCTGAGCGCGGCGGCCAGCCGCACGGTCAGCGTGGTCTTGCCCGCGTGCTTCTTGCCAACGATCGAGAGAAGCGGCGGTGTCATCGGCGCGGGGTGTTTGCCAGGTCGCTGGGAGAATTCACGTTCCAGAAGATTCGCTCCGGATCACCCCAGCGCGCCACGTCGGCGGCTGCAAAGCGCGACACCCGCACGTCCTCGAAGAAGGCAACGACGCGCCGATCACCGGCGTCGAGCCGTCGCTCGATCGCGGCGAGGCACGATGGGCCATACCACGCGCACAAAGGCTCTACGCCACGACCCGAGGTTTCGCTCTCCGGTACCGCCGCGTCGGCACCCGCCTCGCCCAGCGCGCGCAGCGCGCGCAGGAGCCCAACCGCAACGAACGGCATATCCCAGGCCACGACGAGTGCGGCCGATCCGCCGGCGTGCGCCAGCGCTGCGTGCAGTCCGCCGAGCGCGCCTTCACCCGTGCGCACGTCGCCGGCCGTGCGCACCCCGGGCAGCCACGCAGCCGCGCCCGGGTCATTGGCGACGAGCAGCAGTTCATCGGTGACCTCGCGCAGTGCGGCGGCCACGCGATCGATGATGCGCTCGCTTTCGACGAGCTGCAGTCCCTTGGGTTGGCCGCCGAACCGGGTCGCTTCACCACCCGCCAGAATCACGCCGACGCAATGAGTCATCCGTCGTCCGTCATCCGTCATCTGTCATCTGTCATCTGTCATCTGTCATCTGTCATCTGTCATCTGCGATCCACACTTGTGGCTCACCCGATACCGCGCGCCCGATCAGCGCCATCCCCGCCGCCGCGGCGATCTCCACCGCCATCGAACTGGGAACGCTCGGCGTCGCCACCACCGCCAGCCGCGCCCGTGCCGCCTTGAAGGCCAGTTCGCCTGAAATACGCCCCGTGACCAGGAGGATCAAATCGTCCGGTCGACGCTCGGCGATGATCGTCGCGCCCAGCACCTTGTCCACCGCATTGTGCCGCCCGATGTCCTCGGCGTGCACGAGCAGCGTCGCGCCGTCGGTCAGTGCCGCGGCGTGGATGCCGCCCGTCTCCTGGTAGCGCTCGCCCTGGGCGAACAGCTCCTTGAAGAGCCTGCGCGTCTGCGCGAGGTCCGGAATGGCCGGTGGCGTCGTGCGACGCGGCACCGACGACAGCGAGCCGAGGATCGTGGTCACCGCCCCGCACCCACTGGCCAGCACGCGCCGGCGCTCCGTGCCCTCCACGGTCTCGTAGCGCTCGCGGGGCACCTCGGCCCAGAATCCCAGTTCCTGCGAGCAGGGGCGCAGCGACAGCAGGTCGGCGCGCGAGTCGATGTATCCCTCGCCGTACAGCCAGCCCACGACGAGTTCCGGCAGCTGGTCGGGCGTGCACATCCAGGTGACGGCGCTCTCGCCGTTCACCTCGAGCCACACCGGGGATTCCTCGACGGAATCATGCCGCGTCATTGGCCGCGCCCCCGCATCAGTCTGCGATCCACTCCGCCCACAGCGTCGGGCTTTCCGACAGCCACACGCGCGTCACCCGCGCACGCGCGCCGAGCGCGTCCTGCACGCGCGTGGCGATGAACGACGCGATGTTCTCGCACGTCGGCACCAGCCGACCCTCCGCAAACTCGGGCACGTCGGTGTTCACGTTGCGATGATCGAAGCGCTGCATCACCTCGCGCTCCAGGATCTCGTCGAGCAGTCGAAGGTCCACGACGAACCCGGTCATGGCGTCTACCGGCCCCGACACCGAGACGTCGCACGTGTAGGTGTGCCCATGCCACGCTTCACGCGAGCAATTCCCGAAGACCTCGAAGTTCCGCTCGTCGCTCCACTCCGGACGCCGGTACCGGTGCGCCGCGGCGAAGGTGACCCGGCGGGTCAGCGAGGTGCGCGCCATGCGGTCAGCGGAACAGCTGGTAGCTCAGGCCCAGCGACCAGAGGTGGTTGCCCATCCACACGGACTTCTTCCCGCTCGGGACGATCGCCGGGCTGCCATCAGCGGGGCCGGCGCGGTACTCCGGCGGGTAGAGCAGCTGCCACAGGTAATTCGAAAAGTCGACGCGTGGTTCCCATCGGCCCTGGGTGTGGTAGCGCACGCCGAGGCCATAGTTGAACGCGAAGCGCGTGCCGAACCGGTAACCGCCCTTGTCGGGCGTGCCGCGGAAGTCGCTCGCAATGCCGACACCGCCCGACAGCACCGGGACGAGATGGTGGAAGCTCTTCTGGCCCGTGAGGTTGATGGCCAGCCCGAGATCGGCGGCCATCAGCTGGCTGTCCTCGTCGCCGATGTGCCGCGTCGTCGCCGGCCGGGACGGGTCGAGGATACGACGCGACGTCGGCGCCGCCGCCACGCGCGCCACGAGCGACATCGGGCCGCCAATGCGCAGGTCGTAGCGCACGCCAGCCAAGGATCCCGGCTGGGGCCCCACGCCCGCGGGATCGCGTCCCGTGTCGAAGCCGCCGGCAAAAACGCCGAACGACTGCTTCCACGGCAGGTCGCGGTACGGGCTCTCGCTGGGCTTGTGCCCCACCTGCGCCGCCGCGGGGGCGGCGGCCAGCGTCAATGCGAACAGCGCGGCGCAGATTCGCGTCACGTTACACTCCCAGAAGTCGAAGGTCCTGGCCGGTCATCTCCGCGGGCTGCGGAACGCCCAGCATGCCCAGCACGGTCGGTCCCACGTCGCAGAGCGCGCCGCCGGTCCGGAGTCCAACACGCACACCATCCTCCACCAGCAACAGCGGCACGGGATTGGTGGTGTGCGCCGTGTGCGGTCCGCCCGTGGCCGGGTCGATCATCATCTCGCAATTCCCGTGATCGGCCGTGATCAGCAGTCTTACGCCAGCCGTCTCCGCGCTGGCGATGATGCGCGCCAACTGCTCGTCCACCACTTCACACGCGCGGATCGTCGCCGCCAGGTTGCCGCTGTGTCCCACCATGTCGCCGTTCGCGTAGTTGCACAGCGTGAACGGATGACGGCGCTCCTCGATGGCCGAGCACAGCACGTCGGTAATGCCCGGCGCGCTCATCTCGGGCATGAGGTCGTACGTCGCCACCTTCTGGCTGGGCACGAGAATGCGCTCCTCGCCCTCGTACGGCGTCTCGTTGCCGCCGTTGAAGAAGTACGTGACGTGCGGGTACTTCTCGGTCTCGGCGGTGCGCAGCGTGGAGAGTCCGTGATCCTGCAGCACCTCGGCCATGATCCTGGCCATCGAGAACGGTTCGAAGGCCGTCGGGAAGCCGAACGTCTGGTCGTACTGCGTCATCGTCGCGAGGTGCAAGCTGGGCCGCGCGCCGGTGTCGAAGCCGCTGAACCCGTCGACGGCGATGGCGCGCACGATCTGGCGCATGCGGTCCGACCGGAAGTTCCAGGTGATCAGGGCGTCGCCGTCACGCATCGGTGCCACCGGGGCGCCGTCGGCATCGACCACCACGGCCGGCTCCATGAACTCGTCGGTGACGTTGCGGTCGTAGTTGGCGCCGATGAACGCCAGCGGATCGGTGGTGCTCGGCCCGACGCCCTGCACGGCGGCGCGGTACCAGGCCTCGATGCGCGGCCACCGCTGGTCGCGGTCCATCCCGAAGTAGCGGCCCCCGATGCTCGCGATGCGCGCCCTTCCCTCGGTCTGCGCCATCAGGTCGCGCGTGAAGCCGAGCGCGCTCCGCGGCAGCGTGTCGCGTCCGTCGAGCAGGCAGTGCAGCGCCACGCGGGCCGCGCCGTGACGCGCCGCAAGTTCGACCAGCGCCACCGCGTGGTCCTGCAGCGCATGCACGCCGCCGTCGCCGAGCAGGCCCATGAGATGCAGCGTGCCGCCGGTGCGGCGCACGTGGGCGAAGGTGGCGCTGATCGCCGGGTTCTTGTGGAGCGTGCCGTTTTCGACCGCGGCCGAGATGCGCACCAGGTCCTGCGTGACCACGCGCCCCGCGCCGAGGTTCATGTGACCGACCTCGCTATTCCCCATCTGGCCGGCGGGAAGACCGACGGCGCGCCCCGATGCCTCCAGCAGCGTGCGCGGCGCCCTGGCCCAGAGCCGGTCCCAAGTGGGTGTGCGGGCCATGGCGATCGCGTTGCCCTCGGCGCTCTCGCGGTAGCCCCACCCGTCGAGAACCACGAGGACCACCGGATGATCGGTGCGCGGCGTCATCTTGGCTGAGTTCGGGAACGTGTGATAAGTTCGACGGTATGCGGGACGAGGGGAAAAGTATCCCCCGTCACGCCCCCCTACCAGCGATGCGACCTATTCGTTCCCTGCTGATCCTCCTCATCGCCGCGCCGCTGGCGGCGCAAACGGCGCTCGTAGCCGACGCTTCCGTGCGCTCTTCGGCGGGCGGCAGCGTCATTGCCGTCCTCAAGCAGGGAACGACCGTCACCGTCGGTGCCGCGCGCGGCGGTGCGGTGTTCGTGACGTTTTCCGGCTGGGTGGACGGTACCAAGATGGGTGGCGCCAGGGACTCGTTCCCCGTGCACCTTACGGGCCCGATCGCCATGCGACTGCGCTCGGCGCCGTCCATGAAGGGTGCGATACTCGGCGAGGTCCGTCCGGGCGCCGGGCTGTTCCCGATTTCCAGACAGGGCTCGTGGGCCAATATCCGTCGCGGTGGTTGGGTGGATGCCAAGGCACTATCGGCCGACGCGGCAAGAAACGCCCCGACCGCGACCAGAGCGCCCGTGGCGCCGACTGTGAAGCAACCCGCAGCCGTCGCCAAGACGCCCGCGCCGCCGGCGAAGATGCCTGCGCCCGTCACCAAGACCGCCGCAAAGTCCAGCGTTGTCGCACCGGCGCCGCTCAGTCAGCAGCCGGTGGCTGCGCCGGCAGTGGACATCCCGTCGGTGATCGAGCCCGTGCCCGGCGGGGCCATGCGCATGGCGCGCACCGCGGTGGCGCGCAGTTCACCCAACGGCGGAGTTGTCGGTCAGATTGGCGTCGGCACCGTGGTGGTGCCGCTGGCCCGCGCTCGAGGCTGGGTGCGCGTGCGCGCCGAGGTGTGGGTGCAGGAGCGAGACGTGGTGCCGGCTGACACGTCATTCGGGGTCTCGCTGTCGGCCGCCGATCTCCGGGCGGATCCCGAAGGCACACGAGGCAAGACGGTGCGATGGGACGTGCAGGTGCTCGCCCTGCAGTACGCGGATCCACTGCGCCGCGATCTGGCCGTCGACGAACCGTACTTCCTCGCCAAGGGGCCCGGTGCCGAGGACCAGCTGATGTACCTGGCCATTCCGCCGTCGCTGCTGTCGGAAGCACGTTCTGTCCAGGCGCTCACGCGCCTGCTGGTCACCGCACGAGTGCGCACCGGGCGCAGTCAGCCGGTGGGCATCCCGATCCTCGACATCCTGTCACTCGCCAAACAGTGACGCCCGTGGAGGATGGTTGGCGCGTGCTCTGGCGCGAGCACCCGCGCCTCATGCGGGTGCTGATGTGGACATTCGCGGGCGCACTGTTCGCGGCGGCGGCGCTGGCGTGGCGCGGCGCCCAGTATCGCAACGAGATCGCGGCGCTGCGCGCGGGCATGAGCGGCATCGACAAGGTGAAGGCCGATCTCGCGCTGGCTTCCGATGCCCGGCGCCTGCAGGTGATGATGGCGCTCGCCGTCCGACAGGCGCGCACGGACGGAGGCCTGCATATCTCCGTCTCGGTGGACAGCGGGCTGCTGCACCTCGAACAGCAGGGTGCCATCCTGCGCACCGCGTCGGTGCAGGTGGGAGCCGACGGCTGGCAGGCGGTCGACGGTGACTCCATTCCCCTCGCGTCGCCGCTCGGCATCCGCCGCGTGGAAGAAGTGCGGGGTGACTCGGTCGTGGTGCTCTCGGGCGGCGCTGTGCTGTACCGAGGCGATGCGGCGATGCCGGTACGCGCAGGGAGCGTGCGCATCGGGGACGCCGACCTCAAGTCGATCCTGAAAAACCTCAAGGTCGGCCTGCCGGTGTACTTCTACTGATGACGGCAATGCACAGGGTACGCCGGTTCTTCAAGAGCGGAGGCACGACCGCTGTGCTCATCGTCACGGCCGTCGTGGCCGCGCTGGCGCTGTCGGTCGTCGAGTTTCGCTCGGCGCAGCGGGCCCGCCGCGACCGCGACCTCACGCAGGCCGTCTACAACGACAACGCCGAGATCCTGGTGATGGTGCGCGAGCAGGCGTCGCTGGCGGGCGACTCGCTCGACCGCGCCCTGGCGGCCTCCCCCGACTCGCTGGGGGACCATCCGTACATCGTGATCAGCATCGCCGAGAACCGGCTCTGGCTCAAGCGAGGCGCCTCGGTGTTGTTCCGCACCCGCGTGGCCACCGGCACTGGCAAGTACCTCGAGCGCGCGGGGGGCTCGCGCTGGAAGTTCGAGACGCCGCGCGGCCGGCTGGTGGTGCTCCGCAAGGACGTCGAGCCGGCTTGGGTCCCTCCCGACTGGCACTATGTGGAGATGGCGCGAAAGCAGAAGAGGAAGCTCCGGCGCCTGGAGCGCGGCCAGAGCATTCCGCTGGCCAGCGGCGCCGTGATCGTGGTGTCGGGCAATGAGGTGGTGACCCGGTATCCGGACGGACGCGAGGTTCCCTTCGAGGTGAATGAAGGCAAGGAGATCACCGCCGGGCGAGAGCTGGTGATGCCGCCGATCGGCACCACGCAGCGACGCTACTCGGGCGTGCTGGGAGTCAACCGGCTCTACCTCGGCGACGGCTACGGCATCCATGGCACCGACGTCCCCTCCAGCATCGGCCGCGGCGCCAGCCACGGGTGCGTGCGCGTGCGCAACGAGGATATCGAGACGCTCTTTCGAATAGTGCCGGTGGGCACCCCGGTATACATCTACTGATGCCGAGTGCGGAGTATGGGTGCGGGGTGGGGGGGTGATCGAAATCCGCTCAGCGGCTCGGAGGCGTCAGTGCGCGCATCTCGACGGTCGTCTCGCTCCACGTTATGCCTTCGCGACGCAGTGCCTCGTTGAGGCGCCCGAAGTGCTCCACGGCCGTGCTCCCCATCTGGTCGGAGAACCAGATGTAGTGATGGGCACCACCGTCAAGATCGAGTCGCAGTCCGTTCGCGGCACTCGACTGGAGGAGGAGGGCCCGCCCGACCTGGCCGACGGCTGCGGAGGCGGAACGGCCCAGCAACGCTGAGACCCATGCAGCGGCGATAAGCCACCGCGGCGGACGAAGCCGAACCGGGTGGACGGTCCGCACGGCCGCGTACGGAACCTGGATTGCGCCTCGCAGTCCGGTGGCCGTCAGCCGGTCGGGAAGCACCGCCAGTCTGTACGCCGCTGCTGAGGCGGCCCAGAACACGCCGGCGGCGCCGAGCGATGCGATCAGCCAGAAGACCGCCGCCAAGGGCAGGAACTGCTTCGCCGTCTCGACGGTGCCGCCGATGATGGCGATGGGCAGGGCGAAGAACGGCACCGCGAGCAATCCCGTCGTAACGAAGTCGGAAAGGACCACGCGCCAGCGCGCGTACGCCACGACGTCCGACGGAATGCGCCCCCACGGCAGCAGTGCATAGAAGACCAGGGCCGCCAGCGCCACCCAGGGCGCGAGGTGACGGTATGGATAGGAGAACGCCTCGGGCGCGCTGATGACGTCGGAGAATCCGTGCAGCTCGTAGGCCGATATATACGCGACTTCCAGTGACGTCTGGTCGCCTGCCGCGCGGCGCAGCACGTACGACGTGCCCTCGCGCCACGTCGTGGGGAGATCACGGAACGGTGCTTCAGCCGCCGCGAAGTACAGACTGTGGAAGCTACCCGTGAAGCTGACATCCTGGCCGTACTGCTCCTTGAGCCGCTTCACGCGATCCGCTTCGTCGGCGCGTTGCGCCTCGGACAT
>JBBTFF010000012.1:0-5620 GCA_038041995.1 Gemmatimonadota bacterium | reverse complement strand
GCGTACGGCCCGACGCCGCGGCGCGGTCGCTGGCGTGCGGTGCGCCTGCTGTGGGAGTGGTCGAAGTCGATGGCGATGGCGTTGCTGCTGTTCTTCGTCGTCCGGTCGTTCCTCGTGCAGGCGTTCAAGATCCCGAGCGGCTCGATGGAGGGAACGCTCCTCGTCGGCGACTTCCTGCTCGTGAACAAGCTGGTGTATGGCGCCGAGGTGCCGTTCACGAACAAGCGGCTGCCGGCGATGCGCGCACCGCAGCGCGGCGACGTGATCGTCTTCCAGTGGCCCGAGGATCCCAGCAAGGACTTCGTGAAGCGGCTGCTCGGGCTGCCCGGCGACACGCTCGGCATGGTCGACGGCGTGCTGCGGATCAACGGCGTGCCGCTCCGGGAGCGCTACGTCTCGCACACCGAGCCGGGGTCCGACCCGTCGGGAGAGGAGTTCCGCTGGCAGCGGGAGTTCCTGGTGCGGAGCGCGCGGGCGTCGGAATCGTACCATCCGTCGCGCAACAACTGGGGCCCGATCGTCGTCTCGCCCGCGCACTACTTCGTGCTCGGGGACAATCGCGACAACTCGCTCGACAGCCGCTACTGGGGATTCGTCCCCGAGTCACTGGTGCGGGGGCGGCCGATCCTGGTGTACTTCAGCTATGCGCCCGACAGCACCTCATCGGTGGCGTTCTTCACGCACGTACGATGGGGCCGGCTCGGGGCGCGTGTCCGGTGACCGGGTGGACTTCCGCCCTGCTGCGGCGTGACGCACATTCCGCCGGGTATGACTGACCGATCGGAGCGCATGACGCGTGATCGCCCGCCGGGCGTCCCCCGGAAAAAGCACCTGGCCGACGAAGGGTCGCTCGACCAGTACCTGCGCGACATCAGCGTCTTTCCGCTGATCTCGCGCGAGGACGAGGTCGACCTCGCGCAGCGCATACGGACGGGCGAGCAGGAAGCGCTCGACAAGCTGGTGCGCTCCAACCTGCGGTTCGTCGTCTCCGTCGCCAAGAAATACCAGAATCAGGGAGTCGCGCTCAGCGACCTGATCAACGAGGGGAACCTCGGCCTCATCCGCGCCGCCCGCAAGTTCGACGAGACCAAAGGGATCAAGTTCATCTCCTATGCGGTGTGGTGGATCCGGCAGGCCATCCTGCAGGCGCTGGCCGAGCAGTCGCGCATCGTGCGGGTGCCGCTCAACCGGGCCGGCACGCTGCACCGCATCGGCAAGCGGGCGAGTGCGCTGCTGCAGGAACTGGGGCGCGAGGCGACGCACTCCGAGATCGCCGACGGCATGGACATCACCGAGGAAGAAGTCGCCCGGACGATGTTGATCTCGCAGACCTACCTGTCGCTGGACGCGCCGATGTCGCCGGGCGAGGACAACCGCCTGCTCGACTACCTGCCCGACACCGAAGGGCGCACCCCCGACGAGGAGACGTTCGAGAAGGCGCTCACCGAGTCCATCCAGGAGGCGCTGCGCGGACTCAAGGAACGCGAGGCCAAGATCCTGCGCCTCTATTTCGGGCTGGACGAAGCGGAGCCGATGACGCTCGAGGAAATCGGCGAGGTGCTGAACATCACGCGGGAACGCGTGCGGCAGATCAAGGAGAAGGCGCTCAGCCGGCTGCGGCACATCTCGCGGGCGAAGGCGTTGGAGAGCTACCTAGGGAGTTGAAGATGACGGATGACGGATGACAGAGGGTGCGGGGGAGGATCGCCCGCGCCTTTTTTCGTTCGTCCAGATCGTTATCTTCATCTGTCATCCGTCATCTGTCATCTGTCATCTGTCATCTGTCATCTGTCATCTGTCATCTGTCATCCGTCATCTGTGATCCGCCATGTCCAGCTCATACTCCTTCGATGTCACCACCGGTGTCGACCTCCAGGAAGTCGACAATGCCGTCAACCAGGCGCAGAAGGAGTCGGCGCAGCGCTATGACTTCAAGGACGCCAAGGTGCTCACCATCGAGTTCGCGCGCGCCGACGGCGTCATCCGGCTGCACACCGACCACGACATGCGCATGCGCGCGCTGTTCGACATCGTCCAGTCCAAGCTGATCAAGCGCGGCGTCCCGGTGAAGAACCTCGACGTCGGCGAGGACGTGCCGGCCGGCAACGACACGCTGAAGCGCGAGATCAAGCTGAAGCAGGCGCTCGACATCGAGACGGCCAAGAAGGTCTCGGCGGCCATCAAGGACGCCAAGCTCAAGAAGGTCCAGGCGAGCATCCAGGGCGACCAGGTGCGCATCAGCGGTCCCGACAAGGACGCCCTGCAGTCGGCGATGACGCTGTTGCGTGGGCAGGACTTCGGGGTGGAGCTGAAGTTCGGGAATTACCGGTAACTGCACACCACGGAGACACGGAAGACACGGAGGATCACGGAGGAAAGACCCTGGGCGAACGACAGAGCGCCAAGCCAGGCTGGCTTGGCGCCCGCAGTCCCCCAAAGGTCTCTCTCCGTGCTCCTCCGTGTCTTCCGTGTCTCCGTGGTGTGCAGTTCAGTCCCCGAAACCCGCCACAACGCTCACACCGCGGGCCGGAACGGGCTAGTTTTCAAGGTTCCCGCGCCACCGTCCCCGAGCCGGCCCCTCGCCCGTGAAATTTGCCGTCCTGACCCTCGGCTGCGACAAGAACACCGTCGACAGCGAACGCTACGTTGCGGAGCTGCGCGCGCACGGCGGCGAACCCGTCGAGGCGCTCGACCTGGCCGAGCTCATCGTGGTCAATACGTGCGGGTTCATAGACGCCGCCAAGCGGGAGTCGCTCGACGCGATCATCGACGCCGCGCAGTACAAGACCGACGGTGCCTGCCAGGCGCTGGTGGCCGTGGGCTGCATGGTGGAGCGGCACAAGGGCGAGATGCGCGACGCGCTGCCCGAGGTGGACCTCTTCCTCGGCGCGTCCGAGACCGACCGGCTGGTGTCCGAACTGCACGCCCGCGGGCTGATCGGCGATCCCGAGACGCAGCACCCGGGCGTCCGCCTGTACATGGGCGACACGCCGTGGGTGCGCTACCTCAAGATCAGCGAGGGGTGCGATCACGGATGCGCCTTCTGCGCCATTCCGCTGATGCGCGGCCGGCACCGTTCGTTCGCGCTCGACGACATCGTGCGCGAGGCCCAACTGCTCGAGATGCAGGGCGCGCGCGAAATCAGCCTGGTGGCGCAGGACCTCGCCCACTACGGGCGCGATCGACAGGACGGCGTGCGCCTGCCGGAGGTGCTGAAGGCGCTGGTGCGCGAGACGTCGATCCCGTGGATCCGCAACATGTACCTCTACCCGGCGGGGATCACGCCGGCGCTGCTCGACGTCATCGCCAGCGAGCCGCGCATCGTGCGCTATCTCGACATGCCCATCCAGCACGCGTCCGACGTGGTGCTCGAACGCATGCGCCGCCCCGAACGGAAGAAGACCATTCGCGAGAAGGTGGCGCGCTTTCGCGATGCCGTCCCGGAGCTGGCCATCCGCACCACCTGCATCGTGGGTTTTCCCGGCGAGACCGACGGCGACTTCGAGCAGTTGCTCGAGTTCCTGCAGGAGATCGCATTCGAGCGCGTCGGCGCCTTCACCTACTCGCCGCAGGAGGGCACGCGCGCCGCGCGGATGGCCGACGACGTACCCGAGGACGTGAAGCGCCACCGGCTGGAACGCCTGCAGGAACTGCAGCGGCACGTCACGGCCGAACGCTACGAGACGCGCATTGGCGCGCGCTCGCGGGTGCTGGTGCAGCGCTCGGAGGATGGCGAACAGCCGGCCTCGGGACGCCTGCCCTGGCAGGCCGACGACATCGATGGCGTGACCTGGCTCGACCGCGATGTACCGGCCGGGCGCTTTGCCGAGGTCGAGGTGCTCGAGGTCGTCGACGACTACGACTTCCGCGCGCGGGTGCTCTCGGTGGACGATGCCCCGGTGGAGGTCGCGCCTTCGCGGACGCGCGCGCTGCCGGTGGTGGGGAGCAGCATCGGGAGCTTCGGCCGGTGATGCGCCGCCGGCTCTGGGCGGCCGGCGCGCTCGTGCTCATCGGCGCGTGCGTCACGACGCGCCTTGGCGTTCCCGTGAAGGAGCCCATCCGCGTCATCGGCCCGCCGCGCGAGTCTCCGGACTCGAGCCGGGCCCGGCCGCCGGTCCAGCGCGCCGAGGAGGTGCCGCGTGACGAGGCGCCGAACTTCCGGCGCGAGGGCGACCGCGATGTGCGCGTGGCACTG
This sequence comes from Gemmatimonadota bacterium, assembly GCA_038041995.1. GTDB lineage: Bacteria > Gemmatimonadota > Gemmatimonadetes > Gemmatimonadales > Gemmatimonadaceae > PNKL01. The sequence continues at coordinate 1,425 of JBBTFF010000012.1, read as the reverse complement.
GCCACCGCGGCGAACGCGCCGGGCATTGCCGCCACCGGCGCCTGGCGCCTCTTCGACGACCGGGAGAGCGTGCTGCTGCGCGGTCGACCCGGCGAGTCCTGGACGCTGGAGCAGCGTGCGGGCCAGTTGCGCGCCATTCGTTCAGACGGTTTCACCAGCGCCTGGCGGCTGGCGCCGCTCGTCCTGCGCACCGATCGCGACGACGACCAGGTGCTCTTCAATGGCAAGCGATACCGCGGCGTGCTGCGGTTCCTTGCGGCCGATGACGGCCTCAACGTGATGGTCGTGAACGTGCTGGGCGTGGAGCAGTACCTGCGCGGCGTCGTCCCACTGGAGATTGGCGGATCGCGGAGCGCGGCGGAGCAGGCGGCGGTGCAGGCGCAGGCCGTGGCCGCGCGCAGCTATACGTTCGTGCGGCTCTCTGCCGCCGGCGGCACCGCGGCGCGCCACGCCAACTATGACGTCATGGCCGGCACGTCGGACCAGGTGTACGGTGGCGTCGACGGAGAACGAGCATTTGCCGACGCCGCAGTCAGCGCCACTGCCGGCCTCGTGCTGAAGTACGGGGGGCGCACGGTCGATGCGCCCTATTCCGCCGCCTGCGGCGGGGAATCGGCCAGCGCCGACGAAGTGTGGCGGTCCGGTGGCGCGGCGTACCTGCGTCGGGTCAGCGACCGCATCCCGGGCACGCAGCGATACTACTGCGACCCGGCGCCGCGCTTCGCCTGGACCCGCACGCTGGAATCGTCGGAGCTCGACGTCGCCCTGCGGCAGTACCTGCGCACCTACACGGCCGTGCCGGCCGCCGGCCCCGGGCACGCCCGCGCCGTCACCGTCGAGGCGCGCACGCCCAGCGGGCGGGTGGGTCGCCTGGTCATCGAGACCGACGCCGGCCGCTTCACGCTGCGCGGCAACGACGTGCGCTACGTCCTGCGCCCGAGCGGTGGCGAGATCCTCAACAGCACGTATTTTTCCGTCGAAGCCGAGACGGGAGCCGGCGGCTCGCTGCGACGGTTGATCATTCGCGGCAACGGGTGGGGCCACGGCATCGGCATGTGCCAGTGGGGGGCGATCGGGCGCGCCCGCGCCGGGCAGGACTTCAGGACCATCCTGCGCACGTACTATCCGGGCACTGATGTCGGCCCGGCCTTCTGACCCGATGACTGGACTCCGCGCTCACCCAATGAAGCCGCTGCGACTCTTCCTCTGTGCCATCGCGATCGCGGGCGCGAGTGTCTTGCGGGCGCAGGCACCCGTGGACACCGCGGCGGCGTCGCGCCTCCAGGTTTCCCTGCTCACGTTCGGGCAGGGCGATCCGGTGTTCGAGCGTTTCGGCCACAATGCCATTCGCATCCGCGACCCGTTGAGCACGCTCGACGTCTCGTGGAACTGGGGCATGTTCTCGTTCGACGAGCCGAACTTCCT
>JBBTFF010000011.1:0-5156 GCA_038041995.1 Gemmatimonadota bacterium | reverse complement strand
GAGACGGCGGCGCGGGCCGCGCTGTCCGGTTCGTGAGGCAACTCGTTGCCAGTACGCAAGATGATTGACTCGCCCGTACCCCGGGACTATTTTTCAAGGTTTCAGATAAACCCTTTGCCTGCACCGGCGAAATGACCAACCTGAAGTACCGGCTGCTCACTATCCTCGCGCTCGTCATCGCCTCCGCCTGGGCGCTGTATCCGCGCATGGTCGTCGAGCGCGTCAAGCGCAACGGCGTCTTCGTTCTCGACACCACCAAGCGCGTGCCGCTCAAGCTCGGCCTCGACCTGCAGGGTGGCATGCACCTCACGCTCGAGATCGACGAGTCGAAGGGGACCATCGCCAACAAGGGCGAGGCGCTCGATCGCGCCCTCAAGGTGGTCCGCACCCGCATCGACGAGTTCGGCGTCGCCGAGCCCGTGGTGCAGAAGGTCGGCAACGACCGCATCATCGTCGAGTTGCCGGGCATCGACGATCCGGAGCGTGCCACGGAGGTCGTACAGAAATCCGCGTTCCTCCAGTTCCAGATCACCGACAAGACGCAGGCCTTCGAGAAGAGCGTGGCGCGGCTGGATGGGATACTGAAGCAGAAGGGCATCGTCGCGGTCGCCGGCGACACGGCCGCGGCTGCGGCCGCGGCCGGCGCGAACCTGATGCCGACGCTCTTCGCCGCGAACGACAGTGCGAAGAAGGCCTCGGGCGACACCACCACGGCCGACAGCGCCCGGACGTCCACCGGTCCATTCGCCACCAAGGTCATGAAGGCCCCCATGGCGGACCCGGGCGCGTACATGGTGGCCGAGACCGACCGCGCCGAAATCGACGGCTACCTGAAGAACCCCGACATCCAGGCGGCGCTGCCGCCGGGCAAGCAGCTCAAGTGGGGGGCCGACTCGCTGGTGGTCGGCAACAAGCCCTATCGGCCGCTGTACGTGCTCGATGCGCGCCCGATCATCACCGGTGACTACCTGACCGACGCCAAGGCGAACACGGTCCCGGTGGAAGGCACGATCGTCGAGTTCCAGCTGAACAACGAAGGAGGCCGCAAGTTCAAGAGCGAGACGGGCAAGCATGTGCGTGACTACATGGCCATCGTGCTCGACGATCGCGTGATGTCGGCGCCGATCATCCAGAGCGCCATCGGCACGCGCGGCCAGATCACGATGGGTGGCTCGGGGCTGCAGGCCGCCCAGGACCTCGCGCTGGTCCTGCGGGCCGGCGCGCTCCCGGTGCCGCTCAAGGTCGCCGACAAGGTGTCGATCGGTGCCTCGCTCGGGCAGGACTCCATCCGGAAGGGCGTCAACGCCGGTATCGTTGCCATCGCGCTGGTGATCGTCATCATGCTCGTGTACTACCGCCTCTCGGGCGTGCTGGCGGTCGGTGGGCTGGTGCTCTACGTGCTGTACACACTGGCGGTGCTCGCCGGTTTCGGCGCCACGCTGACGCTGCCCGGTCTCGCCGGGTTCGTGCTCGGCATCGGCATCGCGGTCGATGCCAACGTGCTGATCTTCGAGCGCATCCGTGAGGAGCTCGCGCACGGCAAGAGCGTGCGCACCTCGATCGACGAGGGCTTCAAGCACGCCATGTCGGCGATCATCGACTCCAACGTGTCCACGGCGCTGACCGCGCTGGTGCTCTACGAGTACGGTACGGGCCCGGTGAAGGGCTTCGCGGTCACGCTCCTGGCGGGCCTTGCGGCGACGATGGTCGCCTGCGTCTTCTCGGTCCGCACCTTCTACCTTGTCTGGCTCAACCGCAACCGCGGCGCCGAGTCGGTGAGCATCTGATGCTGCGAATCCTCCACGGCACCACCATTGATTTCATCAAGTACTGGCGACACGCCGCCATTATCACCGCGGCCTTCATCCTGGTGGGTGTCGGTTCGGCGATCTTCACGGGCGGGTTCCCGTACTCCATCGAGTTCACCGGCGGCACGCTGATGCAGGTCGAATTCGCCGCGGCACCGGACGTTTCGAGAATGCGCACCACGCTCGATGCGGCCGGCATCCACGGCGCCGAGATCGCGACGTTCGGGTCGAGCCGCCAGTTCACCATCCGCGCCCAGGGCGCCGCGCAGATCGCGGCACAGGCGGCGGGCGCCGAAAAGGTGGCGGCGCAGATCGAGGCCGCGCTGAAGCAGGCGCCGGGCCTCGGCGAGTTCAAGGTCGTGCGCTACGAGACCGTCGGACCGCGCGTCGGCGCCGAACTGCGGCGCGGAGCGCTGGTGGCCATGCTCATCTCGTTCCTGGTGACGCTCGTCTACCTGGCGTGGCGCTTCGAGTGGCGCTTCGGCCTCTCCGCGGTGCTCGCCACCGCGCACGACATCTTCACGACCATCGCGTTCATCAAGCTCCTGCACCTCGAGATTTCACTGACGGTCGTGGCCGCCATCCTCACGGTCATCGGTTACTCCCTGAACGACACGATCATCATCTTCGATCGCGTGCGCGAGAACCTGCACAAGAACCGCAAGATGAGCTTCTACGACCTGCTCAACCTGTCGGTCAACGAGACGCTGCCGCGCTCCATCCTGACGCACGCCACCACCCTTGCCGCGACGGTGTCGCTGCTGCTCCTCGCCGGCGAGGTCATCCGGCCGTTCGCCTGGGTCATGTCGTTCGGCATCTTCACCGGCACGTTCAGCTCCATCTACGTGGCGTCGCCGATCCTGATGTGGATCGAGAACAAGTATCCGCGCGCCAACGAGGCCCGCTCGACCGCGACGGCGCGGCCGCGGCCGTAACAGCGGCTCCGGTCGTCTCTCACCGAGACCGGAGGGTACGGAGCTTCACGGAGACAGCAACGACTTTGAAGGGGGCTCGGCGGAGTGATCTCTCTGCCGAGCCCCCTTTGATTCGTGTCGTACTCCGCGTCCGTTCCGCTCCGGTCTCCGTGAGAGATTCTCCTACCCACGACTGGCGAACATCGGCTGTCGAGCAACCGGTACGCACCCTAGATTCCCCGAAATGCCGGCGTTCATCGACTCGCACTGCCACCTCGCGGACCCGGCGTTCGACGCCGACCGAGAGGCAGCCATCGAGCGCTCGCGCGTCAGTGGCGCCGTGGCGCTCGTCTGCATTGGCGAGTCGATCGCCGCCGCCGAACGCGCGCGCGGGATCGCCGCGCGGCACCCACGCTTCATCTGGCACACCGCGGGCGTGCATCCGCACGAGGCGGCATCCTTCAACCCGCGTCGTGACGTCGACCTGCTGCGCGCCGAGGTGGCGCAGGGCGCGGTGGCGATCGGCGAGTGCGGGCTCGACTACCACTACGACCACGCGCCGCGCGAGCTGCAGCGCCGGGCCTTCGCCGAGCAGCTCGCGCTGGGCGCCGAGCTGCACTTGCCGGTGGTGGTGCACACGCGTGACGCCGTCGACGACACCGCCGCCATGATCCACGAGGCGGGCACCAGTGGTGTCATTGGCGTCCTGCATTGCTTCACGGGGCCCGTCTCGCTGGCCGAGGTGGCGCTCGCGGCCGGTTGGTACCTTTCCTTCTCCGGGGTCATCACGTTCAAGAACTGGGCGGACGACGCGCTCTTGCGCATCCCACCCGCCGATCGGCTGCTCGTCGAGTCCGACGCGCCCTACCTGGCCCCGGTGCCGAACCGCAGTAAGCGCAACGAGCCGGCGTGGGTCAGTCACACGGTGACCAGGCTTGCCGAGGCGCGAGGGCTCAGCGCCGACCGCCTCGGCAGCGTACTCACGACGAACACCATGCGTTGCTTCAACCTCCCGCTGACGCTGTAGTCGAACAGGCTATCGACTATCCACTATCCACTATCCACTATCCACTATCCACTCTCGGCAGAATGCCTCACGATCCGCACATCGTCGTCCCCACCGACATCGAGATTGCCCAGCGCGCGACGCTGCGACCCATCGTCGACGTCGCCGCCGACCTCGGTCTCGCCGGCGACGATCTCGACCTCTATGGCAAGTACAAGGCGAAGATCGCCCTCGAGGTGACCCAGCGGCCCGCCAAGGGGCGCCTGGTCCTCGTTACCGCCATCAACCCGACGGCCGCCGGCGAGGGCAAGACGACCACCTCGGTGGGCCTCGCCCAGGCGCTGCGCCGCCTCGGCACCAACGCCGTGCTGGCCATCCGCGAGCCATCGCTTGGCCCCGTGTTCGGCGTCAAGGGTGGCGCTGCCGGCGGCGGCTACTCGCAGGTGCTGCCGATGGACGACATCAACCTGCACTTCACGGGCGACTTTCACGCCATCAGCAGCGCCCACTCGCTGTTGAGCGCGATGCTCGACAACCACCTGCAGCAGGGCAATGCGCTCGGCATCGACGCGCGCCGCATCACCTGGCCGCGGACCATCGACATGAACGACCGGGCGCTGCGCAAGGTCATCATCGGACTCGGCGGCCCGATGGACGGCATCGTGCGCGAGGAGCGCTTCGTCATCATCCCGGCCAGCGAGGTGATGGCCATCCTCGCGCTGGCCACCAGCGTGCCCGACCTCGAGCGCCGGCTCGGCGACATCGTCGTCGGCAGCACCGCCGGACCATCGCGCCATCCGGTGCGTGCCCGGGAGCTGAAGGCCGCGGGCGCCATGACTCTCCTGCTCAAGGACGCGATCCGCCCCAACCTCGTGCAGACGCTCGAAGGCGGCCCCGCCTTCGTGCACGCCGGGCCCTTCGGCAACATCGCGCATGGCTGCAACTCCATCCTCGCCACGCGCGCCGCGCTGGCGCTCGGTGACATCGTTGTCACCGAGGCCGGCTTCGGCTCGGACCTCGGCGCCGAGAAGTTCCTCGACATCAAGTGCCGCTTCGGCGGGCTGAACCCCGAGGTCGCCGTCCTCGTCGCGACCATCCGCGCGCTGAAGATGAATGGCGGCGCGAACAAGAAGGACCTCGCCAAGGAAGACGTGGCGGCGCTCGAGCGCGGCCTCCCCAACCTGGAGCATCACATCGCCAACATGCAGCAGTACGGGCTGCCGGTGGTGGTGGCGATGAACCGCTTCGCGACGGACAGCGATGCGGAACTGAAGCTGGTCATGGACTGCGCCAAACGTGCCGGGGTTCGCGTGGCTCTTTGCGAGGTCTTTTCGCACGGCGGCGCCGGTGGCGAGGACCTGGCGCGCCAGGTGCTCGCGGTGCTCGCCGCTGGCAAGGCGAAGTTCGCGCCGATCTACGATGCGGAGC
>JBBTFF010000010.1:0-9958 GCA_038041995.1 Gemmatimonadota bacterium | reverse complement strand
TCCGCGCGGCGATCAGCATGGAACGTCTGGGGCGCGTGGCCGAGGAGCGGCTCCAGATGCGCGTCCCGAGCGACAGCATCGTCGTCACCCTCCAGCGCGCACCCCGTGTCAATGTTCGCTGACCGCCCGCGCATCATCCACGGCGTGCTCGCGCTCTTCGCGCTCGCGGTCATCGGGCGCGCCGCCAAGGTGCAGCTGTTCGATGGTGCGCGATGGGCGGCGCGGGCACGCGACCAGCAGGTGGCGGCGTCGCCACTGCCCGCTCCGCGCGGCGTCATTCGCGATGCGAGTGGCGAGGTGCTGGTGGAGAGCCGCGAGATGGTGCGCCTGCGCATCGCCCCCCGCGAGGTGAGGAACCGCGCACGGCTGGGCAAGCTGATGACGCGCGCCGGCATCGGTGCCGACTGGGTGTCGCGCGCGACGGACTCCACGAACAAGTGGGTCGAGATTCCCGGTCTCTTTCTCCCCACCGACGTGGCGATGGTCACCGCCACGCGCGGTGTGCATCCCGTGCCGGTGCTCAACCGCGTGGCACCGCCTTCCGAAGGGCTGCGCCGCATCATCGGTCGCACCGCCGACGGCGGCGTGGCGGTGGACGGCGTGGAACTGGCGCTCGACTCGCTGCTGCAGGGTGTGGCGGGAAGCGCGACGCTCCTGAAGGACAGCCGGGGCCGTCGATTCGCCTCGCCGTCCGAGGACGGCACGGCCGCGCGGCCCGGGCACAGCGTGACGCTGACCATCAACGCGGGGCTGCAGGATATCGCCGAGCGCGCGCTCGGCGATGCCGTGACGAAGATGGGCGCCCAAGGGGGCGACATCGTGATCCTCGACCCGCAGTCGGGCGCGATTCGCGCGCTCTCGAGCCGACGCGCCGACCCGCGGGCGACCGCCGCCACGGCGCTGACCGAGCCGTACGAGCCGGGGTCGACGCTCAAGCCGTTCATCGCCGCGGCGCTGCTCGAGCGTGGCCGTGCGCGCGTGGATGAGGAGATGAACACGTACGGCGGTAAATGGACCTACAACGGCCGCACCTTCGAGGATGACCACAAGGCGTCGTCGTTCACGCTGGCCGACGTCATTCGCTTCTCCAGCAACATCGGCATTGTCCAGTTCGCCCAGCGGCTGACGCCGCGCGAACAGTACGAGGTGCTGCGCGACGCGGGATTCGGCGCGCCCACCGGCGCCACGTACCCGTCGGAATCGCCGGGGCGGCTGGCGCCGCCGAAGTCCTGGACGCAGCAATCGAGCGCCTCGCTGGCCATGGGGTACGAGATCATGGTGACGCCCCTGCAGCTGGCAGCGGCCTACGCCGCGATCGCCAACGGTGGCGAACTGCTGCAGCCCGCGCTCATCAAGGAGATACACTCGGCCGATGGCGCATTGCAGTTCCGCCAGGAGCGTCGCGTGGTGCGCCGCCTCATGTCGAGCGCCGTGGCGCGCACGATGCGCGGCATGCTGAAGAGCGTCGTCGACGGTGGCACCGCCGAAGGGTCGTCGCTGGCGACCTTCGACGTGGCCGGCAAGACCGGCACGGCGAAGGTGGCCCGCAACGGGCATTACGTGAAGGGCGCGTACACGGCCAGCTTCGTGGGCATGTTCCCGGCCGACGCGCCGCAAATCGTCATCCTCGTCAAGCTCGACAATCCCACGAAGTCCATCTACGGCGGCAAGGCCGCCGCGCCAGTGACCAAGACCATACTCGAGGCGGCCATCGCGGCGCGCGACGCCGCGCTCGACCGGCGCGGCCTGGCCAGCGCTCCACGGCGCCTGGCGGCAGCGCCGCTGGCCGACGATCCCGCTCCCGAGACTGTTGCGTCGACGGTGATGACCGAGAGCGCGGGAAGCGTGCCGTTCGAGATCTTCCTCGAACAACCGGGCCGTCCGGCGCGGGTGATCGCCGGAGCGCGTGCCGTCCCCTCGGTGCAGGGGCTGCCGTTGCGAGCGGCGGCGCGCGTGCTGCATCGCGCCGGTTTTCGCGTGATCGTCGCGCGCGGCGCGCTCGAACAGTGGCCGGCGGCCGGGACGATGGCCGCCGCCGGCAGCCACGTGACCGTCCCGGCGGCGCCGTGAGCCGCACGGCCGCCGTGTCGAACCTCGCGCTCGCGCTCGAACGCGCCGGCCTGCTGGTTGAGCAGCGCGGGGCGCTGCCGGCGCGCGTCGCCGGCATCACCGACGACTCGCGCCAGGTGGTAAAGGGTGGCGCGTTCGTCGCGGTGCGCGGCACCCAGCGTGACGGTCACGACTTCCTTGCCGCGGCCGCCTCGGCCGGTGCGGCAATGGTGATCGTCGAGGTGGCGAGCGCCACGACACTGCCGGCGTTGGTCGTTCGCCACGGACGCCGCGCGGCGGCGCTGGCCGCAGCCGCGTTCTACGGCGAGCCCGCCGCGCGAGTGCGACTTGTCGGCGTCACCGGGACGAACGGCAAGACCACCACCGTCGGGATGCTGCGCCACCTGTTGGACGAGCCGAAGTTGCGCGCGGCCAGCATCGGCACGCTGGGCGTGCTCGTCGGGAGCGCGGGAGAGACGCTGCCGGGAGGAGGCGGGCTCACGACGCCCGGTCCAATCGAGCTGCAGCGAATCCTGCGCGCGCTCGTGGACGCCGGCGTGCGCGTGGTCGCCATGGAGACCTCGTCGCACGCGCTCGACCAGGGGAGGGCGGACGGCCTGTCATTCGCCGCCGGCGTCTTCACCAACTTCACGCGCGACCACCTCGACTACCACGGCACCATGCAGGCGTACTTCGACATCAAGGCCCGCCTGGTCGAGGCGCTGGCGAGCGATGGCGTCGCCGTCTGGAATGCCGATGATCCTGCCTGGCGCGCGCTGCCCGTCGCGCCGAGGTCGCTGAGCTTTGGCGTGTCGTCGCTCGACGCGGAGGTGCGGGCGGAGTCCGTGACGTTCCACCCGCGCGGCAGCCGGTGGACGCTCGTGCACGCGGGCGCACGATCCCCGGTGGAGCTGCCGCTCATCGGCGACTTCAACGTGGCCAACGCGCTGGGCGCGGCCGCGGCGGCGATCGGCATCGGAATGGACGTCGCCACGGTGGCGGCGCGGCTGAGCGCGCTGCCGCAGGTGCCGGGGCGCCTGGAGATCCTGAGCGAGCATCCCACGGTGCTGCGCGACTACGCGCACACGCCCGATGCGCTGGAGCGCGCATTGCGCGCCCTGCGCCCGTTCACTCCGGGGCGCCTCATCGCCCTGTTCGGCTGTGGCGGTGATCGCGACAAGGGGAAGCGTCCGATGATGGGCGAGGTTGCCCACCGGTTGGCGGACGCCGTCGTGGTGACCAGCGACAATCCGCGCACCGAGGATCCCGAACGCATCCTCGACGACATCTGCGTGGCGCTTCCCGCCGGGAGCTACGAGCGCATCGAGGACCGCCGCACCGCGATCACCGCGGCGATCGCCATGGCCGATCCGGTGCGCGACGTGGTGCTGCTGGCGGGCAAGGGGCACGAGACGTACCAGGTGCGGGGAACGACTTCATATCCGTTCGACGAAGCGGCCATCGTGCGCGAACTGCTGGGGGCGGAGTAGCCCGTGAGCCAGCCCTTCTGGACCTTGGCGCGAGCGGCGAAGGCCCTCGGACTGCCGCGTTACGGCGCGACCGACCGCGCGGTGCGCGCCGTCACCACCGACAGCCGCTCCCTCCAGCCGGGTGATCTCTTCGTCGCGCTGAAGGGCGAGCGATTCGACGCGCACGACTTCCTGCACGATGCCGTGGCCAAGGGCGCGGCCGCGCTGGTGGTGCACGACGCATTGCGCACGGCGGGGCTTGGCGTGCCGGTGCTCGTCGTGGACGACACGCTGCACGCATTGGGCGCGTTGGCGCACTTCTTCCGCGCCGCCTGGGCGCTCCCGGTGGTCGCGGTGGGCGGTTCCAACGGCAAGACGTCCACCAAGGAACTGCTGAAGGCCGCGCTCGGCGCGCGGTACCGGGTGCACGCCACGAGCGGCAACCTCAACAACCAGGTCGGCGCTCCGCAGACCCTGCTGTCGCTGCCGATCGGCGCCGACTGCGCGGTGGTCGAAGTCGGAACGAACATCCCGGGGGAGATTGCCCTGCTGCGCGCGATCGTCTCGCCCGACGTGGCGGTGGTCACCTGCGTGCAGGAGGAGCACCTGGAGGGCTTCGGCGACCTCTCGGGCGTGCTGGCGGAGGAGTCGGCCTTGCTCGACGAGGTGGAGCTTGCGGTGGTGCCGGCCGGCGAGCGCGCGCTCATCGACGAAGCGCGACGGCGCGCGCGGCGGGTCGTGACGGCCGGTCTCGGCGCCGGCGACGTTGCCGCCAGCGCCCACGGATTGCTCGCCGACGGCAGCGGCTGGCTGGAGTGCGACGGCGTGCGCGTGGAGGTGCCGCTTCGCGGCGCGCACAACCTGCGCAACGCGATGCTCGCCGTGGCCACGGCGCGCGAACTGGGCGTGGCGCTGGCCGACGTGGCGACCGGGATAGCCCAAATGCCGCAGCCACCCATGCGCTCGGCGGTCGAGCCACTGGGCGAGGCGCTGCTGCTCAATGACGCGTACAACTCCAACCCCGGATCGGCGCGCGCGGCGCTCGAGCTGCTGATCGCGGTCGGCGCCAAGCGACAGCGGGTGGCCGTGCTCGGCACGATGCGCGAGCTGGGGCCGACGTCGGCGCAGCTGCACCGCGAGGTCGCGCGAGCCGCGCTGGCCAGCGGCGCCGACCTCGTTGCCGGCATCGGCGAGTTTCGCGAGGCGCTTCAAGTGGTGGGGGCGGGTGACCCGCGAGTGGTAATTGGGAGTGACGTCGACGACCTGTGGCCAGTCCTCCAACCGCGGCTCCACGCGAACGCGGCGATCCTGCTCAAGGCATCGCGCGGCGTGCGGCTCGAGCGCCTGCTGCCCTACCTCACTGCCTGGGCCAAGCCCACCACCTGATGCTGTACGAGTTCCTCTACCCGCTGCGCGACCTGTTCAGCCCGCTGAACGTCGTCCGCTACATCTCGTTCCGTGCGGCCGGGGCGGCGGTGACGGCGCTCCTGGTGTCGTTCGTGTTCGGGCCAATGATCATCGACCGGCTGCGGCACATGGCGCTGCACCAGGTGGTGCGCGAAGGGACGCCCGACAGCCACGCGGGCAAGGGGACCACGCCGACGATGGGTGGCCTGATCATCCTGGTGGCGACGCTGTTGCCGACGCTGCTCTGGATGCGGCTCAACAACCGCTACGTGTGGATCGCCCTGCTGGTCATGCTGTGGATGGGCGGCATCGGGTTCCTCGACGACTTCCTGAAGCTCAAGCAGAAGCGTGAGGGCAAGGAGAACACGGGGCTCGTGGAGCGCTACAAGCTGGTCGGGCAGGTGACGATTGGTTTCGCCCTCGGCTGGTTCCTGTGGAAGTTCCCGATCAGCACGCTCCCCGGGGCGTCGACCACCGTGCCGTTCTACAAGTACCTGCTGATCATCCCGACCATCGGGTGGCTCTACGTCGGCTTCGTCACGTTCGTGATGACCGGGACGAGCAATGCGGTGAACCTGACGGACGGACTCGACGGCCTGGCCACCGGCCTCATGGCCATCGCCATGGCGACGTTCGCCATCTTCGCGTACGTCATGGGCCGCTACGACACCAGCCAGGCGCTGCTGGTGTTCTACCTGCGCGGCGCGGGCGAACTGACCGTCTTCTGTTCCGCGGTGTTCGGTGCCTGCGTGGGGTTCCTCTGGTACAACTCGCACCCGGCGGAGGTCTTCATGGGAGACACCGGGTCGCTGGCGCTCGGTGGCGCGCTCAGCGCCGTGGCAATCTTGCTGAAGAGCGAGTTCCTGGTGCTCATCATCGGCGGAGTGTTCGTCGCCGAGACGATGTCGGTGATCGTGCAGCGTACGGTCTTCAAGTGGCGCAAGCGCCGGTACGGGATCGAGTACGCCAGGCTGAACCGGGTCTTCAAGCGGGCGCCGGTGCACCACCACTTCGAGCTTTCCGGGTGGCCCGAGACCCAGGTGGTGGTGCGATTCTGGATCCTGGGCATCCTGTGCGCCTTCCTGGCGCTGAGCACGCTGAAGCTGCGGTGATCGACCTCGCGCTCGTCCGCGGCGAGATCGCCGTCATCGGGCTGGGCCGCAGCGGTATCGCTGCCGCCCGGCTCCTCGCGCGTGAAGGGGGACGAGTCTACGCCTCCGACGCCGGCAGCAGTGCCCCGGTGGCGCGGGCCGCGGCCGAGCTGCGCGCGGCGGGCATCGCCGCCGACTGCGGTTCGCACGACCTGGCGCGCATCGCCGCCGCGTCGTTGGTGGTGGCCAGTCCGGGCGTACCCCCCGACGCGCCACCGCTGGCCGCGGCACGCGCGGCCGGGGTGCCGGTGGTGGGCGAGCTGGAGGTGGCGCTGCGTGCGCTGCGCGGCGTACCGTACATCGCCGTCACCGGCACCAACGGCAAGAGCACCGTCACGGCGCTCGCGGCGCACCTGCTGCAGGCGCTGGGGCATCGCGCCGTCGCCGCGGGGAACATCGGCCTCGCCCTGAGCGACGTCGCCCTGCACGGGGAACGCCCGGAGTGGATAGCGCTCGAGGTCTCGTCGTTCCAGTTGCACGACACGCCGGGGATCGCCCCCACGGTCGGCGTACTGACCAACCTCAGCCCCGATCACCTCGATCGCTACGGTTCGGTCGCCGCATACTACGCGGACAAGGCGCTCCTGTACCGAAACGCCGTGCCGGCCTCGCGCTGGGTGGTGAACGCCGACGAGCCGCTCTCGCGCGACCTTGGAATGACCGCCGCCGGTTTGCGGTGGGCGTTCTCGCGGCGCGATCGCCACGCGACCGCGCACTACGACGCCGCGATGGATGCACTGGTGCTCTTCAAGGAGCCGCTCGTCCAGCGCTCCGCGCTGCCGCTGCTCGGCTGGCACAACGTCGAGAACACGCTAGCCGCGCTGCTGGCCGTGATGGTCGCCGATGAAGCGCACCAGTCGCCGGCGGCGCGCGCGACGCTCGCCGAGGCGGCGAGGGCGTTTCGCGGGCTCCCGCACCGCCTGGAGCTGGTGGCCGACATCGCGGGTGTGCGATGGATCAACGATTCCAAGGCGACCAACGTGACGTCGGCGCGCGTGGCCATCGAGGCGATGACGCAGCCCACGGTCGTCCTGCTGGGCGGCAAGCACAAGGGAGAACCGTACACCTCGCTCGTGGCGCCGCTGCAGCAGCACGCCAAGCTGGTGATCGCCTTCGGTGAGGCGGAACCGTTGATCGCCCGCGACCTCGATGGGCTCGTGCCGCTGGCGCGGGGCGGGTCGTCATTTGACGAGATCATGCAGCGCGCGCGCGCGGCCGCCGGGCCGGGCGACGCGGTGCTCCTTGCCCCGGCCTGCTCGAGTTTCGACATGTTCACCGACTTCGAAGCGCGTGGCGAGGCGTTTCGCCAACTCGCGCGGCAGACCTCGTGACCGTCCGCACCGCGACGATGGCCGGCGCGCGCAACCGCTGGCGCATGAGCGTCGAGGCGCGCGCGCTGCTGATGCTCACTGCGACGCTGCTCGCCTTCGGCCTGGCCACGCTGTACAGCGCCAGCGCCATCGTTGCCATGCAGTCGGGCTTTGCCAGCACGCACTTCCTGCTGCGCCAGCTCGCCGGCATCGCCGTGGGCACCGTGCTCTTCATGATTGCCGCCAAGCGCGATGCCGAGTGGTGGCGCGAGGTTGCCTGGCCGCTGATGATCGGCGCGCTCGTGCTGATGGCGCTCTGCGTGCTGCCGTTCACGCGCAGCATTGCGCCGACGATTCACGGGTCGCGCCGATTCCTCCTGGGCGGCTCCATCCAGCCGTCGGAGTACGCCAAGCTCGCGGTCATCGTCTGGACGGCGATGCTCACCGTGAAAAAGGGCGACCAGTTGCGCCGCCTGACCAGGGGCCTGCTCCCGATCCTGCTCGTCGTCGGAGCGCTGGCCGTGCTGGCCGCGCTGGAACCCGACTTGTCGATCGCCGTCTACTACGTGCTGCTGATGGGCGTGATCCTCTTCGCCGGCGGCGTGCGCATCGGTCACTTCGTGTTTCTCGGTGTGGCGTCGATCCCGGTGCTCTGGAGCCAGGTGCAGCGCCTGCAGTACGTGCTCGAGCGCCTCCTCGGATTCGCCGACGCCGGCGCGGTTCACCGGGAGGTGAGCTTCCAATTGCAGCAGTCGCTGATCGCGGTCGGATCGGGCGGCTGGTTTGGCGTGGGGTACGGGGAAGGGCGCCAGCAGTACGGGTTCCTGCCCCTGCCGTACAACGATTTCATCGGCGGCAACATCGGCGAGGAGTGGGGGTTCGTGGGCATTGCCGGCGTGACCATGCTCTTTGCGGCCTACGGATGGCTCGGCTTTCGCATCGCGCAGCAGGCCGGCAGCCCCTTCCAGCGGCTGCTCGCCATCGGCATCACCTTCACGATGGTGACGACGGCGTACCTTCACCTCGGCGTCGCCATTGGCCTGCTGCCCACCACCGGGCTCACCCTGCCGTTCATCTCGTACGGCCGGTCCAACCTGCTGCTGTCGCTGTTGATGACGGGAATCCTCGTGAATATCGGCAGCACCGGGGAGCGCGTGTACGGCGAACCGGCAACCGATCCCACCCGGGCGGCCCCCGGCGTGGGCCCGGTCGCCGTCGGCGCCTGAGTGTTGACGTGACCGACGCGCCTGTGACGGTGCTCCTTGCCGGCGGCGGCACGGGTGGCCACCTGTACCCGGGGCTTGCCATCGCGCGGGCCCTGGTGCGCCTCAACGCCAGCGTGCGGCCGCATTTCGTGGGCGCCAGGCGTGGCATCGAACGCGACGTGCTGCCCACGACGGAGTTTCCGTACACCTTGCTCGACCTGCACCCGCTCTACCGGCCGAAGGTGTGGAACAACTGGAAGACGCTGCGCGGCGCCGTTGGCGCGTGGCGATCGATGGGACGCCTCGGGCGCGAGCTGAACCCGCGGCTGGTGATTGGTACGGGCGGTTACGCCGCGGGACTCACGATGTTCTGGGCGTGGCGGCATTCCATTCCGGTGGTGCAGCACATGGGCGACGCCTACCCGGGAATCACCGCACGACTCAGCGCGCGCTTCACGGCGCAGGCCTACCTCGGCTTTCCCGAGGCCGCCGCGACGTTGCCGAAGGGTCGGTGCGAGTACATCGACACCGGCAACCCGATCGAACCCCTGCCCGACATTCGCCCCGATGCCGCCACCGCGCGCGCCAAGTGGGGATTTCCGGCGCGCTCGCGCGTGCTGCTCGTCTTCGGTGGGAGCCAGGGGGCACGCGCGCTGAACCAAGCGGTGGCCAGCTGGGTTGAGTACGGGGTACAGAGTGATCTATGCGTCATATGGGCCACGGGAAAGGGACAGTACGACGCGTACCGGCATCTCGACCGCCCCGACGTGCGCGTGGTCCCGTATCTCGCTCCGATTTCCGACGCCTATGCGGCGAGCGACCTCGCGCTGGTGCGCGCCGGTATGATGGGAACGAGTGAGCTGTCGGCGTGGGGAATCCCCATGATCCTGGTGCCGTTGCCCACCGCCGCCGCCGATCACCAGACCAGGAATGCGATGGTGATCGAACGCGCCGGCGCGGGCACGCACCTGCCGCAGCGCGAACTGACCACCGATCGCCTCGATGCCACGGTGCGCGGGTTGCTTGGCGATGCGGCAGCCTTGAGGCAAATGGCCGACGCCGCACGGGCGCGGGGGCGGCCCAATGCGGCGATGGATATCGCGGAACGAATCAACAAGCTGCTGACGACCGGCGCTCGACGATAGGCGGTCGACGTCCGGTCGCCGGGCTGCAGCGTTCGCCCTTGTCTTGCACCACCAACCACCCCAGCATGTTCCCATGCCCCTGATCGACCGAAACGACGAGCGCCCCGTGCACTTCATCGGCGTGGCCGGCGCGGGAATGAGCGCCCTCGCCGAGCTGCTCGCGCGGCGTGGCATGCGCGTCACCGGGTGCGACCAGAACGCGGCGCGCGTCGCCGACCTCGA
>JBBTFF010000009.1:3514-13078 GCA_038041995.1 Gemmatimonadota bacterium | reverse complement strand
CGCGCCGGAACCAGCACGAGCAGGAATGCCACGGTCAGCGCGCCGGCGCGCAGGAAGTCGGCGAGCAGGCCGATCCATTGCAGGCCAATGATCGCCGACGCCTCGCCCGCCGCGATGTCGTCGCGACGGCGCACGGCAGCCGCGCGGTTGAACCGTCGCAGCCAGATCAGCGTACGCCCGGCAAGCATGGCCGCTCCCAGCCCCGCGACGACGGCGAAGGGGACGATGCGCGCCGACGCCTCAGGATCGCCTCCGGGGACGGCGGCCACGACACCGGCGGCCAACGACGCCGGCCCCCATTCAGGATAGCGCGACGCGCCGAACGGCATGGTCTCCAGCGCAAAGCACTCGAGCAGCAGGCCGACCAGCAGGCCCGACCCGGGGCTGCCACAGACGGCGCCGCCAAGCGTGGCCGCCACGAGCGGTCGCGACAGCATGGCCTGTGGAAAGGACACGCCATCGAGGCCGACCACGGCGCCGAGCAGCGTGAGGACGGCCAGAGAGGAGGGTTCGATCATTCGCCGTGGCCGGAGAGCACGTCGGCCAGCGGCACGAGGGTCGCGGCCGGCAGATCCTGGGCCGTGACCTCGACGCCGCGCGCCGAAATCGCCAGGAGGTCGGCTTCCTCTTCCGGCGTCAGGAAGACGTACCGAAGGCGCGGCACCCGCTCGGCGCGGTGATGCACGCCGCCGATGTTCACGCGCGGGATTTCCGCGCCACGCTCCACCAGCTGTCGCATCGTCACCGTGTCGCCGGTCAGCAGGAGACCCGGCTGCGTCATCTGCTGGTACTCCGGGAGGCGCGTCAGCGCGCTCTCGACGGACTCGAAGAACACGCGCATCTCGCAGGGAACGCCCATGCGATAGAGATCCTGTTCCCAGGCGCTGGCCGCGACTTCGTCGTCCACCAGGACGATGAACTCCAATTCCATCGGCTGCGCCCAGCCCACCACGACCTGCCCGTGGATGAGGCGGTCATCGATGCGAAACACCTCAATCGCCATTCGCTGCCTCCCCGGCCACCAGCATGGCGGCACGCGCCTTGTCCACGGCCTCGCTTAGGGTGGCGGCACTCTTGTGCGAAGCCACGGCGAACGACAGCAGCAGGGGCAGGTTGGCGCCGCAGACGACCGCGAGGCCCGGTACATCGCGCGCGACCCGGCGTGCGGCAATGGTGCAACTGCCAGCGGGGAGGTCGGTGAAGACCACCTGCGCCCCTGCCGACAACACCGCCTGCCGCAGCGCCTCGGCAAGCTCGGCGCCGCCAAGCGTGGCGTTGCTCAGGGGCAGCAGTCGCGCGGCCGCGGCGTCGCCGGCGATGCAGGCGACCGCGCTCACCAGTCCGGCCGCGAGGTTTCCATGCGCCGCCACGATGGCGCGCGGCCCGTCACTCATCGTCGTCAAGCAGGTACTTGCCGACGTCGGCGGTGCGCTTGATCATCTGGGACTTGAGCCGCTCGTTGAACGCGTGCGCGGCGTCGACGCCGGTGTAGCGCAACAGGTGATTCATGGCGATCACCTCGGAAATGACGGTGATGTTCTTCCCTGGGTTCAGCGGCACCGTGATCTTGGGCAGTTCCACCCCCAGGATGGTGATCAGCTCGCCATCAAGGCCCGTGCGGTCCACCTGCAGGTTGTTGTTCCAGACCACCAGTTCGACGACCACTTCGATGCGTTTCTGCTGGCGCACGGAGTGGATGCCGAAGATCGCGCTGACATCGATGAGCCCGACGCCGCGGATCTCCATGAAGTGCCGCTGCAGTTCGTGCCCGCGGCCGATGAGGACGTCGGCACCCTTGCGCCGCGCGAGCACGAGGTCGTCGGCCACGAGACGGTGGCCGCGCTCCACCAGGTCGAGAACGCACTCGGACTTGCCGATGCCGCTCTCTCCGATGAAGAGGAGGCCCACACCGAAGACGTCGGCAAGCGAGCCGTGGAGCGACAGGGACGGGGCGAACTCGCTCTCGAGGAACGGCGTGATGAGCCGGTAGAACTCCTGCGTCTTGAGCGCCGACACCAGGATGGCGATGCCGCTCCGTATGGCCTCGCCCTCCATCCCCTCCGGGAGCGATTGCCCCTTGGTGATCATCACGCAGGGAATGGGATAGCTGAAGTACGTACGCAGGATCTCCTGGCGCCTGGCCGGATCAAGCGAGGCCAGGTAGCTCACTTCCGTCTGGCCGAGGACCTGGACGCGCTGGTGCACGAAGCGGCCGGTGTATCCGGCAAGCACGAGCCCGGGACCCGAGGCGTCCGACGTCGGTATCTCGCGCGAGAGCCCGTCGGGGCTGCCGAGCACGGTAAGGCGCAGCGCATCTCCCATGCGCTCGACGAGGCCGCGAACTGTCAGCGCCATCGCCGCCTCAGCCCCTGCCGGCCACGCGCCGCGACGGCGTGTGGCGCTCCTTGGACGCCTGTCGCACGAGCTTGACCAGCGCGGCGTCGAGGGCCGGCCCCCAATAGCGGCCGGCCTCGGCGGCGACGAGCCGCATCCCCTGGGGCGCAGTGAACACGATCTCGACCCGGCGTTCCGGACCGTTCTGGTCGAACCGCACAATGGCCGCCGTGGCGCGCGGCACGCGTTCCGACGCCTTGAGGACGGCCCGCTCGGCCTTCTTGAGCATCGACTCGGTAAGCGCGATGCCGCGGTGCGAAAAGACGATCTCCACGAGCCTATCCTCCTGTTTGTGCCACCTGCTGAAGATGCGCTGCCGTGTCGTCGGCGGCGCGGTCCCATGTGAACGAGGCGGCAAAGCGGCGCCCACGCTCGCCCAGCGATGCCACGAGCGCCGGGTCGCCACTGAGGCGCCGCAGGGCCGCGGCCATGGCGTCGAGATCGCCATGAGGCACAAGGAAGCCCGTTTCGCCGTGCCGCACGGATTCACGAATTCCTGGTGAGTCGGACGCGACCACGGGGGTGCCGCAGGCCGAGGCCTCGATATTGGTGAGTCCCCACCCTTCCTTGGGTGACGCAAAGACGGTGGCCCACGCGCGACGCAACAACGCCAGTTTCTCGGACTCGCTCACAAATCCAAGAAACTTCACGCGCGCGGTCAGGTCAAGCGACCTGACTAACCGTTCGAGGGCCGGGCGGAAGTCCCCCTCCCCGGCGACCTCGAGCACGGCCCGGGGATCGTCGACGCGCCCGAAGGCGCGAATGACGAGGTCGACCCCCTTGTACTTCTTCAATCGGCCGAGGTAAGCGAAGGCCGGCGTCGGCGAGCGTTGCGCGGGATCGGGTGTGTAATGCTCGCACGAGGCGCCCGGGTAGATCACACGCACGTGATCGCGGGCGATACCACGCCCCACGAGATCGTCGGCGGTACTCTCGCTGATGGCCTCGAACGGAGTGTCCCGATACACGAACGGGATGGGGCGTTCGGACAGCCAGACGGCGGCGGCGAGCGGGGGCGACAGTTCCTGGAACGCGGTACCGCCGAACAGGTGCGGCACGCACGCGACCACGCGACGGGCACCCCAGAGCGGGGTGAACAACGGCATCTTGTTGATGTCTTCCACGAGCACGTCGAACGGGCGCCCCGCAAGATGCCGGCGGTAGTACCCCCAGGCCCGCAGCGCGAAGGTCTGTCGTACCCCGGTGCGGTGCACGTCGATCCCGCCGAGTTCGGCGCGGCGCGGCGCGCCGGGCCAGCCGCCGCAGAGCATCGTCACCGAGTGGCCGCGCCCGGCGAGCCGCTCGAAGATCTCGTGCAGGTGAATCTCCGCGCCACCAGACTGCGGGTTCTCGCGGTCCTGCCAGTTGACCACCAGCACGCGCACTAGATGCGCCCCATGCGCCGCGCGAGCGCGTCGAGCACGCCGTTGACGAAGCGCGCGCTCTGCGCGCTGCCGAAGCGCTCCGCCAGTCGCACCGATTCCTGGATGATCACGCGCGGCGGGGTGATGCCCTGCGAGAGCTCGGCGGCCCCCAGGCGCAGCACGCAGCGCTCGATGGCGCCGAGGCGCTCGAGCCGCCAGTTGGTGGTCACGTCGCTCAGCTCGGCGTCGAGCGCCGCGGCCTGCGCCTGCAGGACCTGCAACAACGCATCGGCGAAGGCGCGCTCATTGACCGCGACCGCGAGGTCGTCCCAGACGAGTGCGGCGATGCGGTCGAGCGGCGTGCCTACCCGCACGTCCCACGCGAAGAGCGCCTGCAGGGCGCGCGCGCGGGCACGTGTTTCGAGTCGCGCCATCAGCCGTCGCCTTCGGCGTCATCGCTCGCATCGAGCATGCCGAACAGGTCGGCCATCTGGATGGCGGCCAGCGCCGCATCCCATCCCTTGTTGCCGCGGTCGCCGCCGGCCCGCTGGAGCGCCTGCTCGAGCGTGTTGGTCGTCAGCAGCCCGAAGCCGATGGGTACCCCGAACTCGCCCTGTAGCGCGGCCAGCCCGCGCGCGGCCTCGCCGGCCACGTAGTCGAAATGCGGGGTCTCGCCGCGAATGACCGCGCCGCACACGACGACGGCTTCATAGCGCTCGGTCTGGAGCACGCGCGCCACCGCCGGCGGCAACTCCCACGCACCGGGCACCCAGATGACGTCGATGTCGTCGGAGCGGGCCCCGTGGCGCACGAGGCACTCGAGCGCACCGTCCACCAGCGCCTGCGTGACGACGGCGTTGAACCGGCTGGCGATGACGACGAAACGCCGGCCAGCGCCGGACGGGGTGCCTTCGAACTCAGCCATTACAGTGCTCGCAGGTGCCCAAGCTTGCGCACCTTGGTTTCGAGGTAGTTGGCATTCTCGTCGGTGGTCGGCGAGATGATCGGCACGCGCTCGCCGAGACGCAGCCCGTAGCCTTCGAGGCCGACGAGCTTCTTGGGGTTGTTGGTGATCGGGCGAATGGACCGCAGGCCGAGGTCGAGCAGGACCTGCGCCCCGATGCCGTAGTTCCGCAGGTCCGGCGCAAAACCAAGCCGCTCGTTGGCCTCCACCGTGTCGGCGCCGCGATCCTGGAGGGCATATGCCTTGAGTTTGTTGAGCAGGCCGATGCCGCGGCCTTCCTGGTCGAGGTAGACGATCACGCCGCGCCCGGCATCGGCGACCAGGCGCATTGCTTCGTGCAGCTGCCAGTGGCAGTCGCAGCGCAGCGAATGGAACGTGTCGCCGGTGAGGCACTTGGAGTGCATCCGCACCAGCACGTCCTCGCCGCCGTTCACCTCACCCATCACCAGCGCCACGTGCTCGCGCTCGTCGACGTCGTTGCGATAGCCGATGACGCGGAACTCGCCGAATTCGGTGGGGAGGCGCGCGTCGGCGACGCGGTGCACCAGGCGCTCGTTCTGCAGCCGGTGCGCCACGACCTGCGCCACGGTGATGAACGTGAGGCCGTGCCGTTCGCAAAACGCCTCGAGCTGCGGGCGCTTGGCCGTGGAGCCGTCGTCGGTGAGGATCTCGCAGATGACGCCGGCCGGCTGCAGGCCCGCCGCGCGCATCAGGTCCACCGCCGCCTCGGTGTGACCGACGCGCTGCAGCACGCCGCCCTCGCGGGCGCACAGCGGGTGTACGTGCCCGGGGCGGCGGAAATCGGACGGCACGGCCAGCGGGTCGCCGCAACGGCGGATGGTCGCCGCCTGGTCGGCCGCGCTGATTCCGGTGGTCACGCCGAATCGCGGCGACGCGTCGATGGTGACGGTGAACGCCGTGCGCAGCGCCTCGGTGTTCTCGCGCCCCATCATGGGGAGGTCGAGCTGGTGGACGCGGGCCGGGCTGAGGGCGACGCAGATCATCCCCTTGGCCTGCATGAGGAAGTTCACCTTCTCCGGCGTGATGAACTCGGCGGCGAGAATGAGGTCGCCTTCGTTCTCGCGGTCCTCATCGTCGGCCACGACGATGAACTTGCCGGTGCGAAGATCCTGAATGGCCTGCTCGACGGTGGCAAATGGCATGGCTATTCCGATGACGGATGACGGATGACGGACGCCGGAAGGTGCGCCAGCGCGAGCTGCTGCACGAACTTCCCCACCAGGTCCGCTTCGACGTTGACGCGGTCACCCACGCGCAGGTCGCCCAGCGCCGTGTGCCGCAACGTGTATTCGATGAGAGACAACTGCACGCCGCCCGCGAGCCGTTCATTGACGGTCAGGCTCACGCCGTTCACCGCAATGGAGCCGTGCGGCACCATCAGGGGCATCCACTCCTCGTCGAGCGCAAGGTCGACCAGCACGGCATCCTCGCGCCGAGCGACGCGCGCAACCTCGGCCACCGCATCGACATGCCCCGCCACCATGTGCCCACCCAGGCGGTCGCCCACGGCGAGCGCGCGCTCGAGGTTGACGCGGCGTCCCTCGCCCCAGTCGCCCAGCGTCGTGCGCTCGAGCGTCGTGACGACGGCGGCAACGGCGAAGGCGCCGGTCGCGTGCTCGCGAACCGTCAGGCAGACCCCGTCACACGCAATGCTCTCGCCGTCGGCCAGGGCATCAAAGGACGTGCGCACGTCGAACTCGCGGCCGGCGGACGTGGCCCGCACGGCTTTGATCGTTGCGACGTCGGTGATGAGGCCAGTGAACATGGGCGAGACGATGGTCGATAGCTGAGAGACGATAGCAGTCAAGCACCTGGGGGAGCCAGGACGGTCATCAGGTCATCATCCAGCTCGCGTCGTTCGATGACCCGCCAGCGCGGCAGCGCATCCACGGCCGCCGCCGGCACCGCTGAAAAGGCGCCCAGTGCCCCGGCGCCCAGGAACACCGGCGCTTCAAAGATAACCAGTCGATCGACCAGATTGTGGGCCAGCAGGGCCCCGGCGAGGCCGGCGCCTCCCTCCACCAGCAAATGGTGAACGCCACGGCCGTGCAGGGCCTGGAGCGCGGCCTGCAAGGTGGGTGCGACCATGGCCTCCACACCCTTGTCGGTGAGCGCCGCCACCGGAGCGCCGTCGGCCGTCGCCGTCACGATGACCGTCGGCACCCGGCGGGCGGTGCGCACGAGTCGGCTGGCGATCGGAAGCCGCGCCTGCCGGTCGAACACCACGCGCAAGGGCGCGACGCGCGGCTTGCGGACCCCGCGAACGGTGAGCGCGGGGTCGTCGACCAACGCCGTGCCGATGCCCACGGCAATGGCGTCGGCGCCGGCGCGCAACCGGTGCACCTGCTTGCGTGCCGCTTCGCCGGTGAGCCACCCGCGCGCCCTGTCGGCGCCGGCGATCGCGCCATCGAGTGACACGGCCAGCTTGAGGGTGATCCACGGTCGCGATGCGCCGCCGGCCCAGTGGAGGAATGGGGCGTTCAGCTCGCGAGCCGCCTCCGCCCCGAGGCCAAAATCCACGGCGATTCCCGCGGCGCGCAGCCGTTCGGCACCATGCGCCTTGACGGGATTCGGGTCCGGGATCGCGGCCACGACACGGTGCACGCCGGCCGCGATGAGCAACTCCGCGCAGGGCGGCTGCTTGCCGTGCGCGTTGCAGGGCTCGAGCGTGCAATAGACGTCGGCCCCGCGCGACAGCTCGCCGGCCACGCCGAGCGCTACAGCCTCGGCGTGCGCTTCACCGAACCGCGCGTGGAAGCCGGTGCCCACCACCACGCCGTCCCGGACAACGACGGCGCCGACCATTGGGTTCGGCGCCGTCTGTCCCCATCCCCGCCCGGCGAGCGCGAGCGCGCGCCGCATCCACGCACGCTCGCGCACACTCCAGGCGGCCTCCGGCTCCTTCATCTAGAAGCCGGTGCGGAGTCCCAGCGAGAAGTAGCCGCGACTGGCTGCCGCATCGGAACCGAAGGTGTTGCGGGCCGTGGGCAACGAGCCGCCGCTGACCTGCCCTGCCTCGGCCACGAGCTTGCCAATGAAGAAGTTGAGGCTAAGCCCGGCGTAGATGTTGGTGCGCGTCATGGTGTTGCTGGCGCTGATATCCACGGTCTGCTGCGGAAGCGGCGCCTGCGGCCTGACGGTGACGTGCAACGCCACCGAGTTGTCGTACGTGTCCTGCCCGAAGCCCGCCTGCAGCCCGAAGATGAGGAACGTCTTGGACGCGCTGAAGCGCCAGCTGCTCGTCTTGAGCGAGAGGTCATTCATCGCGAAATCGCCCGGGGCCGTTCCACCCGACGCGCTCACCGTGCTGCTACCCGAGACGGAAATGGTGGGCAGGTCACGCTTGACCCAACTGAACGAGACGCCCGGAACCAGGATCGACTCCTGCAGCAGGCCAAGGCGCACGCCGCCGCCGAACTTGGTCGATCCGCCCGGCAGCGTCATGTTGACGTCACCGCCATCCGGCATCGTCGGGATGTAGGTGGCCGTCAGCAACAGGTCGACGCCCCCCACGCGCGTGACGCCAAGCGGGAAGCCCTTGTAGATGCCGATCGCCCCGTCCACCGATGCCATCGGGACGAACTGCTCTTCACCGGCGTAGGCGGTGCTCTGCGCCCCGCTGGTGCTGAAGCCGACGTTTCCGGTCGTGGGGAAGGTCCCCTTCACGGCGGTCGCGCGCAACGCGACCACGAAGTGGGGGAAGCCGCCGAGCACTCCGCCCTGTCCCAGCGTCGTGCTGCCGCCAACGAGCGCCGTGGAGATCTGGGGCGTGAGGAAGTTGAAGAGGTCCACCGTCTTCTGGCAGGCGTCCTGCGTGGTGCCCGATGCGCACGTCTGCGCCTGCGCCGGCGTGCTCGCCGAGAGCAGCGCCGCGCCCATCGCCAACATCATGTTCCGTATCCGCATGCTCACGTGCCTCCCTTGAGGATGACGCTCCCGGTTCCTTCGGCAATTTCGCCGAGCATCCAGCTCTCGATCCCGGCCGCGGTCGCGCTGGCGCGCACCGGCACGGCCCCTGCCGCGTCGGTGATCACCACCATACCGACGCCCATGTTGAATGCCCGATACATCTCGTCCCGCGCCACGCCGCCAGCCTCCTCGAGCACCCGGAAGACATTCGGTATCTCCCACGACGTCGTGTCGACCACGGCGTCGAGCGTGGGGCGCAATGCCCGGTCGAGATTTCCCGGCAGTCCGCCCCCCGTAATGTGCGCCATCGCGTGAATCCGCGCACGTACCGGGGCAATCGCCCCGAGGTACGATTTATGCACGGCGAGGAGCACGTCGGCGGTGGACCTGGTGTCACCGGGAAAGGTGTCGTCGGGCTTCAGTTTCAGCCGTTCGTTCACGATGCGACGCGCCAGCGAATATCCGTTGGTGTGCAGCCCGCTGGAAGCCAGGCCGATAAGCACATCGCCCGCGCGCACGCGATCGCGCGTGATCACCTGGTCCTCCTCGACCCAGCCGACAATGAACCCGGCAAGGTCATAGTCCGGAGGCGTGTAGAGCCCGGGCATCTCAGCGGTCTCGCCGCCGACGAGCGAGCAGCCATTCTCGCGGCAGCCCGAGGCCACCCCGGCCACCACCTGTTCGACAACCTCGGGCACCAGCTTGCCGAATGCCAGATAGTCGAGGAAGAAGAGCGGCTCGGCCCCCTGCACCAGGATGTCGTTGACGCAGTGGTTCACCAGGTCCATGCCGACGGTCCGGTGATTGCCGGTCATGAAGGCGATCTTCAGCTTGGTGCCGACGCCGTCGGCGCTGCTGACCAGGACCGGATGGCGGAAAGCGCCGGCGGTCGTGAGATCGAACAGTCCGCCG
>JBBTFF010000009.1:0-3504 GCA_038041995.1 Gemmatimonadota bacterium | reverse complement strand
GCCAATGCTGTCGTGTCGCCCTGCTTCGATGGCCACCTTGATCTTGGTGCCGACGCCGTCGGCGCTCGACACGAGCAGCGGCGCCCTGGCGTTTGGCGGCACGCGGAACATCCCGCCGAAGCCGCCGAACGCGCCCCGGGCACCGGCGGTAAAGGTGCTCTCGACGAGCGCCTTGATGCGATGCTTCGACGACTCGGCGGCGGCGATGTCAACACCGGCGAGCGCGTAGGTCAGCCGGTCGTCGCTCACGCCGGCATTTCCTGGTCGAAGGAGACGAGGCGGTGAAAGTCGGCGACGCGGCGGTCGATGTCGTCGCGCGTCACGTCGAGCAGTCGTCCGATCGAGAAGGCCTCGACGACGAACGAACCCATGGCGGAGCCGACGATGACGGCGCGGCGCAGGTTGGCGTCGCTCAGGTCGTTGGTCCGCGCCAGATAGCCCATGAAGCCGCCGGCGAAGGAGTCGCCGGCACCGGTCGGGTCAAAGACCGCCTCCAACGGGTAGGCCGGCGCATAGAACACGGAGTCGCGGGTGAACATGAAGGCGCCGTGTTCACCCTTCTTGATCAGCACCGTGCGCGGGCCCCGGTCGAGGATCCAGCGGGCGGCCTGCACGAGATTGGCCTGGTCGGTGAGCTGTCGCGCCTCGCCGTCGTTGAGCGTGATGAGGTCGACACGCTCGAGCAGTTCCATCAGGTCGCCACGCCGGGATTCGATCCAGAAATTCATGGTGTCGCAGGCCACGAGCTTCGGCTTGTCGATCTGCTCGAGCACCTGCAGCTGCAGCCGCGGATCGATGTTGGCGAGGAAAACGTAGTCGGCCGAGCGAAACTGGGCAGGCAGTTTCGGGCGGAAGTGCGAGAAGACTCCCAGCCGCGTCTCGAGCGTCTCGGCGGAGTTCAGGTCGTGGCGATAACGCCCGCGCCAGCGAAATGACTCCCCGTTGGCGTGTTCGAGCCCGGCGAGGTCGATGCCGAGCGCCCGGAGCGGCTCGAGCTGGTGCACCGGATAGTCGCTGCCGACGACGCCGACAAGCTGGACGGGCGTCTGATGGCTGGCCGACACCGAGAAGTACGTGGCCGAGCCGCCGAGGACGTCATCGGCCTTGCCAAATGGAGTTTCGACGGAGTCGAGCGCGACGGAGCCAACGACGAGTAATGACATGGAGAGTCTTGGGTGGAAAAAGAAGCTGTGGGCTGTACGCTCTACGCTTTACGCCGTCCGCTCACCGCGCACACTGATCCGCCGCCTACATCCGGTCCGGCGCCGAGATGCCAAGCAATGCCAAACCATTCGCCAGCACCTGGCGCGCAGCCTTGGCCAGGACGAGTCGCGCCTTCGTGACGTGCTCCGGTTCGTTGAGCACGTGGTGCTTATGGTACCACACATGGACCTGCCGCGCCGTCTCCAGCAGGTAGGCCGCCACGCGATGCGGCTCGAGCGCGTCGGCTGCGCCGGCGACGAGGCGCGGGTAGTCGAGCAACAACGCAATGAGTTCGCGCTCGGCCGGCTCCGCCAGGCACTCCCAGTGCACCCCGTCCGCGGTCATCGACGCCGCGTCGACCTCGCCCACGCGGAAGATGCCACTGAGCCGCGCGTGCGCCATCTGGATGTAATAGACCGGGTTCTCCTCGGACTGCGAGCGCGCCAGATCCACGTCGAAGACGAGCTGGCTGTCGCCCTTGCGCATCAGGAAGAAGTAACGGACCGCGTCGCGCCCGACTTCATCGATGAGGTCGCGCACGGTGACGTAGCTGCCGGCGCGCTTGGAGATCTTCACCTCCTCGCCACCCCGCATCACCGTCACCATCTGGTGCAGGACGTAGTCGGGATAGCCCGCCGGAATGCCGATCTCGAGCGCCTGGAGCCCGGCGCGCACGCGCGTGACGGTGCTGTGGTGGTCGGCGCCCTGCACGTTGATGGCCCGCGTGAACCCGCGCTGCCACTTGTCCACGTGATACGCGACATCGGGCACGAAGTACGTGTAGGTGCCGTCGCGCTTGCGCATCACGCGATCCTTGTCATCGCCAAAGTCGGTGGTGCGCAGGAAGAGCGCGTCGTCCTGTTCGAAGGCGTGCCCGCCCTTCACCAGCAGGTCGACGGTCGCTTCGACCTTGCCGTCGGTGTACAGCGATGACTCGAGGAAGTGGACGTCGAACTTCACGCCGAACGCCTTGAGGTCGAGGTCCTGCTCGGCGCGGAGCGCGGCCACGGCGAACATCCGCATGTCGTCGAACAGCCCGTCAGCCGCGGGCCGCTCACCGGCGGCGATGGCTTCCGCGCCGGCACGCAACACTTCGTGCGGCGGCGGGTCTTTGTGGTCGGCGACGTAGCGCTCGGCAAGTTCCCGAATGTACTCGCCGTTGTAGCCACCGTCGGGAATCGGAATGTCGATGCCAACGAGCTGCGCCACGCGCACCCACAGCGACTTGGCGAGATTCTCGATCTGCACACCACCGTCGTTGTAGTAGAACTCGCGCGTCACCTTCCATCCGGCGTTCTCCAGCAGCGCGCTGATGGCGTCACCGAGCGCAGCCTGCCGGCCGTGACCGACATGCAGCGGGCCGGTGGGGTTGGCCGAGACGAACTCGACGTTCACCGGCGTTCCGGTCACGATGGGGCTGCGACCGTAGGCGGCCCCTTGCGTGAGCACCTGTGTCAGCCGCTTGGCGTGCGCTCCGGCATCGAGGCGAAAATTGATGAACCCGGGGCCGGCGATCGTCGTCTCGGAAACGCCGGCGGCGCTGAGATCGAGTTGCGCCACGATGGCGTCGGCGATGTCGCGCGGCTTCCTGCCGAGCGGCTTGGCCAGCATCATCGCCAGGTTCGTGGCCCAGTCGCCGTGCGCCGGATCACGCGGACGCTCGATGACCGGCGTGAGGCCCTCCGGCGCGCCGAGGGCGCGCGCCGCGCGGGCAAGCTCGGCGCGAAGCAGTTCGTCGGGCGTCACTCGCTGCCGCTCTTGGGGGTCGCGGGTGCGGTCGGACCGCGCTCGGACTTCGCGCCCTCGGATTTCGACCTTTCGGGCTTCGAACCCTCAGACTTCGTGCTCTCCGGTCTCGACCTTTCGGACTTCGAGCCCTCAGACTGCGAGCTCTCCGTCTTCGCGCTCTCCGACTTCGCACTCTCCGACTTCGCACTCTCCGACTTCGCGCTCTCGGCTTTCGACCCGTCGGGTTTCGACGCGCTGTCCGGCGCGGGCGTGGACGACTTCTTGCCGTCCTTGCCGTAGTCGGTGATGTAGAAACCGGACCCCTTGAACACCAGGCCGCCTCCGGCAGAGAGCTGACGCTCTCCGCGCTCGCCGCAGGCGGGGCACGGCAACCGGGACTTGGAATCACTCATCTTGAGAACAAAGTCCTCGAAGCCGTGACCGTTGGTGCAGCGGTACTCGTAGGTAGGCATAGGCTGGGAACGGGGAGTACTACAGGATAACCTTGTAATTTAGCATGATTTGGTCGGGGTCGCAGGGTCTTACGCGACAAAAGAAGCTGTACGCTATACG
>JBBTFF010000008.1:0-6455 GCA_038041995.1 Gemmatimonadota bacterium | reverse complement strand
CCAGCCACCAGCCACCAGCCACCAGCCACCAGCCGCGCCTCACGTGCCCCGCCGCTTGGCCCTCGCCGTCGCCTGGGCCTCCAGCGGATTCTCGGGCCAGTGATGCTTGGGGTAACGGCCGCGCAGGTCCTTGCGCACGTCGAAGTACGAGCGCGCCCAGAAGCCCGCCAGGTCGCGCGTCACCTGCACGGGACGATGCGCCGGCGACAGCAGCTGCAGCGTGAGGGGCATCCGTCCGTCACCGACACGCGGCGTCTCGGCCAGGCCGAACATCTCCTGCAGGCGCACGGCGAGTGCCGGCGCCTCGGCGTCGGAGTAGTCGATGGGGAGGTGCGAGCCGCTGGGCACCGTGCAGTGCGTCGGGGCCAGCGTGTCGAGCCGCTCGCGCTGTTTCCACGTGAGGCGCGCGAGCAGCGCATCGGCCACGTCGGCCTTGCCCAGCGCGTTCAGCTTGCCGTGCGATCGCAGGGCGGGGAGCAGCCAGTCGTCGAGTGACGCGTGCAGCGCCTCATCACTGACGTCGGGAAACTCCGTGTCGCAGCGATGCGCAAACGCGAGCCGCTGCCGCAGGCGGATGGCGCGCTCGTCCCAGCGCAGGATGCCCAGTCCTTCCCGGCGCGCGATCACCAGCAGCGCGGCGGCCGCCTCGTCGGCATCCGGCGCGTCGAGCTGCTTCTCGCGCAGCGCGATGGCACCAAGGCGCGTGACACGCGAAAGCCGCAGTACGCGCTTGCCGGCGTCCCAGTGGCGCACGATCTCTTCGGTGGCGTGCGCGGCAAAGTACGCGGCCACGTCCGCTGCGTCGATGGCCGCCGCCATCCAGATGCGGCTTTCCCGCGGGTCGCCGTCGACCTCGGCAATGGCCAGCCACTCCGCGGCGCCCAGCGCTTGCGGTATGGCGAACGTGGCGCCGCGGCCATTGCGCATCAGGTACTTGCCCGGTTCGTCGGGGCGCTGCTTCGCCAAGCGGTCTGGGTATGCCAGCGCCACCAACAGGCCCACTACGCGGTCGTCGGAAGTCGCGACATCACGACGGGCATTGATCACGCGCCGCAACGCGTCTCCCTCCTGCCTTACGCGCTGCATGCGGCCGCGGTCGGCACGGCGCGCCGTGGCGAACTCCGCGTCGCGGAGCGCTCGCACCCGGTCGGCCAGGTCGGCATCGCCCTCGGCTGATTCACGGTTGAAGATGTCGCGCTCGCCGAGCAGTGCGGCCACGTCGCAGGCCAGCGCGCCGTGTCCCAGTTCGTGGCCGCGCGCCACCAGGTGCGCGAGACGCGGATGCACGCCCAGCGTGCTCATGTTCCGGCCGTGCGGGGTGATCCGATCGGCGGCATCGAGCGACTCGAGCTCGCGCAGCAACGCGCGCGCCTGTGAGAGCGCGCCCGCGGGCGGGGCGTCGAGCCACGGCAGCGACTGCGCGTCGTCGATGCCCGCGGCGGCCAGTTCGAGTGCCAGCGGCGCCAGGTCGGCCTCCAGCACCTCGGGCGTGCGCTGCGCCAGCAACTGCGCGTCGTCACCCTCCGCCCACAGCCGGTAACAGACGCCGGGCCCCAGGCGCCCGGCGCGACCGCGGCGCTGGTCGGCGCTCGCCCGCGACACGCGCGTGGTGACGAGGCGTGCCATTCCGCTGCGTGGGTCGAAGCGCGGCACGCGCGAGAGCCCGCTGTCGATGACCACGCGCACCCCTTCAATGGTGAGGCTGGTCTCGGCGATCGCCGTCGCCAGCACCACCTTGCGCCGTCCGTCGGGACTCGGGCGAATGGCGCGATCCTGCGCGTCCAGCGACATCGCGCCGTACAGCGCAATCACGTCCACTGCGGAGTCCACATCGCCCAGGGCGGCGGCCGTGCGCGCGATCTCCCCCTGGCCGGGGAGAAAGACGAGCACGTCGCCGGCGTCGGCGGCGAGCGCGGCGCGCACCGCGGCCGCGGCGCTGACATCGATCCACTGGCCCTCGCGCGGAGCGCGGTAGCGCGTCTCCACCGGGTGCGCTCGTCCGTGGCTCTCGATCACCGGCGCTCCGCCCAGCAGCGACGCCACGGGTGCCGCATCGAGCGTGGCCGACATGACCAGCACGCGCAGGTCGTCGCGCACCAGCTCACGCGAGCGCAGCGTGAGCGCCAGCCCGAAGTCGCCCGCCAGGTTGCGCTCGTGGAATTCGTCGAACAGCACGGCGGAGACACCATCGAGCGTGGCGTCGTCCTGCAGCATGCGGGTGAGCACTCCCTCGGTGACGACCTCGATGCGCGTGCGCTCCGACACGCGCGACTCGAGGCGTACGCGATAGCCTACCGTGCCGCCGACGTCCTCGTCCAGCAACCTGCTCATGTGATGGGCGGCGGCGCGGGCCGCCAGGCGGCGTGGCTCGAGCACCAGCATGCGGCCCGTGCACCACGGCTCGTGCAGCAGGGCCAGCGGCACGCGCGTCGTCTTTCCCGCACCCGGCGGGGCCACCAGCACGGCGTGCCCTGCGGTGCGCAGTGCTTCGCGCAGCGCGGGAATCACGTCGTCGATGGGAAGTCTTGGCGAACGCACGTCCGGGGGTGTGAGGGCACAGGGTTGACGCATTGGTGGATTCGCCCTGGTGGGAGCGCCGGACGGGTTCCCGTCGCAGGCGTCGCGGCGGTAACTTAGGCGGCACGCCCGGTGTAGTCTACGACGGTACCTCATCCGCTACGCATGATCACCTCACCTCGCGACCGAATCTTCGTTTCCCTTGCCCTCGGCATCCTCGCCGGCGACATCGTATCCAAGCGCATCGCCGAGGCGCGGCTCCCGCTGCATGTGCCGCAGGAGGTCATCGGCGACTGGGTGCGATGGACTCTCACGTACAACACCGGCGCGGCGATGAACATGTCGCTCGGAGGGTGGTCACGCACGGTATTCTCCGTACTCGCCCTCGTGATGATCGTCATCATCGTGCGGATGTGGCGCGGACTGCCGCCATCATCCACGTGGCTTTCGGCATCGCTGGCGATGATCGCCGCCGGCGCCACCGGCAACCTGATCGACCGCGTTCGCAGCGCGCGGGGCGTGGTGGATTTCATTGACGTGGGTATCGGCGCTTCCCGGTTCTGGACGTTCAACGTGGCTGACTCGGGCGTCACCTGTGGCGCAGTGATCCTCGCCATCCTGACTTGGCGCGAACCGCACCACAACCTCCCGGCCGCACCGCCGGCGGCGTGACCACCGCCTTCATTGCCGGCGCCACCGGGTACACCGGGCGCCACGTCACCCAGCGACTTGCGCGCGAGGGCGTGCGGACGGTCGCCCACATTCGCCCCGACTCGCCGGCGCTGGGCAGCTGGACGGCGCGGTTCGCCGCCGCGCTCGCCGAGGTTGATGCCACGGCGTGGAGCGATGACGACATGTCACGCACGATGGCGCGGTTGCGTCCGGACTTCGTCTTTGCGCTGCTCGGCACCACGCGCGCGCGCGCCGCGCGCGACGAACGCGCCACCGGCAAGGCGGCGGGATACGAGGCCGTGGACTTCGGGCTGACGGCCATGCTGCTGCGCGCCGCCGGCGCGGCCGGCATCCGGCCGCGGTTCGTGTACCTGTCGTCGATTGGCGCGAAGGCCAGCAGCCGCAACGCCTACCTCGCCGTGCGCGGCCGGTTCGAGGGCGAGTTGCAGGGGAGCGGAATGCCATACCTGATCGTCCAGCCGTCGTTCATCTCGGGGAGCGATCGCGACGAGCGCCGCGTAGCGGAGCGCGTGGCGAGCATCGTGGTCGACGTCGTGCTCGATGTTGCCGCGCGACTGGGCGCCGGTCGGGTGCGCGACCGGTGGGGCACGCTCACCGGCAATGCGCTCGCCGCCGGCATGGTGCGCCTGGCGCTCGGCGAACCGAACGGTCGCGCGATCGCCGACGCCACGGACATTCGACGGGCCGCACGCGACACCGCGCAATGACCAAGCAATACGACCAGGCCTACTTCGACCGGTGGTATCGCGATCCGCGGCACCGCGTGGCGACTCCTGCCAGCGTGCGCCGGAAAGTGCGACTGGTGCTCGGTATCGCCGAGGTGCTGCTGGAACGGCCCGTGACGAAGATCCTCGACATCGGCTGCGGTGAGGCGCCGTGGAGGTCGCACTTTCTCGATGAGCGCCCAAAGGCCGAGTACGTCGGCATCGATTCGAGTGATTACGTGGTCGACCGCTTCGGTCGCACGCGCGGCATCCGGCACGGGACGTTCGGCACGGTGGGGCAGGTGGGGCTCACCGAACGGTTCGACGTTGTCGTCTGTTGTGATGTGCTGCAGTACGTGCGCTCGGAGGAACTGGGCCCGGGCTTGCGCGCCCTGGCCGGCTTACTCGACGGCGTGGCCTATCTCGAGGCGTTCACGAATGCCGACGAACTCGAGGGCGACAAGGCGCACTGGCACCATCGCACGCCGGCGTGGTATCGGCATGCCTTTCGAAACGCCGGGCTGACGGCGGTGGGGATGCACTGCTACGTAGGCGAGCGGCTGCGGGGTGCGACGCTGGCGCTGGAACGCGCGGAGTAACGACAAGAGAAGCTGTAAGCTGTACGTTCTACGCCGTCCGCCGTCCGCCGTCCGCCGTCCGCTCTCCGCACGAGAGAGCGCGGCACGGAAAGTGATGCCGGCGTGTCGCAATGACACACCCTACTTCTCTTCGCCGCGAAACAACAACCGCTGCGTCGCAGTGACCTGACGGCCTCGAAAAGGCCGAGGGGAGATCACGCGACGACGCACGAACGATCGCGATTGAGTACATCTATAGCGTGGCATGATCGGCAACGGTGCCATTCTGGAGCGTGGCATGATCGGCAACGGTGCCATTCTGGCCTGCGGCATCGCTCGTTTCTGACGAGCATCAGGCAGCTGTTGACACGCCCACTTAGCGGGTGATAACCGCTTTCATGAACGTGACGAAAAGACCTGTTGTTGCACTTCTTGCAGGCGTCTCGCTGGTCGCGATGGGGTCGGTGGTGCTGCTCGGGTCGTTCCGGCAGATCCTCGACGCCTCTGCGATCCGGAGGCAGAGCCTCGTCGTTCTCGGAAGCGCGAACGACCTGCTTTCCGCCATGAAGGATGCCGAAACCGGTCAGCGTGGGTTCCTGTTGACCGGGGACGAGGCCTTTCTGGAACCGTATCTTGCGGTGCGCGACAGCATCGCCCTTCGCGTGGGCACACTGCGTCGCTTGAGCGCTGAGAGCGCCACCCACAAGGACCTGGATGCACTGGCTCCCCTGCTGGATGCGAAGCTGGCGGGGATGGCGCATCTCATTGAACTGCGTCGCAATCAGGATGTGGCCCGCGCACAGGCGCTCGTGAGTAGTGGCGAGGGCAGGCGCCAGATGGACGCGATTCGGGCGGTGGTGCGATCCGTCGCCGCGACCGAGCAAGCAGCGCTGGACCGGCGCGACGACGCATTCGGCGCCGACCTGAGACGGCTTCTGTCCCTCATCATCATCACCACCCTGCTGGCGCTGCTCTGCGCCATCGCCTTTGCCATCTGGGTCCGTCAACGCGCGCAGCAGCGGCTGGCGAACGCCGCGCATGTCGACACGGAGCAGTCGCTCGAGATTCAGGAAGCGACGAATGCGGCACTGCAACAGGCCAACGTCACCCTGGCGGAAAGCGAGGAACGGCTGGAGGTGACGCTCGCCTCCATCGGCGATGCCGTGATGACGACCGACGCCAGTGCGCGAGTGTCGGGACTGAATCCCGTCGCCGAAAGGCTGACCGGCTGGACGACGGCGCAGGCGGCGGGTCGGCCGGTGAGCGAGGTCTTTCAGATCATCAACAAGGAAACCCGGCTGTCCGCCACGATTCCGGTGGCGGAAACCCTGGCTCATGGCACGGTGCACGGCCTTGCCAACCACACCGTACTGATTGCCCGCGATGGAAGCGAGCGCGACATCGCCGACAGTTGCGCGCCGATTCGCGACCGTACCGGGCAGGTGATCGGCGCGGTGCTGGTGTTCCGCGATGTCACGGACGAATATGCCGTGCAGCAGGCCCTGAACGACAGTTCCGCGCTGATCGAGACGGTCCTCACCACCGCAGCGGACGGCATCATCACCTTCCACGCCAGCGGCGGCGTGGTCGCCAAGGCAAACCCGGCGGCGCAGCGGATATTCGGATATCCGGCCGCCGAGCTCATCGGAAGGGAGTTCAGCCTGCTCGTGCCGGAACTGGAGCGCGACCAGCTCGCGCATGCACTCGAGTACTACAGGCCGAGCGATGAGGCGCGCGCCAAGGGCCTCGGACGTGAGGTCACGGGCCGGCGCAAGGACGGGAGCACCGTCCCGATCGAGATGGCGGTCAGCGACATGATGCTGGGGGGCCAACGGTACTTCACCTGCATCGTGCGTGACATCACCGCCCGCAAGGAAGCGGAGATGGCGCTGCAACGCGCGGGGCCGTTGCAGAGCGCGATCTTCAACAGCGCCAACTTCTCGAGCATCGCCACCGACGCCAA
>JBBTFF010000007.1:0-6674 GCA_038041995.1 Gemmatimonadota bacterium | reverse complement strand
AAGACGTTCGGCGTCGGCCTCCACGTCTCACGAACGCCGGCGGTGGCGCTCGAGGGTGTGAGCGGCGAGGTGAACGCCGGCGAGATCGTCGGCGTGGCCGGCGCGCGCGGTGCGGGCAAGACCACCCTGCTGCGCGTCGCCGCGGGGCTGCTGCGCGCTGACGTCGGGGTGGTACGCTGGCTGGGTGCTGCGCGGTATCCGCGTCACTTCGCCGCGTACGTGCCGGCGGACGCGGCGCTTCACGCTTTCCTGTCGGTGCGTGAGACGCTGCGCTTCGCCGGCGTGCAACGCGAACTGCGCGATGCGCCGCGGCGCGTGGCCGAGGACCTGTGGCCCGCGCGCCTCGACCTGATGGACCGGCTGGACGCGCGCGTGGGGGAACTGTCGCTTGCCGGGCGTCGTGTGGTGGCGCTGGCCGCAGCGATGCAGGAGTCGCCGGAACTGCTGGTGCTCGACGGGCTGCTCGACGGGCTCGACCCCGCCGCGCGTCGCGAGGTGCGCCGGGTGCTTCATATCGTGGCGGCCAGCGGCGCAGGGGTGCTGGTGAGCGCGGCCGACCTCGGCGCGCTCAGCGGGGTGGCGCACCGCGGCGCGCTGCTGCGCGCGGGGCGCGTCATCGCCTGGATCGACCCGCGTCACGCCGCCCCGCGCACGGCCCTCGAGCTGGCGGTCGGCGCCCCGCGCACGGCCGCGGCCCGGCTGCGTCCGTATGTCGCCGCGGCCTGCCGCCGCGACGGCGCGGTGCGCGTCTCCCTGGCCGAGCGTTCCGCCGAGGAAGTGCTGGCCCTCTGCCGGGCCGAGGGGATCCGCGTGCTGCGCTCGCGTGTCGTCACCGAACCGCCCGGGCGGTGGACGGTTCCCCGGGCGCCCGGCTAGCTTTAGGGCATGCCGGAGTTCCGCCTCTACAATTCGCTGTCACGCGCCATCGAGCCGTTTGCCCCGGCCGACGGCGAGACCGTGCGCATGTATGCGTGCGGCCCCACCGTGTACAATCCCGCGCACCTCGGGAACTACCGCACGTTCCTGTTCTCCGATCTCCTGCGCCGCGCGCTGCGGCTCGCCGGATGGCGCGTGAACCAGGTGATGAACCTGACGGACGTCGACGACAAGATCATCAAGCGCGCCACGGAGCAGGGGAAGACGATTCGCGAGGTCACCGACCCGGTGATCGCCGTCTTCATGGCGGATCGCCAGTACCTGCGCATCGAAGAGGTGGAACACTATCCGCGAGCCACGGACTTCATCGCGGAGATGATCGACCTGGTGCGCCGCCTCGAGCAGAAGGGGGTCGCGTACAAGGCCGAGGACGGATCGGTGTACTTCGCGATCGACAAGTTCCCGGGCTATGGCCGCCTGTCGCGGCTCGACACGCGCGAGCTCAAGATCGGCGCGCGCGTGGCGCAGGATGACTACGCCAAGGAGAATGCGCAGGACTTCGCGCTGTGGAAGGCGGCGACGCCCGAGGACGAGCGGTGCGGCGCGGCCTGGGATTCCCCGTGGGGACGCGGGCGTCCCGGATGGCATCTCGAGTGCTCGGCCATGGCGATGAGCATCCTCGGCGAGACGCTCGACATCCACACGGGCGGCGTCGACCTGCAGTTTCCGCACCACGAGGACGAGATCGCGCAGAGCGAGGCGGCCACCGGCAAGCCGTTCGCGCGCTTCTGGTGCCACGGCGAGTTCCTGCTGAGCGACGGCGCCAAGATGGCCAAGCGGGTGGGCAACGTGCAGTCGGTGCAGGACCTGCGCGACCAGGAGGTGAGCGCGGCGGCGGTGCGGCACTTCGTCTTCTCGACGCACTACCGCAAGCAGCTCAACCTGTCGGGTGTTGCCCTCGAGGCGAGCATCGAGGCCGTGCGGCGCGTTGGCGATTTTGCGGAACGCTTGGCGTCGGCGAGTGGCGGAACGCCGGCGCTTGGTGAGGCGGCGCTCGAGTTCCGGCGGGAGTTTGACGCCGCGCTGCACGACGACGTGAACGCTCCGCGCGCGCAGGCGGCGATGTTCGTGTTCATCAACCAGGCCAACGCCGAGCTCGACAAGCGAGGCAGCGACGACGCGTCGCTGCGGGAGGCGCGGGACGCGTTCGGGCGCGCCAACGGCGTGCTGGATATCGTCCCGGACCGACAGGATGTGGACGCGGCGCTCGCGCGGTGGGTGGACTCGCAGCTGGCGGCGCGCAAGGCGGCGCGGGCCAAGCGGGACTTCGCGGCCGCCGACACCATCCGCAAGGCGTTGGAAGAAAAGGGGATAGTGGTCGAGGACACCCCGCAGGGCGCGCGCTGGAAGAAGCTGCGCTAGGGCCCGGCGCGGAGGCCCTCTAACGCCAACAATTGCAACGGCTTGACACTCGCCTTCGAGGTGAGTATTCTACAAGTCTCGCGCAAAAAAAACCGCCAGTCGCTGACGTAGCTCAACTGGCAGAGCACTTGATTTGTAATCAAGCGGTTGCGAGTTCGACTCTCGCCGTCAGCTCTTGCTCGTGCGGCAGGCTTTGATGGTGCAGGGGCAGGGGAGTATTAGGTGGGGTACCCAAGCGGCCAACGGGAGCAGACTGTAAATCTGCCGGCTTATGCCTTCGAAGGTTCGAATCCTTCCCCCACCACTGAGCGGGTTGCGGTGACGGAAGGGAGTCAGGAAGTCAGGACGGCTGGTCGGGGACACGCGGGAGTAGCTCAGCTGGCAGAGCGCAAGCCTTCCAAGCTTGATGTCGCGGGTTCGAGCCCCGTCTCCCGCTCTGGACGAGAGAACGACAGAGAACGACAGAGAACGACAGAGAACGACAGAGAACGACAGAGTACGACAGAGTACGACAGCGGCAGGGCAGGTGGCGTCGCGCAAGTGCGATCATCGCGGCGGTTTTTGTGTCGGTTTGACAGGCTGGACGATTGCTCACGTAGCTCAGTCGGTAGAGCACACCCTTGGTAAGGGTGAGGTCATCGGTTCAATCCCGATCGTGAGCTCTGCAGGTGCAGGGGAAGAGGCAGGGAAGTCAGTGCATAGCACATTCGTGCTACGGGGACGGTCAACCGTGAACCGTCAATCGGCAGTGCATCACCCCAGAGGGTTTCGACATGCCCCGCGACAAGATCATTCTCGCGTGTAACGACTGCAAGAATCGCAACTACTTCACCACGAAGAACAAGCGGCTGCACCCGGAACGCGTCGAGTGGAAGAAGTATTGCCCGCGCTGCAACAAGCACGTGGTCCACAAGGAGACGAAGTAATCATGGCCGTCGAGGTGGTGCCGCAAAACCCGGCGCAGAAGGTCGTCGCGTTCTACCATGACGTGATGGCCGAGATGAAGCGGGTGACGTGGCCCGATGTGCCGCAGGTGCGGCAGCTCTCGATTGGCGTGGTCCTGCTCTCCCTGTTCATCGGGGGCGTGATTGCGCTGATGGACGTGGTGTTCCAGCAGTTGCTGGTGCGCCTTCCCTCGGCGTTCTAGGAGCTCTCGTGTCGCATCGGTTTTACGCGATCCAGACGACCTCTGGACACGAGAACAAGGTGCGGTCGCTGATCCAGCGCATGATTGATGCGGATCCGGCGACCCCCGAGGCGCGTGTCATTCGACAGGCGCTCGTGCCCGCGCAGGAGGTTGTCGAGATCAAGAACGGCAAGAAGGTC
The DNA here is from genome assembly GCA_038041995.1 of Gemmatimonadota bacterium. Classification (GTDB taxonomy): domain Bacteria; phylum Gemmatimonadota; class Gemmatimonadetes; order Gemmatimonadales; family Gemmatimonadaceae; genus PNKL01. The sequence continues at coordinate 3,050 of JBBTFF010000007.1, read as the reverse complement.
ACGGTGGAGCGCAAGGTGTATCCGGGGTACGTGCTGGTCGAGACGGAGCTGACGCAGGAAGCGCTCCACACGATCAACGGCATCCAGGGTGTCATCAAGTTCGTCGGCAAGGACCGCGATCCGCAGCCCCTGCGCGACGACGAAGTGCGCCGCCTCCTCGGCATCGCCGACGAGGCGGAGGTCGCCGCGCCCAAGGAGGAGATCCCGTTCCTCGTGGGGCAGGCGGTGGCCATCACCGACGGGCCGTTCTCGGATTTCAACGGAGTGGTCGAGGAAGTGATGCCCGACCGTGGCAGGGTGCGGGTGTCGGTGTCGCTGTTCGGGCGGCCGACGTCCGTCGAGCTGGATTATCTGCAGTTGCGGGCGCACTAGGCGGAGCGCCCACGGCGGTGCGGTATCCTCACCGCGCCGACCGATTGCCGCCAGGCGAGGTGTCGGAAGGCAGATGGCAGAAGGCAGATGTTCACATCTGCCATTCGTCATCCGCCATCTGTCATCTCGAGGAGTGCCTCGCACGAAGGCTGAAGTACTCGTGCGCCGAGGGCCACCACGACCTCGCAAAACACACGGTGGGAGTCGGCTGGGCGATGCTCGCCCGGCCTGAACGTCAGAGGAGCATCATGGCAAAAAAGGTCACTGGATTCGTCAAGCTGCAGATTCCTGCAGGCAAGGCGAACCCGGCCCCGCCGGTCGGCACCGCGCTTGGCCCGCAGGGAGTGAACATCATGGCGTTCTGCAAAGAGTTCAACGCTCGGACGCAGGGCCAGGATACGATCTTCCCGGTCGAGATCACGATTTATGCCGACAAGTCCTTCACCTTCATCCTGAAGACGCCGCCCGCGGCGATCCTCATCAAGAAGGAGATCGGGCTGGAAAAGGGCTCGGGTCAGCCGAATCGAAACAAGGTAGGCACCATCAACGCCGCGCAGGTCAGGAAGATCGCCGAAATGAAGATGCCCGACCTCAACTGCGACTCCATCGAGGCGGCCATGAAGATGGTTGCCGGCGCCGCCCGTTCGATGGGTGTGGAGGTCAAGGAATAATGGCCAGCACCTACGGCAAGCAGTACCGCGCCGCGGCCGCCAAGCGCGCCGTCGAGACGGCGTACGTGGCCAAGCAGGCGCTCGAGCTGGTGAAGACCGGCGCATTCGCGAAGTTCGACGAGACCGTCGAAGTCGCCGTGCGCCTGGGCGTTGACCCGCGCCACGCCGACCAGGTGGTGCGCGGCACCGTCGTCCTCCCGGCTGGCACGGGCGCGACGGTCCGCGTGCTGGTGATCGCCGTCGGCGACAAGGCCCGCGAGGCCGAGGCAGCCGGCGCCGACTTCGTCGGCACCGAATACATCGCGAAGATCAAGGAAGGCTGGACCGACTTCGACGTGATGATCGCCACGCCCGACCAGATGGGCCAGGTGGGCCAGCTGGGACGCGTGCTCGGTCCCCGCGGCCTGATGCCGAACCCCAAGGCCGGCACGGTCACGATGAACATCAGCCAGGCCGTGAAGGAAACGAAGGCCGGCAAGATCGAGTTCCGCGTCGACAAGGGCGGTAACGTGCACGCCAAGATCGGCAAGGTCTCGTTCGGCCTCGACGCACTCGAGACCAACTTTGCCGCCTTCATGGACCAGATCGTCCGGTCCAAGCCGTCGGCGGCCAAGGGCGTCTACGTGCGAAACCTGTCGGTCTCGTCGACGATGGGCCCCGGGGTGAAGGTCGATACCACCCCCTACCGGTAACGAGCCATGAAGCGCACTGACAAGGAACGGCTCGTCACCGAGCTCAGCGAGAAGATCAAGGGTGCCAACGCCCTGTACTACACCGACTTCACGGGGCTGAACGTGAAGCGGATGACGGACCTCCGCCGCAAGCTGCGGAAGGCGGGCGTGGAGTACGTCGTCATCAAGAACAGCCTGGCCATCCGCGCGGTGAACGAGTGCGGGCTGGTGGGCCAGGCGATCAAGGGACCGACGGGCGTGGTGGTGGCGAAGGACGCCATTGCCGCCGCCAAGGTCCTGACCGACTTCGCCAAGGCCAACGACCAGAAGCCGACGGTGAAGGGCGGGGTGTACGAAGGGGCGGTGATCGACCAGGCGATGGTGTCGAAGCTCGCCACGATGCCGACCCGTGATGAGGCCCTCAGCATCTTTGCGGGCTGCCTCAACAGCATCCTGATGTCGTTTGCACTCTCGCTCGACGCACGCAAGACGCAGCTCGAAGGTTTGGAACTGAATCCCCAGGCGTCCGCCTGATCAACAACGCCCCAGGACTCCTGGGAGACACACGGAGAATGAGAACCATGGCTAACACGACCCTGAGCAACGACGAGATCCTCGAGGCGATCGGCAACAAGTCGGTCATCGAGCTGGTCGAGCTCATCGACACGTTCAAGACGAAGTTCAACGTCACGATTTCCGCCGTGGCAGCGGGCGCGCCGGCTGGTGCCGTCGCCGCCGCCGTCGAGGAGCAGACCGAGTTTGCGGTCATCCTCAAGGAGATCGGCGCGAAGAAGATCCAGGTCATCAAGGTCGTGCGCGAAATCACCGGTCTCGGGCTGAAGGAAGCCAAGGACGTGGTCGACGGCGCGCCGCAGACCGTGAAGGCCGGCGTTTCGAAGGACGAGGCCGCGCAGATCAAGGCCAAGCTCGAGGCCGAAGGCGCGACGGTCGAGGTCAAGTAAGGCCGGGGGTTGCCGGTGGTCCGGGCTGTCCGGACCACCGGGTTCCCACCCTCAGCCTTGCCGACCTCACCGTGATTGCACGCTCTATTCTGTTCCACAACTGACGTGTGGCACGCCCTGATCCGCTCGCGCGACAAATCGTCGCGTGGCGGGCCGGGGCGGCTTTCGCCTGTCCACGGGTAAGCCCGGACTTCCCATGATCAAGCAGATCTCGTTCGCCAAGCTCGACCGCCGCATGGAGATGCCCCATCTCCTTGACATCCAGGTGCGCGCCTTCGAGTCGCTGCTCCAACTCGACGCCGCCGCCGCCCACCGCGAAGACGTGGGTCTCGAGCGGGTCTTCAAGGACCTGTTCCCGATCACCGACGTCCACG
>JBBTFF010000006.1:0-8093 GCA_038041995.1 Gemmatimonadota bacterium | reverse complement strand
TGCCGGCATCGGTGCTGCGATAGACGCCATTGCCGAAGGAGGACGACTGCCCGCGTACCGCATGCTCGCCCGTGCCGACGTAGACGACGTTGGGATCCGACTCGGCCACGGCGATGGCGCCGATGGAACCCAGGCGGAACTGACCGTCCGAGACGTTCTTCCAGGTGAGGCCCGCGTCATCGGTCTTCCAGACACCGCCGCCCGTGTAGCCGGTGTAGAAGACCATCGGCTGGGATGCGATGCCGGCAATCGCATTGGCGCGGCCACCGCGGAACGGGCCTATGCTTCGCCACTGGAACGCGGTAAAAAAGCTGCTGTCGAGGGTTACCGGGGCCGGTGCGGGGGATGGCTTCTGGGCCGCAGCGACCACAGGGATTGCGACGAGCGCGAGTCGGACAAGGAAACGGAGCATTTTGGGGGGAGTGATGGGTGCGCGGAGTGTGGCGCACCCCCGCGCCACCGTCAAGCGGTAGATTCCGCGCGTTCACCCACGGCGGATCCAATAGATGGGACCGAGATACGGCACGGTTGTTCGTTCCACCGACCGCACAACCATTGATTCGATGGTCGCTTCAGGCCTCGACTGGCTGATGCTCGATGGCGAACACGCCGGCATCGGGCCGGCGGAGATTGCCGCAATGCTGTCGGCGGTCGGCGGCCGATTGCCGTGTTATGCCCGGGTGCGCGAACTCGATGCGGCGGCGATCAGTCATGCGCTGAATGCCGGAGCGACCGGCGTCATCATCCCGAACGTCGATACCGTGCAGCAAGCCGAGGAGGCCGTGCGTTGCGTGCTCGGCTCACGCTGGCCCGCGGCCGGGATTGTCGTGCAGGCCGAGTCCGCCGTGGCGGTGCGGAACATCGAGGGAATCGTGGCGGTTCGCGGAATCGAGTGGGTGCTGATCGGCCCGAATGACCTGACCCGCAGCATGGGAATCGCGGGGCAGTTTGACCACCCGGCGTATCAGGAAGCGGTATCGGCCATTGAATCGGCATGCCGGGCGGCCAATATTCCGGTGGGGATCTTCGGAATGACCCCGGATCGCGTGAAGCCCTTCGCCGACCGTGGATTCGGGTGGCTGGTGACGGGGATCGACCGGCCGGCCTGAGGGTTACCAAACAGGTCGCCGGAAGGTCAGCAAACAACCACGAACACGGAGGACCATCATGATGAAGCGTGCCTCTATCGCACTGGCCGTCGTCCTGGCGGCGGTTGCAGTGCCGCTGCAGGCTCAGACAGGGTTGTATGTTGGGGCGCAGGTCACCGGTGCATCGCTCAGCTACAAGGACGCGGCCGAGAAACTGGACTTTGGCTCCGGCTTCGGTGTTCACGCCGGCATTACGCTGGGAAGTTCGTTTGGAGTGTTGGCAAATTACGACAAGAACACACTCGGCTCGTCAGGCGGCGACACCGATCTGGGGCAGTGGGACTTGCTGGCCCGCCTCGGGTTCGTGGGCATCGGTCCGGTGAAGACCTATCTCACGGGCGGTATCACCGGACGGGTGGCAAGTTCACCGACGTTTGATGGCGGCGTCGGCGACTACGAATTTTCGGGCACCAACCCCACCGCCGGAGTGGCGGCCCAGGTGTTCGTGACGAACAAGCTGGCCATCGACGGCTCGGCACTCTGGACGTTCGGCAAGTTCGGCGATACGGGCGGATACAGTGCGTCGCGCGTGGAGGCCACAGGATCGCGCGTCTCGGTGGGAGTCAGCTGGTACCTGCTCGGAGGAAAGTAGAGAGGAAGCCCCGAAACTGGCCCAAGGAGGGTTAGATTTCGGGATGACCAAACGCACGAATAGTACCCCCGAGGCGGGTTTTTCCAGCCTCGGCCTTGACCCCCGTCTGCTCGACGCGCTGACCGCGTTGGGCTACGAGGAACCGACACCAATTCAACGCGCCGCGATCCCGCCCCTCATGGCGGGACGCGACGTGCTGGCCATGGCAGCCACCGGCACCGGCAAGACCGCCGCCTTTGCGCTGCCCCTGCTGCACAACATCGACGCGACGCTTCCGCCGCGGGCGCGACTGGCGGCGCTGGTGCTCGTGCCGACGCGTGAGCTTGCCATGCAAGTGGCCGAGGCCATCCATCGCTACGGCAAGCCATTCGGCGCCTCCGTGCTTTCCATATACGGCGGCGCGCCGATGGAACAGCAGATTCGTTCGCTCAAGCGGGGCGTCGACGTGGTGATCGCGACGCCAGGACGCGCACTCGACCACATCCGCCGCAAGACGCTGCACCTCGATCACGTGAAGACCGTGGTGCTCGACGAAGCGGACGAGATGCTCGACATGGGATTTGCCGAAGACCTCGAGGCTATCCTCAGCGCGCTTCCCGAGACGCGGCAGACCGCGCTGTTCAGCGCCACGATTCCGGCGCGCATCACGGCGATTGCCAACTCGCATCTCGACAATCCCGAGGTCGTGCGGATTGCGCGGGCGGCCGTGGCGCCGGGCGAGACCGCGAAGGTCCGGCAGGTCGCGTACATGGTGCCGCGTGCGCACAAGATGGCGGCGCTGGCGCGGATCCTCGACGTGGAAGCGCCGGAAAGCGCCATCGTGTTCTGCCGCACGCGCACCGAGGTGGATCAGCTCACGGAGTCGCTGGCCGGGCGAGGGTATCGCGCCGAGGCGCTGCACGGCGGGCTGTCGCAGGAGCAGCGTGACCGGGTGATGAAGCGGTTTCGCGCCAAGGGCAGCGACCTGCTGATCGCCACGGACGTAGCGGCGCGTGGGCTCGACGTCAAGCACGTCACGCACGTGGTGAACTACGACGTCCCATGGGAGTCCGATTCGTACGTGCACCGCATTGGCCGAACCGGTCGCGCCGGACGCGAAGGTGTGGCGATCACGCTGGCCGAGCCGCGCGAGCACCGCTTGCTGCGCAACATCGAGGCGGCGACCAAGCAGAAGATCGAGATCGGGGCGGTGCCGACGGTGGCCGACCTGCGCACGCGCCAGCTTGAGCAGCTGCGTGACCAGGTGGCGGCCCTGCTGACCGCCGGAGAGCTCGACCGATACCGTCCCATGGTCGAGCAACTCGCGGAAGAGCACGATGTGATGGACATCGCGGCAGCGGCCATTCGGCTGGCGGCGCGCAAGACGGAGAGTGAGGGCGAGCCGGATGAGATCCCGAACATGGCGACGCGCGGGGGCGATCGTGACGCGCACACGCCGCGCCCAGCTCGGCAGGGCCGCCGCGAGTTCGCCGGCAAGGTGGGCGGCAAGGTGGCGAAGCTCTACGTAGGCGCCGGCCGCAAGCTGAAGATTCGCCCGGGCGACATCGTGGGCGCGATCGCCGGTGAAGCGGGGCTCGGAATCGGGGAGATCGGCGCGGTGACGATCGGCGACCGGCATTCGATCGTGGAGGTGCCGGAGGACAAGGTCGAACACATCATTCGCGCGTTGTCGGCCAGCACGATCAAGGGGAAGAAGGTGCGGGTGCGGCGGGATCAGGCATAGGTCGAGGGGTCTCCGTGAGAGACGAGTCGAAACTAGCCACGCCCCTCGTCGGCGCGCCTACGTGCGTGGCACCCGTGCACATGATCGTTCACGAGGCCTGCGGCCTGCATGAAGGCGTGCATCGTGGTGGGGCCGACGAAGTGCCAGCCGCGCCGCTTGAGGTCCTTTGAGAGCGCGATTGATTCCGGCGTCGTACTCATCGTCTTCAGCACGCTCCAGGTGAGCCTGCGCGGACGCGAGTTCGCATCTGGCTCGAAGCGCCAGACATAATCCGCCAGCGAACCTTCCGTGTCGATGAGTTCGGCGCACCGACGGGCATTGCCGATGGTCGCCTCGATCTTCTTCCGGTGCCGTACGATGCCTGCGTCACTCAGCAGCCGGGTGACGTCGCGCACGCCAAAATGGGCGACTTTCTCGATGTCGAAGCCAGCAAAGGCCGTGCGGAAATTCTGTCGCTTGCGCAGGATCGTGATCCAGCTGAGGCCCGACTGGAATCCTTCGAGGCTCAGCTTCTCGAAGAGACGCCGGTCATCACGCACCGGGAAACCCCAGTCGGTGTCGTGGTAGTGCGTGTAGAGCGGGTCGTTGCCACACCAGAAGCAGCGGGTGATGCCGTCGACGCCGGCGGAGAGGCCGTGAGAGAGGGATGACATGCTGCCGCTGATGATGGTCGGTGACCGCTGCAGTGGCAACGCCGGCCCTCGATTTCAGGGCGTCACGCGGCGTATGTTTCGCGGTCGCGGCGCCATCCGATTGACCGACCCCACTGCGCAATGAATCGCCTGATCTCCCTTGCATTGCTGGTCCTTTCCGCTGCGTGCCAGCACGCACCGGCTGCGTCCACACCGGCCCCTGCCGTCTCCGCGCGCACCGTGCTGCTGGTCTCGCTCGACGGGTTTCGGGCCGACTACATCCGGCGTCCGGGCGCGATGCGCCTGCGCGCGCTCGCCGCCTCGGGAGTCCGAGCCGAACGCATGCTCCCGGCGTTTCCGTCGAAGACATTTCCCAACCACTACACGCTGGTCACCGGTCTGCGTCCGGAGCATCACGGGATCGTCGCCAATACGATGTGGGATGGCGTGATCGGACGGAAGTTCACGATCTCCGACACGGCGGTGACGCACGACCCCCGATGGTGGGGAGGTGAGCCACTGTGGGTGACGGTGGAGAATCAGGGCAAACGGGCGGCCTCGTTCTTCTGGGTCGGCTCCGACATCAAGATCAATGGCCGACTTCCCACGTGGTTTCGCACGTACGACGCCAAGGTGCCCAACGAGACGCGCGTGAGCACCGTGCTCGACTGGATGGCGATGCCGGCGGGCACAGGCCCGGCGTTCATCTCGACCTACTTCAGCGATTTGGATGATGCGGGGCACAGGTACGGCCCCGAAGCTCCGCAGGTCGACAGCGCCATTGCCCGGGTCGATTTGCTGATTGGCAGCTTGGTTGACGGCATCGCCGCGCGCGGGCTTGCCGGTCAGGTCGATGTCATTGTCGTCTCGGATCACGGCATGGTAAGCTTGGCCCCGGACCGGGTCATCTGCCTCGACGACTATATCGACCTTGCCCGCGTCGAGATCGTCGATATCACGCCCGTCGGGGCGATTTCACCGGAACCGGAATACGAAGCCGAGGCATTCGCCCGGCTCAAGGGCGCGCACCCGCACATGCAGGTCTATCGCAAGGGCGAGATACCCGAACGCTTTCACTTCAACACGCACCCGCGCATCACGAAACTCGTGACGGTGGCCGATGAAGGCTGGACGATGACAACCCGCGCCCTGGTGCAGCGGAATGGCCTGCCGAAGGGAGGGGCGCATGGCTACGACAACCAGCTTTCCTCGATGGGTGCGCTGTTCGTGGCGTCGGGTCCGGATTTCAAGCAGGGGATCCTCGTGCCGCCCTTCCAGAACATTCACGTCTACGAACTGCTGGCGCGACTCCTCGGCGTACGACCGGCGCCGAACGACGGCTCCATGGATTCGACGCGCTCCTTCCTGCGGCGCACGCCGTAGCGGCATCGTGCGGGAGAACGAATTACGGGGCGCCGATTGATCAGGTCGACGCCCCGTTGCGTTGCCACTGCGGATCAGTTGTGTCCTACGCCATCACCATCGGTGCAGGAAGCCAGAGACCTGCTTCTCGGGCCAAGGCCGGAACCATGCCCGAAGCTGCCGCGAGGGCATCGAGGACGTGCTCCATCGTCAACGGAGCAGCGATATCCTCGATGGCGTATCGGATCTCGTCATCCCTCCAGTACGCATATCCGATGCGTAAACGGTTCGCGTTGACTTCGTTAAGCCACGCGCAGAGATCCTCGCTGAACGGCACATCGGAACACACGGTACCGAGTACCCTTACCACGGGCGGTTCTTCTTCCACCTGAATAGCCAGGGGAACGTCATCCACGCCAACCACGATCATCCCCGTCTCGTCGATCCTGAGTGTGCCCTCCGGCACATAGGGAGCGAGGCCAGCGAGGACTCGCTTGATGAGACCTTTTCGATCGAATCTGGAACGGCGACTCGTCGATGACTTGGACGACGTCGAAGACCGCTTGGCTCGGGCCGGCTTCCTGCGCACTAACGGCATCGGAATCACCTCCCCGAAGTGGACGCATGAACACCATGCACTCTTTTTGGGAAAATGGAAATAGTCAATCATCCGACATCGGTGTGAGGCAAATCGGTGTGCAAATCGGCGTGCCAGCTGGTCCACGCATAAGGCGTGCCCTACTATGCGGCGGGTTACATCGACGGTTTCCGGCGGAAGCTCTCAGCCTTCTCTTTCGAGAGTCGATACATCATCACGGCAGCACGCTCGGTTTGCATGGCGAGCGCTGGCAGGTTCACGGATTCACCGGGAGAATGCGAACCGTCTCCCATGGCCCCAAGTCCTTCTATTCCATCGATGTACGGTGCCACGAAGCTCAGGTCGCCGGCTCCGCGACGGGCCGGATCGCTGGCGGTAAGCTGGCCATAACCGAGTGCCTCGCTGGCGCTGCTGTAGAACCTGAGAAGTTGCTCATTGCCGGGAGTCACCGCCATCGGCGGATATCCTTCGTCAAAGATGATCTCGGCGATCGTTCCCGGCAGGTTTTGCTTGACGATTTCGCGCATCCTGCGCTGAGCGCGGGCGATCTGTTCCGCGTTCATGGCCCGCAGGTCCCCCTGAACCCACGTGATGGGTGCAATGATGTTGGTCTTGCTTGCTGCCGTGCCGTCCTGGGTGAGCGTGTCGTAGGTGACATTGGAACCACCGACGATCGTGCCCGGGTTGTACGTGAGATTTTCCTCGTCGGCGAGCTCGCGCCGGAACTCGTCGAGAATCCTGGCCGCCTCGTAGATGGCGCCATAGCTCCCGCGAAAGATGCCAGATGAATGCCCCTGCCGTCCGCCGACCTTGAGTACCCAGCCGCTGGCTGAGCGCCGGCCGATGGTCGCCTGGGTACGCGACCCGCCTTCGAAGGCCAGGGCAATGTCGCAGTTCGTGGCGGCATCGATCAACGCAGCACGCGCGACGATCAAAGGGTCGCCGGGATACTCCTCGTCGCCGGTCATCACCACGGTCACATTGAGGTCTTTCAGCCGGCCAGCCGCCTGCAGCGCCTTGAGCGCATAGATGAGGATGACGTCGCCGCCCTTCATGTCGTTGGAGCCGGCCCCTCGAGCCATGGAATCGACGCGCTCGAAGCGCTGGTTGGGTCCCTCGAAGACGGTGTCGAGGTGGCCGATCAGCAGAATGCGTGGCGTTCCAGGCTTCCCGGTGTGCGTAGCCACCAGATGTCCCGCGCGCTTCATCTCGGTGGGAACCTCGGCCCACCGTGACTGGAACCCAAGGGAATCGAGCGTCGCCATGATGACTCGCCCCACCTCACGGACCCCCTCGACGTTCAACGAGCCACTGGGGATGTTCACCAGCTTCTCCAGGTAGGCGACCTGGTCTTCGTGATGCGCAACAATCTCGGTGCGCAATGCCAGTTCGGTCTTGTCGAGGGTGGATTGGGCGTTGAGTGCCACCGGGAGGGCGAGAATGGCGAGGAGAATTCGGAGCTTGGACATGGCAGGAAGGGAAGAGGATGCGGGGATTCTACGCGCGTTGCGGGGTGTTTGCTTGGAATCCGGCAGACCAGGCAGGCTTCCGAAGCCCGCAGTCACACGAGAGATTAGGCATCTTCTCCCTTACCCGAGTTCATCATGACGACCCGCCGTGATTTCCTGAACCTGTCCGCCACGGCGGCGGCCGCCACCGTCCTCTCGCCGCGCCATGCTGCGGCGGCACCGGCGCAAGGCAAGGCTGATGATCCGCCGGCGATTGCCGCACTCAAGTCGATGCGCAACCAGGCCACGCCCATCACCGTCGACGAACGTCGCGGTCGCCTGGAGCGCGCTCGCATCCTGATGCGCGCCAACAAGCTGGACGCCGTCATGCTCAACGGCGGCACTTCACTCGACTATTTCACGGGGATGAAGTGGGGGCTGAGCGAACGCCTGCTGGCAGTGATCATCCCGGTCGAGGGCAATGCGTTCCTGGTAACCCCGAAGTTCGAAGAGGAGCGCGCCCTCGAGCAGGCCCGCACGGGTCCGCTCGGCGCGAGCACCGAGGTACTGGCGTGGGAAGAGGATGAATC
>JBBTFF010000005.1:0-23089 GCA_038041995.1 Gemmatimonadota bacterium | reverse complement strand
CAGATGATGATGGCCGGTCGCATGGGGCAGCTTCGTGCCTTCCAGCGTGGACAGCACGCTGGCATGCAGCTTGGCGCCCGTGCCGGGTTCCGCGCTGGCGCTCGTGCCAATGCGACGCCTGAACAGGCAGCCTTTGCCAAGCAGTTCGCCGAGCAGCGCCAGGCCATCAGGGCGAAAGTTCAGGCCGGCACGCTGACCCGCGAACAGGCGCGCACCCAGATGCAGCAGTGGGTCGTGGAACATCGGCCGAAGAACTAGGTACTACTGGATGTGCCTCCAGGGGTGGGGGTGAGAAGTGAGGGCGCCGCAGCGGCAGGACGCGCTGCGGCGTTCTTGCGTTCCGGCGCTCGTCGGCCCTAACATCGTGGGTCTCCAACCCCCGAGACCCCCCCGTGGCATTCGTTCCGCGACTCGCGTTGCCGACGCTGTACGCCGTACGCTCCGCGCCGTAAGCGATGATCCCTCGCCTTCAGTTATTCGAGGTCGAGGACTCGCCGAAGCTGCCGGGCCTCATCCGCGACATGATGACGGAGTACCTGCACTGGGTCATGGACTTCACCGGTCCGTACGATCCGGCAGCTCACCACATAGCGGCGCTCCTTCGCGAATCGGGCACCATGCGCGTGGTCGACCTGGCCTCGGGCGGGGCTGGGCCGTGGCCGCGGCTCCTGCCGCAGGTTGCCGCCGCGCTTGGCGCGCTGCCGCAGGTCACGCTCACCGACCTGCATCCCAATCTCGGGGCCTTTGCCCGCGCGGAACGGTCTTCGAACGGTGCCATCCGTGGCCACGCTGCGCCCGTGAACGCCACGGCCGTACCCTCGTCCCTCCCGGGCGTGCGGACGATGTTCACGGGTCTGCACCACCTGTCGCCGGATCAGGTGCGCGCGCTGATGCGCGATGCCGCGGAGCAGCGGCAGCCGCTCGTGGCGTTCGAGTTGACGCAGCGCTCCGTGTCGGGCGTGCTGCTGATGCTTTCGTCGCTCCTTCTCGTGCTAATCAGCGCCCCGTTTATCCAGCCGTTTCGCCTGGAGCGGCTGGTGCTCACGTGGCTCCTTCCCATCCTGCCCCTCTTCATCGTCTGGGACGGCGTGGTGTCGGCGCTGCGTACGTACACGACGGATGAGCTGCGCGCATTCGCGGCGGACGTGGTGCGCGAGGGCTACGCGTGGGAGGTTGGCGAAGCGCAGAGCGCGAGCACGCCGATGCCGGTGACGTACCTTGTCGGGCGCTCCGCACGCTGACCGCGAGAAGCGGACACCGGACAGCAGTCGACAGTTGTCCGGTGTCCGTGCACGTCCGTCAGTGCGGCCGTGCTACATCGCCGCCTTGACCCCCGACACCTGCGCCTTGCCGATAGTCCCGTTGTCGGTGCCGAACCAGATAAGCCCGCTCTTCTTGTCGAACACCATGTGGCGCACGGTGCCGCCGCCGCTCTCGATGTCGGTATGGCCGAAGAACCCCTTGGTCTTCGGGTCGTAGCCGATCAAGCGGTTCGGCTGCTTGCCGGTCTCCACGAACCAGATGCGGTCCTTGTCGTCGATGGTCATGGCGTACGGTAGCGAGAGCGGACCGCCGGGCAGCGCAAATTCCTCGACCTTGCCGCTCTTTGGGTCCAACCGCCCAAGAAAACCGCGCGTGTAGTCGCCGTACCATACGGTGCCGTCGCTGGTGAGGCCGATGCGCCGTGGGCGCGCGCGGTCATGCGGAAGCGGATACGTCTTGAGCGTCATTGTCGCCGGATCCACCGTCCCGATCTTGTTCGTGCCGAAGAGGTCGAACACGGGGTGGTTATTCGCGTCGATGACGATACCATAGGGGCGCCACCCCTTTTCCGGCATCTTCACCAGCTGAATGCGGCCGCTCTTCACCTCGAGCTTGCCCACGTAGCCGGAGGTCTGGGCGGTGAACCAGATATTGCCGTCGTGATCGAGGACCAGCGTGTGCGGATCCCGCACCGCGCTGTCGGGCATCGGGTAGCGCGTGATGGCGCCACTGACCGGGTCGAGCCGTCCGATCATGCCGTTGCGATTGCCGGCATACCAGACCTGCCCGCGCGCATCGACGACGCAGTTATGCGGGTTGGTGCCTTCGTCGATGGTGTAGCGGCGGAACTGTCCGGTGCGCGGGTCGAGTGCCGCCAGGTAGTTGCCCACCTGGCCGACGAAGAAGATACGGCCGTCGGGGTGCACCGCCGGATCGCGCGGCCGTGTCTTGTCCCACGGCACCGTCCATTCCTTCGTGGGAACGATGTTCTGGAGCTGGGCCTGCACGGGCGCAGCGGCGAGCAGGGCGAGCAAGACGACGGCAGGGCGCATGGGGGGCTCCGCAGAGACGATTTCGGACACCGGATCGCGGATCCGGATTCGGGATCACGATCTCAGATTACGATCATCGATACCGAAAACGTTGAGGGCCGGCAAGGTGCCGGTCCTCCATCAAGCATCGCGATCCGAATTCGAAGTCCGAAATCACGATCCGGAATCCGGGTCCCGGATCTCACTTTCTCTTGTAGTTCACGACCGGCAGGAACTTCACGTTGGCATTCCGCGCAATGTTGATCACGCCGATCTGCATGCCGTCGAGCTCGCGCGCGTAGTTCACGATGCCGATGGTCAGGCCGTGCTGCTGGCCGCGCATCGCGTTCACCGCCGATACCGAGACGCCACGCATGCGGCCGCCCTTCTCGAGGCGCGACAGCACCGGCGCGATGATCACGCCGTCCATCCGCTCGGCGCCGACCATCGACGCCATCGCAAACTTCCGGATCCTCGGGGCGCCGATTCCGACGCCGGCGATCGCCACGCCGTCGATGCTGCTTCCTGCGCCAATGCCGACGACGGAGAGTCCAATGCCGCGGAGGTCACCGCCGACGCCCAGGCCGACACCGGTGATGCCGATGCCGCGCAAGTCGCCGCCGACGCCCGCGCCGATGCCGCCAATGAGTGCGCCGCGCACGTTGCCGCCGGCTGCCGCGCCAATGCCGCCGAAAACGATGCCGTCGATGTCGCCGCCGGCACCCACCCCGATGAGGCCGGCCGAGGCGCCCCGCAGGTTGCCGCCAACGCCTGCTCCGATGCCGCCGATCAGGATGCCGTGCGCGTTGCCGCCGACTCCCGCACCCACTCCGCCCAGCGCGAAGCCCTCCATGTCGCCGCCAGCGCCGACGCCGATGCCGCCCGCCATGATGCCATTGAGCCGTCCGCCGGCGCCCAGGCCAACCGGCGCCAGGCCGATGCCCGTGATTTCGCGCGCGGCTCCGACGCCGAAGAGGCCCGTCGCAATGCCGTGGATCGAGCCCGCACCCGTCACCGGTGCGCCGAACGCAAGTCCTCGCACCGTGCCGGTGGGCTCGCCGTACGGTGACCAGACCGTGAAGTTGGCGCCGCGCACCCGCTGCAGGTCGCTATCGCGGAAATTGAAGCGCAATCCCGAGACGTTCGGGTAGTTGCCGATCGAGATGCCGTGGCGAACCAGCGCGGAGACGTCGCGATCCTGCGCGAGCGCGGGGACTACACCGGCGGTCAGCAGGGCGAGCACGAACGTATGACGCAAACGCATGGGCGGGGTCCTGTGCGTGTTCGAGTGATGGTGTGACGGGAGGCACTACGGGCGGTCTCGAGGCCGGGTTTCCACGGCAGTTGGCTCGTACGAGTTCGTTACTCGACCATTGGACACGGTGACGAGACGAATGGTTTGTGGGTGTTCCCACCCTTCACGGCGCGTCGTAGGTTCCGGCACTCTCCCCAAGGGACCCGATGCCGACCGTGATGACACGCCGCTCGCTGCGTCCCGAGCCCTCGCTCGGCGCACTCGCTCTCACGCTCCTCGTCGTGTTCGCTCCGGCGGTGGCCGCGCAAATTGCCGCGCCGGCCGCTGCACCCGAGTACACGTACAGCCAGGCGATGATTCCCTCGCGCGACGGCGTGAAGCTCAACACCGTCATCTTCGCGCCGAAGAACCAGGCGGGGCCGCTCCCGTTCATGTTCATCCGCACGCCGTACGGCGTGCCGGGCGCGGGCTTCTCGCCGAATCGTGGATATCCGGAGCTCGCCGCCGAGCAGTACATCTTCGTGCTGCAGGACATCCGCGGACGCTACAAGTCCGAGGGAGAGTTCGTGATGCTGCGCCCGCCGCGCATCATCGACGGCCCCGGACCGAGCGTCGACGAGTCCACCGACGCCTACGACACCATCGACTGGCTGCTGAAGAACGTCGCCAACCACAACGGCAGGGTGGGGATGCTCGGCGTGTCGTACCCGGGATGGTTGACCGCCATGGCGATGCTCAGCCCGCATCCGGCGCTCGCCGCCGTCAGCCCGCAGGCGTCGCCGGCCGACATGTGGATGGGCGACGACTTCCACCACAACGGCGCCTTCCGCCTCAGCTACGGCTTCGAATATGCGGCCATGATGGAGACGTCCAAGGAAAACGAGAACTTCGCCTTCGACCGCTACGACACCTACGACTGGTACCTGAAGCTCGGCTCGCTGGCGAACGTCAACACGAAGTACCTCAAGGGAAAGATCCCCACGTGGAACGACTTCGTGGCGCATCCGAATTACGACACGTTCTGGCAGCGGCAGGCCATGCAGTCGTACCTGACGCGAGTTACGGTGCCGACGCTCAACGTCGGCGGCTGGTGGGACCAGGAGGACTTCTTCGGGCCGGTGCACATCTACCGGACGCTCGAGAAGAAGGACAGCGCGTCGCGCAACTTCCTGGTCGTCGGGCCGTGGAACCACGGCGGCTGGCGCGGCGCCGGCAAGGCGCTGGGGAAGATCGACTTCGGTGCGGCGACCGGAGAGGAATTCCGCGCGAAAATCGAGGCGCCGTTCTTTGCCCGCTACCTGAAAGGGAAGGGCGACTACACGCCGGCCGAGGCGACGGTCTTCGAGTCGGGGAGCAACAAGTGGCGCACCTTCACCGCGTGGCCGCCGAAAGAGGCCGTGACGAAGTCGCTGTACTTCGGCGCCAACGGCCTGCTGAGCGTCAATGCGCCCAGGACGCAGGGCAACGACTCGTTCGTCTCCGATCCGGCGCACCCGGTGCCCTACCGCAACCGCCCCATCGAGCCGACCTACTACCCGCGCGGCTCGGGCTGGCCGGCCTGGCTCACCGAAGACCAGCGTTTCGTGCACAACCGCCCCGACGTGCTGAGCTGGGCTACCGAGCCGCTGGCCGAAGACCTGGTACTCGCCGGCGACGTCACGGCGAAACTGCAGGTCTCCACCACCGGTGCCGACGCCGACTGGATCGTGAAGCTCATCGACGTCTATCCCGAGGAGCACACGGCGAACACCAAACTGGGCGGGTTCCAGCTGATGGTGTCGAACGACGTGTTCCGCTCGCGCTTCCGCGAATCGATCGAGAAGCCGAAACCGATGGTGCCCAACCAGGTCACGCCCATCACCATCGACCTGCACACGCAGAGCTATCGCTTCCGGAAGGGGCATCGCGTGATGGTGCAGGTGCAGAGCACCTGGTTCCCGATCATCGACCGCAACCCGCAGACGTGGATGCCGAACATCTTCGAGGCGAAGGAGGGCGACTTCAGGGCGCAGACGCATCGCGTGTGGCGCACGCCCGCGCAGGCGTCGCGGCTCGAACTCCAGGTGGTGACGCCCTAGCCGTCGAGATCGGCGCGCGTGTCGATGTCGCGACGGATGCCGGCATCGCCCACCGGCACCTCGAGCACGCGCGCGCCGTAGCCGTGCACCACGGCGCGCGCGCCGCCATCGGCCACGGTCATGAGTTCGCGCCACGTCTCGCGTGCAAACCAGACGGGATGCCCACGCCCACCCTCCGAGACGGGTACGACGATGGGCGCGCCCGTGCGCCGTGCGGCGTCCACCACTGCCAGCGCGCTCTCGGCCCGTGCAAAGGGATGATCCACCGGCCACACCAGCACACCCGTGGCATCGGTGTTTGCGAGTTGCGCGAGGCCAAGTCGCAGGCTCGTCACCTGCTCGGCTTTCGGCTTGCTGTTGACCACCGCGCGCGCGCCGGTCGGTGCGTCGGTGCCGGGCGGAACGACAGCGATCACCGGATCGGCGCCCGCGGTGTGGCAGTGCTCCACCACTACATCGATGAAACGCCGGCCATTGGGGAGCGTTGCGTTCACCTTGGGTTCGCCGAAGCGTGAGCCCGCGCCCGCGGCCAGCACGATGGCGGCGAACGGGTGTTTCTTCGTTGCGCTCACGGCGTGTCGAGCCGGCGCATGGCGCGCTTCAGCAACGCCTGCGCCTGCCACACCTTGTAACCGTTGTGCTCCAGCGGCTTGGCGTCGTACATGGCGCGTTCGGACAGCGCATCAATGCTGTCGTCGTCCAGGCCGCCGGTGGCCACGTCCTCCTCGACCGATGGGTTCACGCGACAGGGCCCGAGGGAGACACCACCGAATGCCATGAGCACCGCGCCATCGGCACGGCGGCGCGCGGCGAGCGACACGGTGGCAAAATCCCACGCGCCGCGCTGCATCAGCTTCTCGTAGAACTGATCGCCGCCGGTCGCAGTAGCCGGCAGCAACACCGCCGATACGAACTCGCCGGCGGCCAGTGTCGTCTCGCCGAGCGCGTTGTGCGAGGCGCCGGCGAACAGCGCATCGAGCGACAGCTCGCGCGTGCCGTTGGCACCGGTGATCTCCACGGTGGCCTCGAGCACCGTCAGGGCCACGAGTGGATCGCTGGGATGCACGGCGTGACACGGGCCGTCGGTGAACAGCGCGTGGTAGTGATTCTCGCCCCTCTCGGCCAGGCACTCCGTGCCACCGTTCTTGTAGCAGGGGAGTCCGCGGCGGAAATACCAGCAGCGGGGGCGCTGAGCGAGGTTGCCGCCGATCGTGCCCATGTTGCGAAGTTGCGGCGTCCCAACCGACGCCGCCGCCTGCGCGAGTGCCGCGTACCGACTGGTGATCCCGGGGTGCGCGGCGAGATCGGCGATGCGTACCGCGCACCCAATGCGCGCCGAGCCGTCGTCGTGAAGCACGATGTCACGCGCTCCCGGAAGGCGGCGCAGGTCCACCAGCGTCTCCGGATGGGCGAGTTCCTCCTTGATGGTGACCAGGAGGTCGGTGCCGCCGCCGAGCGGCGCCGCACCCGGCGTGCTCAGTGCGCGCGTGGCGTCAGCGGCGTCGCTGGCCGGGTGGTAGGCGAAGGGGTGCATGGCGCGAGGGAGTTGAGCGAAGGCGCGCGGGGCGTAGTTTGTTACGGTAGTGACCCCACCATTCCCGATGAAACTGCCCGATTGCGCGCCTGCCCGCCACCTGCTTGCGGCGGTGCTTGTCGCTGCCATCGGATGCGGCGGAAAGTCGCGGGCGCCCGCCAAGCCGACTGCTGCCGACAGCGCGGCGCGGCAAACAGCGGATTCCGCGGCGGCAATGGCGGCCGTGCGCGACACGGCGATGGCGCACAAGTTGTCGCCGGCGGCCGACTCGGCGGCACAGT
The DNA here is from genome assembly GCA_038041995.1 of Gemmatimonadota bacterium. GTDB lineage: Bacteria > Gemmatimonadota > Gemmatimonadetes > Gemmatimonadales > Gemmatimonadaceae > PNKL01. The sequence goes on along the minus strand of JBBTFF010000005.1, from coordinate 15,647 downwards.
ATCTCGTGTTCATTCCGCGCGAGGAGCGCGTGCTGGTGGCCGCCGTGCGCAACAAGCAGTTGCTGCTCGACGTGGGGCGCATGGACCTCGACGTGCGCAAGGACAGCGCGAAGTTGCGCGCGTTTCACGAGGCCGCTCCCGTGCTTAGCCCGATACCGTCCGGCTCCATCTTTCGCCTGCACTGGGCGCAGGGAGAAGCGGACGTGGTGGCCGACTCGTTCGCCGTCTACAACGGTCGCATCGTGATGAGGCTGTTCGGCTCGCCGGCGCTCGACAGCGCGGTGCGCGGCAAGGGAGCGCTGGTGGCACTGGCCATTCGCGCTGACACGCCCCTGGCGCCGATGGCCACCGCCTGTGAGCTGCGCGCGCCGGTGGTCGCGGACACCACCCCTGAGGGTCGCGCGACGTCGAAGGAGCAGGCCAGGGAGCGCGCGGTGGCCGACAGCGCCTACGATGCGCGGGTTAAGGTGGTGCGCGATTCGATCGAGACCGAGCTGCGCAATGAGCACCCACCGTACGAACGGCTGCAGCGCCGCACGAAGGCCGCGTCGAGCCAACTGCGTGGTTGTTTCGGCGTGGCGCGGCGCGCGCTGGTGGTGAGCCTGCGCGCCGGCGACGCCGAGTGGGTGCGCGAACGGATGGTGCTGGTGGCGCCTGATGGTGGCGTGACGCCGCTGCGCGTGAGCGATCTCCGGTTCCGCACGCACGACCTGCTGGTGGCGTTCGACGCCGACGGCGACGGCGTGGATGACCTGGCGACGCGCGCCACGACGGAACGGGCCGGCGGGACGACGGTGCTGCGCGTCGATCTCGCGAACAAGCGCGCCGAGCGACTGGCCGGCGGGTTTGCGTGGGAAGTGTTCTGACAAGAGAACGACAGAAGACGACAGAGTACGACAGAGGCCCGCCATTCTACGGCGGACCTCTGTCGTACGGTCGCTACGGCTTTGGCGGCGTCGCCGGAGCGGGATCTGTCGTCGCCGCCGGCGCCTTCGACGGCGTGAGCGGCGCCGGCGGCTTTGGTGGAGCCGGCGGCTTGAGCGTGAAGACCACGTAATCACCGAGCTTCCGGATCTTCCTGCCGTCGGCAAGGTCGAGGTTCTCCACCGGCACGAAGCTGATCACCGCAACCCGCGCCCCCTCCAGCCGGCGCTTGGCGCGCTGCGCAGTGCCCTGGCGATAATCCGAGTGGAACGCGCCGTTGACGTGCACGATCACTGCGTCGGGCGACTTGGCGCGCGCGGCGGCAATGGCCTCGCTCATCGTCTCGTCCTTCACGCACTGCGCATCGTAGAAGCGACCGACCATCGCGGCCGCTTCCTCCTTGGTGATCTTCTGCCCGTGGCCGCTCATGTCACCCATCTCCTTCCTGAAACGCTCGTAATACACGTCTCGAGGGCAGGTGAGCTGGGCGGCGATCAGGGCGCGGTCAGCCGCCGGAAGCGAGTCGACGCCGACGAGCCCCTTGCGGCCCACCAGCGAAGCCAGCCGTCGCGGCACGTTCCCGGCGACGACCGGCCACCCCTTGGCGCGCGCCAACTCGACCAGCGGTCGGTAGTCGGTGGTGTACTTCGGCCACGGGCGGGCGCTCTTGAGGAAGTCGGCCTCGGCGATCTTGCCGGCGAGATATTCATCGAGCTTCGACTGGGCGTCACGCTCGAACATCTCGAGGGCCAGGACGACCTTTCCCCGGCGACGCGCGATCCCCTCGAGGGCGGCGCGTTCGAGCCGGTGCGTTCCCGGGTCGTCGTGCTGCTCCCCGAGAAAGACGACGTCGGCTCTGGAGACATCGGCAAGCATCGTCTCGAAGTCCTCGAACCGCTTCTTCCCCGACCGATACACGCGATGCGGCACATAGGAGGAGACGGAAGCGACGTGCGCGGTAACGAACGAGTCAGGCTGGCTGACGGCCTGCGTAGTCGGGATCTGAAGTGAGAAAAGAAAGAATGAAGCAATAAACATTATTAGAATCAGTCGAGGAAGGAGAGTAGCAGGTCGACATGCCAGGCTTGCGAAGTAATAAATAAAAGATAGACTAAGAACATATATTAATCATGGAAAGCTACCTGACAGATCTTCCCGTGCTTCGCGGGATGGAGGAGGCCGCTGATGCCTTCGCCCGTCTCGACGAGACCGTTGCCAACTCCGCGCCCGGCCTGGCACCGCTCCTGATGCTACGCAGTGCGCAAGCTATCGCTGCGTTGCGGGCGGGGCCACTTGGGACTGCCGCTAGCGGCGGCGTTGCGTTCGCGGCGCTGCTGGGCTGGTGGTATGCCGCCGAGTCGCGGGAGTTCGTTCCGGACGACCCTGCACTCAGGCGAGGCGCGCTGGCGCTGGATGCCACGGCGGAGAAGATCCGCGGAGGGCGGGCCCTGACCATCGCCCTGCTCCGCGAGGTCGCGAGCTCCGAAGACGACGCCGAGGACGCCTCGGTTTCGGAGAGCGTCGATGAGACGTTGCGACGGTCGGCCAGCGAGTCCTGGCCCTCGCTGCTCCTGGCTGCGGAACTGCTCTCCGGCGAGTGCGGCCAGGTGCCTGCGCCTTCCGTGGCCATCGCACGTGCGGTCGCACCGCTGGTCGGTGGGCTGAGCGCCGACGTCTTCGTCGTCACGGAGGGAAGGGACGATGTGCCGGCGGCACTCGGCGCATTGGCGGCTGAAGCGCGTGCCGTGCGCCGGCGCGTGGATGCGTACCGGATGCGTTGCGCGGAGGCGGAGGAGCGTACCCGTGGATTTGGCCGTGGTGCCGGATCAGCGCGCTCGGTGCTCGACCTGCTGGCGGCGACGCCGGCCATCACCGTGGTGGGCGCCACGTCCGCGCTCGGCCTCACGATGCCCACCGTGGGGGCCGCGGTGGAGCGCCTGTCCGGAGCCGGGTTGCTGCGTGAGATCACCGGTCGCGGGCGCGACCGGGTGTTCGTCTACGAGCCCGCGATCGCTCTCTCGGGCTGACCAGCGGTCACCTGCTCGAGCAGCTGGACGAGTTCCGTCAGCGACGTGCGTCCCTTGTCGATGGCGTACCAGCGGCGGATTTCCTTGTTGCGCTCCGGCTTCTCCAGCGCCTTCCACTCGGAGCTGACGAGCTGCTGCAGGGTCGAAGGACGAGGTCCCCACCAGGCGAGCTCGACGTAGTCGGCGTCGAGCACGATGACCACCGGCACGGAGCGCGCGGTGCCATTGGTGAGGTGCGTGTCGATCAGCTCCGGGTTTGCGTCACGCCCGACGACACGAAGGTCCACGTTGGTGGCGCGGTCGGCGAACGCTGCAAGGACCGGGAGCGTGCTCTGCGAGTCAATGCACCAGTCCTCGGAGATCGCCAGCAGGTGCAGCGGTCCGGTGAGTTCCTGCGTCCGGGCCAGGAGGTCGTCGGGGACGACCGCGCGTTCGCGCTGGGCGACAAGGAGCGCGCCATGCTCGGCCGACGCGGCCGCCATTTCGGCGAACGAGAAGCCGCTGTCGAAGTAGTTCTTGAGCGTGTTCATATGCCTATAATACTAATCAAGCATATATAGATGAACAAGGGGTTCGTCCGCGCTGGTGGCACCCGGGGCGGCTGGCTAGGATAGGGCCATGTCGAACCCAGAAACGGCGGGGCGGGTGTGCGTGGTGGGCGCGGGAAGTTCCGGCCTGGCGGCCGCGAAGAACCTGCTGCAGCAGGGCTTCGCCGTGGAGGTGCTGGAGCGCGAGGCCGACCTGGGCGGCAACTGGAACTACGACAAGCCGTTTGCGCGCGTGTACCGCAGCACGCACACGATCTCGTCGAAGCCGGGGACCGAGTACCCCGACTATCCCATGCCGGCGTCGTATCCCGACTATCCGCACCATACGCAGATCCTCGCGTACTTGCGGTCGTACGCCAGCCACTTTGGCGTCACGCCGTGCATCAGGTTCGGGACACCGGTGGAGACGGTCGAGCCTGCCAGCGCGGAAGAGCGGAGTACGGGGTGGCGGGTAACTGCGGGCGGATCGACAACCCGGTACGACGCCGTGGTGATCGCCAACGGGCACAACTGGTCGCCGAAGACGCCGCCGTATGCAGGGACGTTCACAGGCGAGACGATGCACTCGGCGCACTACCGCACGGCCGACGTCTTCGTGGGGAAGCGCGTGCTGGTGGTCGGCGGCGGCAACAGCGGGTGCGACATCGTGGTGGAGGCAGCGCAGTTCGGGGACAAGACGTGGCACTCGACACGCCGCGGCTACTACTACATGCCCAAGTACCTGTTTGGACGGCCGTCGGACCAGGTGGGCGACCAGATGCTCGCGCTCGGGATGCCGCTCTGGCTGCGCCGCTTCATCGCACGTGTCTCATATCGCGTGCTCGTTGGGTCACCCGCCCGCATGGGCCTGCCCCAGCCCGATCACAAGCTGTTCGAGACGCACCCGGTGGTGAACACGCTGCTGCCGTACTACGTGGGGCAGGGCGACGTGACGCCCAAGCCGGACATTGCCCGGTTCGAGGGAAAGACGGTGCACTTCGTGGATGGGTCGTCGTGCGAGGTGGACCTCATCGTTTACGCCACGGGCTACAACATCGAGTTTCCGTTCATCGACAAGGCGCACCTCAACTGGGTGGACGGGCGGCCGCGCCTGCACCAGCACGTCTTTCATCCCCTGTATGACACCCTGTTCGTGGCCGGGCTCATCCAGCCCGACAGCGGGCAGTTCGGACTGGTGCATTGGCAGACGAAGGCGCTGGCGGCCTTCCTGCGAGCGGCTGGCGAGGGGCGTCCATCGGCGCAGTGGCTGCGGGACGTCAAGCGCGAGCCGGGAACGGGGTACGCGAATCCCATCCGGTACAAGGACTCGACGCGGCACTTCGTCGAGGTGGAGCACTGGGAGTATCGGCGGGGACTCGAACGGACGGTGCAGCGGCTAGCCGCTAGCCGCTAGCTGTCGCTAGCTGTGACGCCCGGCCGAGGAAGTCGTTTGTCAATTGCGATGCGTGTCGTACACCTCCTCCCCGCGCTGGCGATCGTGACCGCCGCGTGCGGCCCGGCCATCCGGCCACTGGGCCCGCTCGCGCCCATCGTCGCGCCCATCGTCGCGCCCGTCGCCGAACTTCCGGAGCCCCCGTCCGAATCACCACCGCCGGCCGCGCCACTCGCGCTGACGGACGAGCAGTACCTGAACGAGCGGGGGCTCATGGTGCCGGTGCAGGGGGTGGGGCCGGAGAAAATAGCGGACACATACTTGCAGTTCCGGGACAGCGGGGCGCGCTCCCACCAGGCGGTCGACATCCTGGCGCCGCGCGGCACGCCGGTGCTCTCGGCCGATAGCGGCACGGTGCTGCGCCTGGCAAGGAACACCCTCGGTGGCACCACGATCTACGCCACGGACCCGGAGAAGCGGTTCGTCTTCTACTATGCGCACCTCGACCGCTACGCCGACGGGATCTTCGAGGGGAAGTCGATCGCGCAGGGCGAGGTGATCGGCTACGTTGGAACGACGGGGAACGCGCCGAAGAACACGCCGCACCTGCATTTCCAGGTGATGCGGTTCGTGGACGCGAAGCAATGGTGGAATGGTCCGCCGTTCGACCCCCGGCCCTACCTGGCGCTGGCCGGCGATCGCCGGCACGCCGCGCAATCGGCATCGGTGCTCCCTGAGCGCCGCTGACCGGCGAGGAACTGCCATGACGATGTCCGGAAAGATGCGCGCTTCGTTGCGCGCTGAATGCAACCGCCTGGTGGCGACGGTCCATGTGGGCAAGGAAGGACTGACACCGGCGCTCGTGCAGTCGCTCGACGACGCGCTGAACACGCGCGAGCTGGTGAAGGTGGTGCTGAACCGCACGGTCGACGTCTCGGCCAGGGACGCCGCCACCGAGTTGGCCAAGGCGGTGGGCGCCGAGGTGATCCAGACGATCGGCAAGACGACGACGCTGTACCGCCAGAACCCGGAGATCGAGGGGAAGAAGGGCGATCCGCCGCCGTGGCGGAGATAGCTCAGGCTTCGGGGTAGGATTCTGAACGGCCTTGCCGCCGATGAACGCCGAAGAACGCCGATGAGAAAACGGGGGGAGCCAGCTTGGGCTCCCCCCTCTTTCGTTAGTTGTCGTTTCTGCGTTCGTCGGCGTTCATCTGCGGCGCATTGCAGTTACCGCGCCCGAGTGAACACTAAATTCCACACGCGCGATGCTCCGAGGTGCATGGCGGTGACGGCTCCCTTTTTTTCGCGCGTGAACCAGACGGTGCCGTACGCGCCAGCTTCAAACGCGTCGGCATACGCCGGAACGAGCACGACTCGCGTGCCGGGGCGTTGCTCGAGTACCAGCGCGCCCTTCTCCGCGCGCGCGGTCCAGGTGACGTCGATCTCCGGCTGGTACCAGCGTCCCGCAAACGCGGTGAGTTGTGTCTCAGTGGGTTGCCAGCGCGTGGCAGCTGCGTACGTCCATGTGAGCGTGTCGCCGTCGGGCGCGAGGACGCGCGCGCCCGTGGGCGCGCCGTCGGCAGCGGTGATGAAGCGCAGGCGCGATGCCGCGTCCATCAGGAAGTCGCCGTCGCGCAGCGCACGAAGCATGGCGCCGCCGCGAACCCGCAGCTGTCCGCGGTCGATGAACAGGTCAGCCACCTCGCGTGTGCGATCGTCCCGGTAGATCCCCGTGTAGCGCGAGATGCGATTCGGATCGGCAGTCACCGTGTCAAAGGTCGCCGGCGGAGCCAGGTCGGGAATGAGCGCGTCCGCGAGCTCACGCGCATACGACGTGGGCACCGCCCCGGCGGCGTTGCACATCACGGCAATCGACAGCGCCTGCTTCGGATATCGCACGAGGTACGTGCGGTACCCGGCCGTGGAACCGCTGTGCGCCCACTCGATCGTGCCGCGGTACGTCCTGTTGTTGAGGCCCATCGCGTACGGAATCGAACGGCCGTTGGTGAGCGTCGCCCGGCTGAGCAGCGAGTCGGAGACGGCGCCCAGCGAGCGCTTGTCGAGCGCGTCGTTCCACTTGAGCCAGTCACCCACGGTGGTGAGCAGGCCACCGGGGCCGTGCACCTGCTCGAACGGCATATCGAGGTGCCAGCCGTCGGCGCGACGCGAATACGCCTGCGCCCGGCGCGGCACGATGGTGGTGAAGTCATCGCGCCACCGCGTGTTGGTCATGCCGAGTGGGCGAAAGATCCGCTCGGTGCTGAAGCGCGCGAACGGCATGCCGCTGATTCGCTCGACGATGGTGGGAAGAAGCGCGAACCCGGAGTTTGTATACGAATAGAAATCGCCAACGGGATAGTTCAGCGCCTTTTGCCGGACGATGATGTCGAGAAGGTCAGGCTGCGACGTCACCCGCATACCGCGCGGGTATCCCTGGTCGGCGACGAGGTCGGTCCACTCGCGCAGTCCGCTGGTATGCGAGAGCAGGTGCCGAATGGTGATGGTCCGCCCGTACTGGGCGAGTTCGGGGATGTACTTCCTCACGTCGTCGTCGAGCCGGAGCTTCCCGTCGCCGACGAGCAGCAGCACTGCCGTGGCGGTGAACTGCTTGGCTACCGAGCCGCTCTCCAAAATGGTCGAGGCGGTGATCGGCGTGCCGTTCTCGAGGTCGGCCATGCCGTAGCCGCGCTGGAAGATCGGCGAGCCGTTGCGCGACACGCCTACGGCGCAGCCGGGAGTGTGCGTGCTGTTCCACTGGGCGAAGACCTTGTCGGCCGTGGTCGCGAGATCCTGGGCGCCAAGGGCGGCGGGGAGGGCGAGGAGTAGCAGTTTCTTCATGTTGGCTGGCCTGTTGAATGAGCCACAGATGAACACCGAACTACAGCCGTTCCAAATCCTCTACGGTTCGCTCACCACCCGCACTGCCGGTGTTCAGCGTGCCGGCGGGCTCGAACAGCATCACCCACACTTCTTTATCGGCCACGGGACGATGCTCGACGCCACGCGGCACGATGAGCATCTCTCCCTCGCCCACCGTCACGGTGCGGTCGCGGAACTCCATGCGGAAGCTGCCGTGCACCACGAGGAACAGCTCGTCCTCGTGCTGGTGATGGTGCCAGATGAACTCGCCCTGGAACTTTGCCAGCTTCACATGCTGGCCGTTGAGCTCACCGATGATCTTCGGCTTCCAGTGTTCACTGAAGCGCGCGAACTTCTCGGCGAGGACGATCTTGTCGACGCTCATTGCACGAGCGCTCCCAACACGCGCCAGGGGGTGAGCGGAATCTCGCGCACTTCCACGCCAAGCGCGTCGGCGACTGCGGCGGCGATGGCCGGCGCCGTGGGGATGATCGGCGGCTCGGCGATGCCGCGCGCGCCGGTATGGTTGGCGATGGGGTCGGCGCCGGGGAGGAATGACGCGTCGATCGCCGGAATATCAGCCATCGTCGGGATCCGGTAGTCGTGCAGGTTAGTGTTCAGCGGCACGCCGCGCGCCCGGTCGATCTGCCGTTCCTCGAACAGCGCGTACCCGACGCCCTGGATGATGCCGCCGTGCAGCTGGCTCTCGGCCAGCGCAGGGTTGATGATGCGCCCGGCGTCGTGCACGGCGACGATGCGCAGCACGCGCACCACGCCGGTGTCGACATCGACCTCGACCTCGGCGAATTGCGCGCCCACGGTGACGATGGCGACGCCGGGCGGGTTGGGGCCCCGGGAGCCACGACCGACGATCTGCAGATTGCCGAGCTGCTTGCAAAGATCGGAGAACGAGAGCGCGCGGGAGCGCGAGAGGTCGTGGATCACGGAATTCGACGTCGTGAGCTCTTCGACCGGTACTTCGAGGAGCTGCGATGCGGCCTCGAGCAGCTGTGCGCGAGCGTCCTCGGCGGCCATGCGCACCGCGGGGCCCACGCTCGGCGTGGTCATGGAGCCCCACGAGTTGCCGGTGTACGGCAGGCGCTCCGTGTCGCCGATGATGGCGCGCACGGTGTCGAACTTCGCGCCGAGTCCCTCGGCGGCGATCTGCGCGAGGATGGTGCGCGCGCCGGTGCCGAGGTCCTGGGGGCCGGCGAGCACATCGACCGACGCGTCGCTGTTGATGCGCACGAGGGCGTACGATGGAGGGCCGCCGCCGGTCGGCCACGTCTGCGCCGCGACGCCAACGCCGCGTTTCACGCAGCCGATGGCGGATGACGGAGGACGGATGATCGAGGACCAGCCGAAGCGCTTCATCCCCTCGATGTAGCACTCGTCCAGCCGGTTGCCGCTGAACGGACGGTCCCCGCGCTGGTCGCGAGTGGCGAGGTTCTTCCGGCGCAGGGCGACCGGATCCATCTGCAGTTCGCGAGCGAGCGCGTTCATTGCGCTTTCGAGGCCAAATGCGCCCTCCACGTAGCCCGGGCCGCGGAACGCCTGCATGCCGCTGGCGTTGATGTACACGCAGGTTTCGCTGGTGCGCACGTTGGGGCAGGCGTACAGCTCGTGATAGATCTGCCCCGGTCCCCCCTCCCATCCGCTGATGCCGAGCGGGATGTGCGCGTCGAGCACCAGTGCGGTGAGCGTGCCGTCGCGCCTGGCGGCGATGGTGACTCGCTGCAGGGTGGCCGGGCGATTGCCGCTGTCGGTCTGCTCGGCTTCGCGGTCATTCATGCAGCGGACAGGGAGGCCGAGCTTCTGCGAGAACAGCGCGGCCGTGTAGGTGTGGGCGCCGGCGCCATTCTTGGCTCCGAACCCGCCGCCCATGTAGTCCTTGAGCACGCGCACCTTTCCCTGCGGCATGCTCAGTGCCTTGGCCACGTCGGCGCGCACGCGGAAGATCCCCTGCGTCGATTCCCAGACGGTGAGGTGGTCGCCGTTCCATTCGCAGACGGCCCCGTGGGGTTCGAGGGCAGAGTGCAGGGCTACTGGAGTGCGATACTCGCGGGTGATGGAGACGTCGGCGTCGGCGAGTCCGCGCGCGACGTCGCCGCGTTCGACGATGTCGGGCTCGACGGTGTTGCCCGTGCTGCGCACCTTCGGCGCATCGGGGGCGATGGCGTCGTCGACCGTGACGGCGTGCGGTGCGACGTCAAACACCAGTGACTGGGCGATGATACGGGCGGCCCGCGTGGCGGCGTCGAGCGAGTCGGCGGCGACGGCGGCGAGAGTCTGCCCCGCGTAGCCGATCTCGCGACGAAAGAGGCGGGTGAGCGCCGGCGCATCGCCCGGACCCATGACGGCGCGGACGCCGGGAAGGGTGCGCGCCGCGTCGAGGTCGATGGCGGTCAGCGTCCCCTTGGCGATAGGCGAGCGCACGATGACGGCGTACAGCATGCCGGGGCGCACGATGTCGGCCGTGTAGCGGGCGCGGCCGGTGACCTTCTCGAAGGCGTCGACACGCGCCGGGCTGGTGCCGACGATCGAGAGCGGGGTGTCGGCCGTCCAGGGGGCCGGTTCGAAGGCCGGCATCTCGACGACGCGCGTCTCGGTGCGTCCTTCGACCTCGACGGTCGTCTGCACGAACCGGGCGCGGCGCTCGGTCACTTGGCGGCTCCGCCGGCGTCGGCGACGGCGCGAATGGCGGTGACGATCTTCGGGTAGGTGCCGCAGCGGCACAGGTTGCCGCTCATTGCCGAGCGGATCTCGTCGTCGCTCGGGTGCGGCGTGCGCTCGAGGAGCGCGGCGGCGGCCACCAGCTGGCCCGGCGTGCAGAAGCCGCACTGGGCCGCATCGTGCGTGATGAACGCCTGCTGCAACGGGTGCAGTTCGTGGCCGGTAGCCAGGCCTTCGACCGTCTGCACCTGCGCGTTCTCGCAGGCGGCGGTCAGCGTGAGGCAGGCGTACACGAGGTCGCCGTCGAGGCGCACGGTGCAGGCGCCGCACTCGCCGCGGTCGCAGACGAGCTTGGAGCCCGTGAGGGCGAGCTGGTCGCGCAGCGCGGACAGCAGCGTCGGGCTTCTTCCTGCGTCCACGTCGCGGGGCGTGGAGTTGACGGTCAGTTTCATGTGGGAGATATGGCCTTTCCTGCTCGAAAAGGCAAAAGAAGCCGTCAGCTCTACGCTGTACGCCGTAAGCCGTCCGCTCACGGCCTTGGTCGGACGGCGTAGAGCGTACGGCGTACAGCTCACAGCTGCTCTTGTCGTGTACGCAGGTTGAGCCGCCAGCGCGGTGCGCTTATCTTCCCACTGTTGCCTGGCGTTTCCACACTGAGGAAAAGCAATGCCGTACGTCATCACCGAAGCCTGCATCGGCACCAAGGACAAGGCGTGCGTCGATGTCTGCCCCGTGGACTGCATCTACGAAGGGCCGGACCAGCTCTACATCCACCCCGACGAGTGCATCGACTGCGGGGCGTGCGAGCCGGAGTGCCCGGTGACGGCGATCTTCCCCGAGGAGGACGTGCCGAGCAACATGCTCGTGTCCATCGCCAAGAACCGCGACGTCTTCAAGAGCGACACTCCGCCGGGGAAGCCGACACGGTAACAGATGACAGAGGATAGATGACGGATGACAGATGTTCGAGAGCCCGGCAGACCACGTGGTCACCCGGGCTTTTCTGTCATCTGTCATCTGTCATCTGTCATCTGTCATCTGACTTCCGTCATCCGCCTAGAACAGCCCGCCCGGAAAGTACCGATCCTTCGCAATGAACACCGCCAGCAGCATGATGTACTGCAGGAAGGTGCTGACCTCGCTGCGCCACGCTTCGGTCCACAGGAACTCGCCGCGCACCGTGCCCGACGCGCCGAGCGGGATCCAGCGCGGCGTCCGGCGCTTGAAGGCCAGGTACTCCTCGCCGAAGATCGACTCGAGCACGCCCTCCTCGTAGCGAACGATGAAGTAGTACTCGACCGCGAAGAGGACGACGGCGACGGGCAGGAACCACCAGACGCCGCTGAGCGCGACAAAGCCGTTCCAGAGCAGGAAGTTGCCGTTGTAGAGCGGGTTGCGGCTGAGCGCAAACGGTCCGTGCGTCACCAGCTTCTGGACGTTGCGTGAGCGCCGCCGGGTCACCGTGCCGGCGGTGGCCACGCCCCACAGGCGCCACGCTTCGCCGGCCAGGATCAGGATGGCGCCGCCGATGATCCCGAGTCGCGAAATCCCGCCCGGGGACAGCAGCGGGACGACGAGGAAGGGGACGGGAAGCCATCCGCGATTGCGGAACAGCACGGCGCCAATGCGGGCGGGGCGGGAGCTCTCTGAGGCGGAGACAGTGCTCACGAGTCGGATGACGGAGGGCGGAAGACGGATGACGGACGAAACATAGCGTATCAGGCTACTGCGCGGTCAGCGACACGAGGAACTCGCTTAGCGCATGGTTGAACGTCGCCGGGCGCTCGGCGTTGCTCACATGGCCGGCCCCGGCGATGATCTCGAGACGGCTGCCGCCGATGGCCAGGTGCATGGTGCGCGCCTCCGTTGCCGGCGTGAGCGCGTCTTCTTCCCCCACGACGATGAGGGTTGGCACGCTGATGGTGGCGAGGGTCGGCGTGGAGTCCGGGCGCGTCATCAGCGCCTCCAGCGCGCCGATCACTCCGTCCTCGGGAGCGAGCGACATCATGCGATGCAGCTCGTCGACCAGTTCGGGGTTGTTGAGCCGCGTGGTGGGCCCGACCATCGCGCTGATCAGGCTGTTGGCGATGGCGGCGCTGCCACTGTCCCGCGCCAGCGCCTGCATCGTTCGGCGGGACGCGCGCGCCGCATCGTCGTCGGCCCCCGCCTTGGTGTCGCAGAGCACCAATGCGCGCACGCGCGCGCCATGGCGTCGCCAGAAGGCGAAGGTCGCGTATCCGCCCATGGAGAGCCCGGCGACGACCGCGCGATCAATGTCGAGGGCATCGAGCAGCGCGGCTGCGTCGTCGGCGTAATCGTCCACCGAGGCAGCGCTGCCCGGCACGCTCTCGCCGAAGCCGCGCAGGTCCATGCTGATCGTGCGCGCCGCGGTGGCGAGGGCGCCCAGTTGCGGCGCCCAGAGCGACCGGTTGTGCGGAAAGCCGTGCAGGAAGAGCACGGGGATGCCGGTGCCGACGTCGTCGTACCCGATCGCGCATCCGTTGGCGAAGGTGATCACGCGGTAGTTCCTGTGCCTGTGACCGTGTCCATGCCCGGGGCCGGCGTGATAACCGGGTCATAGACCACGTACAACCGCTGAACCGCCACGAAGACGGCGGCCAGCAACGGCGTCGCGACGAACAACCCCAGGAACCCGAACACGTAGGCCATCACTACCTGGGTCATCAACGTGAGTGCCGGCGGCAGGTCGAGCTGCTCCTTCATCAGGTACGGGATGAGCAGGTTGTTCTCGAGGAACTGGATACCCCAGTAGGCCACGACGACGACCAGCGCCTTCTCCGGCGAGTCCGCGAACGCCATCGCGATGGCCGGAATGGCGCTGAGCGTCGGGCCGATATTGGGGATGAACTCGAAGAGGCCGGCGATGACGCCCAGCGGTACCGCGGCGCGCACGCCGATGATCATCATGAGGATGGTGGTCACCGTGCCGATGATGAGCATCGCGATGGCCTGCGTGCCCAGCCACCGGCGGAGCTTCGCGGCGATGGCGGTGAGCACGGGGTCCAGCCGCGCCCGGGTGCGCGGCTTGAAGAGCAGGAGCAGGCCACGCCGGTACACGTCGGGTTCCGCCGCGACATACACGGCGATGAAGACCACGAGCACGAGCCCGCCGAAAACCGCGAGCGTCGACGTGAGAATCCCAAAGGCCAGCTGCTTGAGCTTGCCACCCTGCCGGTAGAGCGCCTCAACGAGCCGGCCCTGACGCGGCGGCGCGCCGGTGGCCGGGCCGACCGTCTGCTCGGTGGCCGGGGCGGCCGTCGTCGTGGTCGGGACCGTCGTCGTGGACGGAGCCGTCACCTTGGACGGAGGTGACACCGTGACTTTCCCGGCGAGCGCGTCGAGCAGTCGCGGCTGGTGGCTGCCCAGCCAGAGTTCGACCTTCTCGATGGCCAGCGGGAAGCGGGTGCGCAGCTCCTGCGACTGGTTGACGAGCGTTGGGGCCAACCAGAGGGAGATGCTCAGCAGGAGGGCGAGGGTGCCGAAGATGATCAGTGGCGAGCCGATGCCGCGCCGCAGTCCGCGGCGCTCGAGCGCATCCACTCCCGGAGTGGCGCCCAGCCCGAACAGGATACCGATGAAGGCGGTGAGAGCGAGGAAGCGCGCCGCCCAGAGCAGCTGCAGCCCGACGAGCGCGAAGACGACCATCAGCGCGGCCCGCACGAGGTCGGCGTGGTCGGCCGTGAGCAGCCTGGTGGTCCGGGAGCCACCATTGACCGGTGGTGTGCCGGGGGAGTCGGAGTGCTGGGTATCGTCGGGCATGGGCGAGTCTGGTCGGGTGTTCGGCACGGGTACTCGCTACATTTGTACCACACGCGACACCGGAGAGGAAGGAAGCGAGTGAGCCCCAAGAGCGCAGCACCGACGGTTCGGTACCTCGATTCGAACGACGCGGTCGCGAAATTCCTCCACGAAATTCGCGGCACCACGCTGCTCGCGCTCGACACCGAAGGGGCGAGTTTCCACCGGTTCATCGACCGCATCTACCTGCTGCAGCTCTCCACGCGCGCGACGCACGCGATCATCGATCCGCTGCCGATCGACTCGCCCGCCGGGCTGGGTGCCCTGCTGGAGGACCCCCAGGTCGAGGTGGTGTTCCACGATGCGGACTACGACCTGCGCCTCCTGCACCAGGATTACGGCTGGCACGTGCGGCGGATCTTCGACACGCGCATTGCCGCGCAGCTGCTCGGCGTCAAGGCATTCGGACTGGCCGCTCTGCTCGAGCAGCACTTCGGCGTGAAGCTCGACAAGAAGCACCAGCGCGCCGACTGGTCCATGCGTCCGCTCCTCAAGGGGATGCTCGACTACGCGGCGCAGGACACCATGCACCTGCTGCAGCTGCGCGACGTGCTCAAGGACCAGATGGAGCGCAAGGAACGCTGGAGCTGGGCGCGCGAGGAGTTCGAGCGCCTCGAGGGCACGCGGTGGGCCCCCGAGGAACCGGGGCAGGCGTTCCTGCGCATCAAGGGCGCGCGCGACCTGACGCGACGCGAACTGGCGGTTATGCGCGAGGTCACGCAGTGGCGGGACGCCGCGGCGCACGCGCTCGATCGTTCGACCTTTCGCGTGGTGGCGAGCGATGTGCTGCTGGAGGTCTCACGCCTGGCGCCGACGACGATCGAAGCGCTGGGCGCCATCAAGGGAATGCCGCGCGGCATCGTGGAACGCGCCGGCAGGGAAGTGCTCGACGCGGTGGCACGTGGTATGGCGGTGCCCGAGGCGCAGTTGCCGCGGTTTCCCAAGTCAGCGCGCTGGGACAAGGATCCCGAGTTCGACGACAAGGTGGGGCGCCTGAAGACCGTGCGCGATGCCGCGGCGCATCGGCTTGAACTGGACCCTGGCGTGCTCGGTTCGCGCGAGCGCCTCGAGGCCGTGGCGCGACGCGTGCCGCGAACGGTCGACGAGCTCTCCGAAATTCCAGGGCTGCGGCAGTGGCAGATCGCCGAGATGGGGGAGGGGTTCGTGAAGGCGCTGAGCGGCTTCAAGCCCAAGGGAGAGAAGGCGCAGCCGGCGGGCGAGGAGTCGCCGTATCTCGATCCTTGAGACTTACTGCACACCACGGAGTCACGGAGTACACGGAGATTCACGGAAGACGGCAACTACTTTCAAGGGGGCTCGGCGGAGAGGACTGTCCCCCGAACCCCCTTGAGCATTCTCAGTGAATTTCCGCGTACTCCGTGACTCCGTGGTGTGCAGTAGATCTCGCCCTGCTCAAAAACCCAG
>JBBTFF010000004.1:0-18364 GCA_038041995.1 Gemmatimonadota bacterium | reverse complement strand
GAGGACTACCCCACCTGGCGGAGCGTCTTTCGGCTCATGCTCGAGTATCGGGCACCAGCCCCGTTCGCCATCACCCTCGATGAATTCCAGTTCCTGGGCGAGGATGAGGACGGCCTGCGAGGCGTGGCCTCGGAGCTCAACGCGGTCTGGGAAACTCGGCGCCCCGATCGTCCGCTCGTGCTCATCCTGGCGGGATCCTCGCTCCGTCTGCTCGAACGACTGAATACAGGAGGCGGCCCACTGTATGGGCGGTTTGCATGGCAGTGCCACCTCAAGCCGTTTTCATATTGGCACGCCGGGCAACTCGCGGGGTTTCCTAAATTGAGGGACCGCGCTACGGCCTATGGCGTGTTCGGTGGCACGCCGCGTTACCTGGCCGCCATCGACCAGCGACGCTCCCTCGTCGAGAACGTGCAGTCCCTCATGCTCGACGCCTCAGGCGAGGTCCGGGATCTGGTCCGCACTGCGCTTCTTCAGGAGCAGGGCCTACGAGACATCCCGAAATACCAGGCGATCCTGCGAGCGGTGGGCGAGGGACGCACAACCCTCAACGAAATCGCCCAATCCGCCGGATTGGAGGTAGGCACGCCGCTGCGCGACAAACTCGAGCGCCTCGGGCATCTCGGGTACGTGGGCTCGTCGCGCAATTTCGAAACCACCTCGCGTGATCCGGCACGGTTTCGACTCACCGACCCGGCGCTCCAGTTCTTCTACCGATTCGTAGACCCTTGGGAAAGTGCGCTGGCGACACAGGGAGCGCGTGCGGTCTGGGAACAGCATGTCCATCCGCACCTCGATGTGCACATGGGGCATGTCTTCGAGCGCGTAGCGGAAGAGGCCTTCTATCGAAAGCAAGGCGCACTGGGATTGCCCTTGGTGCGCAACTGGGGACGCTGGGAAGGGAAAGACCATCGCCGCACTCCCCTGGAGATCGACATCGTCGCACGGTTGACGGAAGGGCGCGTACTTACCGGCGCGGTCAAATGGAATCGGACTCCTGTCGGCATGGCGGTTCATACGCATCATCTCGACGCGTTGCGGCGACTCAACGAGTCCGGGGTCAAATGGGCACACGAAGCACAGCAGCAGAACTCTCCCTTGCTGTACGTCGCCGCCGGTGGATTCAGCCCGGAGTTCCGACAGACGGCGACGGCGAGCCGAGCGACAGTGTATCTCTGGTCATTGGACGAGCTGTACCAAGACGGGACGTTGAACCAATGACACATCGAGTGGTGCCCGACGCCTTCCTGCAGCTCGCACCCTGACCATGACGATGCCGCCTACTCCACAGCCTGAGTTCGTCGACAACCGCGACGGCAATACGCTCGAAGCCGCCCTCGGGGCGCGCCTTGAGTGGCTGGCCGCGCACCTCGTGCAGCCCACCGACGTGGCAATTGCCTCGGGGTACTTCAACCCTGAGGGCTTTGGTCGCGTGGCCGACGCCCTCGAAAAGGTAGGGCGCGTGCGTCTGCTGCTTGGTGCGGAGCCGGTGCCTCCGCCCGCTCGCCCCGAGTGGCACCTCGGCGATCCTCGCGGCGCGCGCTTCGAGAGTCGCCTGCTGCGAGACGCGCTCGATCTCACAGAGGCCGGGCTGCTGCGTGATCGCGACGCTTTGGCCTTCGCACCGGCCACCGACCGGGCCATTCAGCGCCTGTTGGAGTTCCTGAAGTCCGGCAAGCTCGAGGTGCGGCGCTACGAACGCCGATTCCTGCACGGCAAGGCGTTCATCTTTCAGAACGGACAGGGGGTACTCGCCGGGTCGTCGAACTTCACGGCGGCCGGGCTTGTGTCGAACCTCGAGCTCAACCTGGGGCAGTACCAGCCGCACGTGACCCAGCGGGTAGAGCAGTGGTACGAGGAGCTGTGGGCCGATGCCGTGCCGTACGACCTCGCCGCACTCTACGAGGCACGGTTCGAGCCGTACGACCCGTATCTCATCTACCTGCGCGTGTTATGGGAGAAGTACCACGCCGAACTCGACGGGGAGCGCACGCCGGACGGCTTGCTGCACCTGACCCGATTCCAGAACGACGGCCTCGACCGGGCCCGCCGGATCCTCGAACGATACAACGGCGTGCTGATTGCCGATTCCGTGGGGCTTGGCAAGAGTTTTCTGGCTGGCGAACTACTACGGCACACGATCGAGCGTGACCGCAAGCGTGCCTTGCTGATCGCGCCGGCGGCGCTCCGAGATGGTTCGTGGGCGCGGTTCAAGCACCGGTTCCAATTGGGCATCGAGACCATCTCGTTCAACGAGCTGGCTGAAGAAAAGGAGTTGGGTGGCACTCGGAAGCAGCTGCAGAGCCACCCCGCCGAGTATTCGTTGATCGTGGTGGACGAAGCGCACGCGCTGCGGAATGCCGAGACGAAGGCAGCTGCCGCGTTGCGCCGCCTGTTGCAGGGCGACCCGCCCAAGCAGCTCGTGCTGATGACGGCGACGCCGGTCAACAATTCGCTGTGGGACCTGTACAACCTGCTGCAATTCTTCGTCGGACACGATGCCGTGTTCGCCGAGCTTGGTATATCGTCGCTGAAGCGCAAGTTCGACGAGGCGGTGAAGACGGATCCTTTCTCTCTCAAGCCGGACGTGTTGTTCGACATTCTGGACGCGACGACGGTACGGCGTACGCGGCATTTCGTGCAGCGGTACTATCCGAACGACCGCGTGAAGATCGGCGACGAAATGCAGACCATCCAGTTTCCGCGGCCGCATGTGAAGTCGCAGGAGTACGATCTCGACGCGGTGTTGCCGGGGTTCTTTGCCGACTTCGCCGAGCAGCTGGCTCCGGAGGAGGGACCACCGACGCTGTCGATGGCGCGATACGTGCCCTCATCGTACAAACCTGGCGTGGCGCCTGAGGCGCGCGAGGTGGCGCTGGTCGGGCTCATCCGTTCTGGGCTGCTCAAGCGCTTCGAGTCATCGG
The DNA here is from genome assembly GCA_038041995.1 of Gemmatimonadota bacterium. Taxonomy (GTDB): domain Bacteria; phylum Gemmatimonadota; class Gemmatimonadetes; order Gemmatimonadales; family Gemmatimonadaceae; genus PNKL01. The sequence continues at coordinate 15,440 of JBBTFF010000004.1, read as the reverse complement.
CCCACGCCTTTGCCAACACGTTAGAGAGAATGATTGCGGCGCACGACCTGTTCTTGCGTGCGCTCGATGCCGGCAAGTTGCCCACCTCGGAGCTGCTCGGTGAGCTGAGCGACGTCGACACCGACGAAAGCTGGGACGAACTGCTGGCCGACGGTGAGACGATCGACCCCGCGGAGTACGACGTGCCGCGCCTGCGCGCGGCGGTTGCGAACGACCGGGCGATCCTGCTCGGGTTTCACACGAGCGCGCGCACTGTGCGCCGAGAAACCGACCCCAAGCTCGAGTTACTGATCGAGGAGCTCGCCGCGATCGCTGCCCACGCCGAGACGCACGGTGTGGGCGAGGAAGACACTCGGAACCGCCGGAAGGTGCTCGTGTTCAGCTATTTCACCGATACGGTGGAGTGGATCTACGGGCATCTCGTGGAGCGGATGGCTACGGACCGGCGTCTGGCCGTGTATCGTGGGCGCATTGCTCAGGTGCGCGGGACGGAGGGAGCCGGCGGTGTGGGGCGGCACGAGGCCATTTACGGGTTCGCGCCCAAGTCGACGGATGCACCGGCCGGATATCAGGATGACAAGTTCGACGTCCTCATTACCACCGACGTGCTGTCGGAGGGGCTCAACCTCCAGCAGGCGGCGCGCATCATCAATTACGATCTCCCGTGGAACCCCATGCGCCTGGTCCAGCGTCACGGGCGCATTGACCGCATCGGGAGCCCGCACGCTGATGTATGGATGACGTGCATCTTCCCCGACGCCCAGCTGGATCAATTGCTCAAGCTGGAGAAGCGCATTCGCGAGAAGCTCGCCCAGGCAGCGGCGAGCGTCGGCCTCGATTCTGAGGTGATTCCGGGCGCGGCGACCGTGGACATGAACTTCGCCGACTCGCTGGAGGAGATCGAGCGCCTGCGGCAGGAGGATGCCACGATTTTCGAGCAGGGGGGCGAAGGGGCCACGGCACACTCCGGTGAGGAGTACCGGCAGGAGCTGCGCAAGGCGATCGAGCAGGGGTTGGAACCGCAGATTCGCGCGCTCCCGGGTGCCGCAGGCTCGGGGCTGCGACAAGGGAAGGAACGCGGGCACTTCTTCTGCGCCAAGGTGGACGACAAGGTGCTGCTGCGTTTTGTGCCGTGGAACCGCGACAGTGCGATCGTCGGCGACGCCTTGGGCTGCCTGCGCCGGATCACGTGCATGCCAGGCACGCCGCGGGCGATGCCGGATGATCTGCACGAGGGTGCGTACGAGGCGTGGGCGTTAGCGCGGGCACACATTCAAGTGGAATGGACGTGGGCCACGGACCCGGCGAACCTGCAGCCCAAGGTGCGACCGCTGTTCCGGGATGCGGCCGCGCACGTCCGGGAGTACCGTCCTGAGGAGATGACGCTGGAGGAGAGCGATCGCCTGGTTGCGTCATTGGAGGCGCCACGCGGAATGCGCGATGAGCGCGCGCTCCGGAAGGTGTTCAGCCGAGAGACGGCAGATGGTGCGACGACGACCAAGATGATCGCCGCGTTCGTGAAGGAACGCGGGTTCCAGCCATGGAAGGCACCAGAGCCGCTGCCGCCCATCGATGAGGAGGACATCCGGTTGGTGGTCTGGATGGCCGTGGAGGCAGATTGATGATCGAAGACGCCGATCTTCAGGACATCTGGATTGAGGGTGAAGAGCGCGAGTTTAGGGAGCTCACGAAGGAGTTGCGCGAGAAGGTGGAGACGCACTTTGCTGACATCTTCTTCAGTGATGGCGAAGATGACCAACACCTGCGCGACGGGAGGCTTCGGTGGTTGAGCGCCGTGCAGCAAGTCGCCAGCAACCTGACATCGGATGCGCAGCGGACGGCGCTGCTGGCAATGTGGGAAGGAGTCTTGAGCGAAGTCGAGGATGCGCGATCAAGCGAGGAGGAAGAACGAGAAAGAAAGCGCGCAGCGAGGATCGAACTGTTGAAGGAGGTCTTGCGGCACGAAGGGCTTGCTGATGATCTCTACAAGCTGGTCAAGGAGGATCTCGACGAACTGACCACTCAACCGAAACCCCCTCTTCCGTGGCGTCATGACATCTCATGGCGTGTTACGCATGCCCGAAGCGAGCCGATTACGATGGCCAAGAGAGGACTGGTCGCGAATCTTCTTCTTGACGCGCACGACCTGGCCCGCGACAGTGCCAGCCGAACGATGCAGCTGATGGGGGTTCTCGTTCAGAACAGGCAGTCGAACCTGACAACTTCGTACCTTGCGCGCTGTGGACGCTGCTACATTCATGGCCTCTTCCCTGAAACCGTCGCGATGTGCGCGGCTGCATGTGAGCAGGCGGTCGAAGATGCCCTTCCGGAAGCCAAACGCTCTGGCTCCGCTTCCGGGATGCGTGCGCATGCCAGAACGCTGGAGTATCTAAGTGTCGAAGACGTGAAGAAGCTCGAGTGGTTAGCCGAAGCGCGCAACGCCGTTATGCATAGGACTCCGGCGCTGCATGACAGCCGCGATGATGCGTGGCGGTCGCTCCAGGTCCTGGCTCGGATACTGGCGAAGCTTCCAAGTTCAAACCAGCAATGAACCGTAGACTCCAGGTCGTCGTTTCTCTGAGTTCTTGCCTTGTCGCGTGCGGCCAGCTTGAAGGTCAGATCGTGCCGACTCGCGGTACGATCGTCACCGACTCCCTCTGGTCCTATGCCCTGGGCACGCACAAGCACGTCGTCGTCTACCTGCCGCCCTCGTACGAGGGATCGCGCACGCGGTTCCCCGTGGCGTACTACCTGCACGGGCTCACCGGCAACGAGACCAACTGGGTGAAGGCCGGGCGGCTGGATGCCACCATGGATTCGCTGGTGGCCGCCGGGATGCGCGAAATGATCGTGGTGATGCCCGACGGCGACGACTCGTGGTGGATGACCTTCAATTCCCTCCCCGACGTCCCTGCTTGCCGGCGCGCGCTCCCGGCGTATGCCGGTGACGCCGACTCGTTTTGCGTGCCGTGGCCGCACTACGACGACTACATCGCCTACGACCTGGTGAGGTTCGTCGACGGGAAGTACCGCACGCGCGCCGACCGTGCGCACCGCGGACTTGCCGGGCTGAGCATGGGCGGCTTCGGGGCGATGATGCTGGCGCTTCAATATCCGCAGCTCTTTTCCGCGGCCGCATCGCACTCGGGCGTCGTCTGGCCGCTGGAGTGGGCGCCCGATGGCGTGCTCAGCCGCCCAGTGGGCTCGGTGGACTCCACCTGGCGCCGCATCCGCGCTGGCGGGGAAGGGAAGTCGATGCTGGCGGCGTTCGGGCGTGACACGGCCGCCTGGTTTGCCCGCGACCCCGCGCATCTGCTCGACCGCGCGAAGTCGCGCGGGGCCGAACTGCCGGCGCTCAAGGCCGACTGCGGAACCAGCGATCCATTCGTGGCCGGGAACCGCGCCTTCCGTGACCAGCTGAGGGCGCGCGGCGTCGCGTTCGACTACGCCGAGTTTCCCGGGGGACACGACTGGAAGTACTGGCGGGAGCATGTTGCGGAAAGCCTCAGGTGGCTTGCGGAGCGGATGAGGTAACGACAGTGAGTGGCTGGTGGCTGGTGGCTGGTGGCTGGTGGACGGCGAATAGCGTACGGCGTACAGCTCACGGCTTCGTTTGCAGTTTCGCCAACCTGTCGTTCACCGTAAGTTCCCACTGTGCCCGAGTTCTTTCCCCGCAAGACCATCGCCTGGGAGGTCGTCGACGATCCGACGGCGATCCGGCGACTCTCCCATTCGCTGCCCGAGATGGCGCTCGTCACGGGCATCGCCATGCGCCTGTACCGCGCGTACGTCTTCTCCCACGGTTCGCAGGACAGTTGGCTGTGGGTGGGGTCGACGATCGTCATCGGGGCCGTGCTGCTGCTGGTGATGCTCACGGTGCACCTGGCCAACTACACGGTGCGACACTGGTGGTGGCGCGCGCCGTTGTTCGCCGCGCTCGAAGCCGGCACCGAGATCCTGATGTCGTTGGCGCTCACCGCCATGGGACTGGAAAAGATCGGCAGCGGCGTCGCCGGGCTCAGCGACTGGTTGCCGGGTGCCGCGCAGGTGCTTGGCTGGCGCATGGTCATCGTCGTCCCGTTCACGCTGCTGCTGGCCGTGGTCGTCACGATCGTGCGCCGATTCCTGCTGGCACGCGAGCACCGGATGTCCACCGCACAACGGGTCTCCGAGGCGCACCGCATCGTCGAGGAACCGCCGGCGCCGCCAGCGGCCTGAGTCACCTTTCACCCGCAGGACCACAATGACGCGTCTTCTGCGTGTTTCATTCGCTGTAGTCGCCCTTGCCACTGCGCTGCCGGCCGAAGCCCAGCGCTCCGCCGGCCGGCTGGCCGACCGCGCGCGCCCATTCGGAACCCTGCGGGAGCAGGCTGGCCGGCAGCAGCGCTGGCTCGAGACGCGCCTCAAGACGGTGCTGCCGTCGCTGATGCGCGCCAACGGCATCGACATGTGGATCGTGCCGATGCGCGAGTACAACGAGGACCCGGTGTTCTCGTCGTTCGTGTCGCCCACGACCTTTGCAGCACGCCGCCGCACCATCTACGTGCTGTTCGACAAGTGCTCGTCGTCGGGGCGCACCGATCCGGGTGACGGCTCATGCGTGGAGCGCATAGCGCTTGGCGGCAGTTCGCAGGGCGGGGTGTTCGAGGCTCGGCGCTCCGGCAAGCCGGTGGAGGCCGCCGTCGGTGGCCAGCAAGCCGAGCTGTGGGGCGACGAGCAATGGAGTGTCCTCAAGCAGGTAGTGGATGAACGGAATCCCCGCGTGATCGGCATCGACTATTCACGCGTCTTCGCCTTTACCGATGGCCTGACGCACGGCGAGTTCTTGGGGATGTCCGAGGCGCTCGGCAGCCGCTGGACGGCCCGCTTGAAGCCCGCCGAGGAACTGCCGCTGCAGTTCATCGCGTCACGCGTGGCCGACGAGGAGGCGTTCTACGGGCAGCTCCAGCAGCTCGTCTGGGAGCTCATCGGCGAGATGTACTCGAGCAAGGCGATCATCCCCGGGAAGACGCGAACGAGCGACCTCGTGTGGTGGTGGCGCCAGCGCGTGAATGACCTCGGACTGGGAACGTGGTTCCAGCCGAGCATCGAGGTGCAGCGTCTGGGGATGACCGAGGAGCAGCTGGGCGCAGATCCAGTCATCCAGAGGGGGGATGTGCTGCACTGCGACGTGGGAATCACCGCTCTGCGGATGAACACCGACACGCAGCACATGGCGTACGTGCTGAAGTCGGGCGAGAAGGACGCGCCGGCTGGACTCAGGCAGGCGCTGGCCAACGGGAATGCGCTTCAGGATCTGTTGATGGCCGAAATTCGCCCGGGGCGCACGGGCAACGAGATCCTGGCGGCGGCGCGCGCGACGATGAAGGCCAAGGGCATCGTGGGCACCATCTACTCGCATCCGATCGGGATGCACGGCCATGGTTCCGGTCCGCTGATCGGCCTGTGGGACTACCAGGAGGGCGTGCCGGGGCGTGGCGACGCGAAGGTGATCGCCAACATGTGGTACTCCATCGAACTGCAAGCCACCACGCCCGTGCCCGAGTGGAACGGGCAGGCCGTGCGGATGGCGCTCGAGGAAGACATGATGATCGGCACCGACGGGACGCCGCGCTGGGCCAAGGGGCAACAGAAGAAGCTCTGGCTGGTGAAGTAGGCAGGACGCTTTGGCGTGGCGATGTCTCCTCCGGTCTCCGTGAGAGACCTCAAACCTCCCAACTCGCCTGCCCAACCCGCTAGATTGCCTGCATCGTTCATCGACTGCCGAACCATGTCCGTGAAGAAGAAGAAAGAACTGATCGTGGTTGGAGATCGGGTGCTGATCCGCGTCGAGGAAGGCGACGAGCGCACCAAGGTTGGCCTGTACCTTCCAGCCACGGCGGTCGAGGGACAGGCGGTACAGGGGGGGACGATCGTGGCTGTCGGTCCCGGGCAGCCCCTGCCGGTGGTCGAGGACCACCTCGACGAACCTTGGCGCATAACGGCGAATCGCGACGCGAAACACGTGCCGATGCAGGCCAGGGTCGGCGACTATGCCCTGTTCTTTCGCAAGGCCGCCGTGGAAATCACCTTCGACGACGAGCGGTTCCTCGTGGTGCCGCAAGCGGCAATCCTGACATTGGCCCGATAGGCACAAGACGCAGACCCCCCTCGTACAAGGAACTTTCCCAATGATTTACCCCGAACCGATGGTTGCGCCGATGCGCGCCGAGTTGACCCGACTGGGCGTGCAGGAGCTGCGCACGGCGGCCGAAGTTGCCGAGTCGCTGGGCAATGCCAAGGGCACGGCACTGGTCGTGGTGAACTCGGTCTGCGGCTGCGCTGCCCGCAACGCGCGCCCGGCTGTGGCGTCGGCGCTGCTGCATGGCGTGAAACCCGAGCACCTCTTCTCCGTGTTTGCCGGGCAGGACATCGACGCCACCAAGGCGGCGCGCGGCTTCTTCACGGGCTATGCGCCCTCTTCGCCGTCGATCGCGTTGCTGAAGGACGGCCGGCTGGTCACGATGCTCGAGCGCCATCAGATCGAGGGACGCACCGCCGACGAGATCGCGCAGGACCTGACGCACGCATTCGACAAGCACTGCGCGGCTGGCGCGACGGCCTAAGAAAGTTTTGAAAAACTCTGGCGCGAATTGCGGGTGTGATTATACCTTTTCAGTTACCAATTCGAAACAATGAGTTGGCAATCGCGCGCGACTCACGCCGCGCACGTACAAGAGGACCGGCTTCCGGGAGCCGGTCCTTCTTGTATTCTGGACGATAGTTGATAGAGGATAGCGGATAGTTGATGGTCGGCCTGTACACCCGGCTATCAACTCCCTACTATCCACTATCATCTTTGTTTCACAAAGCCCATGCGCCCTCTCACTCCTGACCGTCCGTCGGCCCTCGCCGATCACGCCGCCGACCAGCTCGCGTTCATTCGCGACACCATGGTCCGCGCGGGGCGCTTCACCTCGGTCTCGGGCGCCGGGATGATCGTCTCGGGGGTGCTCGGCAGCACCGCGGCCGTTCTCACGCCGCGCACCGCCACGCCGGAACAGCGTCTCGCGCTCTGGCTGGGAGCGGCCGCCGTCGCCATCCCGCTGGTGCTCATCGCCATGGCCCGCAAGGCACGGCGTTCCGGACAATCGCTGAAAACAGGACCCGCGCGCACCTTCGCGCTGGCCTTCGTGCCGGCGCTCGTCGCCGGCGCACTGCTCACTGCGGCCCTCGTGCGCGCCTCGGCGTGGAACCTCCTCCCCGGCGCGTGGCTCACCTGCTACGGCGCCGCCGTGGTGTCGGGCGGCGCCTTCTCCGTGCGCGCCGTGCCGATCTTCGGCGCGCTCCTCGTTGCCATCGGGGCGGCGGCGCTCTTCCTGCCGGCGGCCACGCACATCTGGCTGCTGGGCGCCGGCTTCGGCGCGTTGCACCTGCTGTTCGGCTTCTTCATCGCGAGGTACCACGGTGGCTAAGGTCTCCTCCTCCGCCGCGAATCGCGGCGTCAAGACACGGGCGTCGGTCGCGCCGGCGCTGGTGCCGGTGCTCGGTGGCGAGCCGGTATCCACCGCGCTCGACAAGCTGATTCACGACCGCGTGCGCCTGGGTATCATCAGCGCCCTGGCCGTCAACGACCGCCTGAGCTTCACCGAACTGCGCGAGCTGCTGGCGCTGACGGACGGCAACCTGAGCGTACACGCACGCAAACTCGAAATCGGGGGCTACGTGCAGTGCCAAAAGGGGTTCGACGGGCGCGTGCCCAAGAGCGAGTATCGCCTGACCACGGCCGGCAAGCGCGCGCTGGAACGCTACCTGGGGCACATGGAAGCGCTGATCGAGGCCACCCGGGGCGTTCGGTAAGCGGACGGCTTACAGCGTAGAGCGTACAGCGTACGGCTGCTGTACGCTCCGCGCTGTCCCTCGCGCTAGGACTGCCGGATCCACCTCACCAGCTCGCGCATGCTCGGCCGCTTGCCGTACATCAGCAGTCCCACCCGGTAAATGCGCGCCGCCAACCAGACGCAGAGCGCACACGTGATGGCGACTCCGGTCAGGGAGCCGGCGAGCTCGTACCACGGTACCTGGATGACGGCCATGCGCATGGGCATGATGACCGGCGCCGAGAAGGGAACCCAGCTCACGATCTCCGCCAGCCGGCTGGTCGGGTTGAGCATCACCGGCTGGGCGAAGATGATGCTGAACACGAGCAGCATGATGACGGGCTGCGCCGCCTGGTTGGCGTCCTCCTGGCTCGACACCATCGCCCCGACGGCAGCAAAGAGGGCCGCGTACAGGCCATACCCCAGGATGAAGAAGAGCACCAGGGCCACGATCAGCTCCGCCGGCACCTTCGGCAGCGGCATCGCCGGCATGGTCGGCATCCCGAGCTTGCTGAAGATCTGTTCGCGGAACAGGTACAACCCCGCTGCGCTCCCCAGCCAGACCAGCTGCTGGAACAGGCCGACCGCACCGACACCAATGACCTTGCCGGCGAGCAGGATGTCGGTCGACACCGACGACACGATGACTTCCGCCACGCGCGTCGTCTTTTCCTCGAGGACGCCGCGGAGGATCATCTGCCCGTACAGCACGATCATCATGTACAACAGGAAGGCGATCAGGAAACCGAAGATCGCGCTTCCAAGCCCCGAACCGCCGCGCCCCTTGTCGGTGATGCGTTCGGAAGCCATGTCCACCCGCACCCGGGTGAGTGCCTCCACCCGCTTGGGGTCGAGTCCCTCGCGTTCGAGCCGCTGCCCGAGGATCGCCGAGCGCAGGGCGTTCTCGATGATCTGCAGTTCGTTGAGCGACGAGGCGTTGCGCCCGGCGTAGTGTGCCTTGTGCGCGCTGATCGTCAGCGAGTCGAGCACCAGATAACCGCGGCGGGTCTTGGCCATCACATCCCTGGTCGCCAGCGACTCGGCGTCGGCCAGCTTGGCCGGCTCCACGACCAGCACCTGCGTGCCGGTGGCCTCGCCCGCGGCGCCGCCACCGGACTGGCCCGTGACGCCGCCGCCGAGACGGGCGGCCACGCGATCACCCAGACCCGTGCCAGTGGCGTCGATGATCCGGATGTCGGCGACGCGCGCGCTCTTCATGCCCTTCACCGACAGGTAGCCGGGGAGCACCATGATGACGCCGAAGAAGACCGGGCCGAAGATGGTGACGACGACGAACCACTTGTTGCGCACGCGTTCGATGAACTCGCGCTTGATGACCGTCCAGAGCTTAGCCATGACCGGACATTCCCTCCTCGACGCCCACCGCACCGACCCTCTCGAGGAAGATCTGGTGAAGGGACGGCTGGATCAGTTCGAAGCGGTGCACGGCGGCGCCGGCCGCCACGAGGCGCTGCAGCAGCAGTTGCGGGTCGCCCCCTGGTGCCATCTCGATTTCGAAGAAGCGGTTGGAGTCGTCCATGCGCGCCACCTGCGAACGATCAGCGAGGATGGCCGATACCTCGCCAGAGGTCTCGCCGCCCAGCGACAGCGCGATGTTGCGCTTGTGGTGCTCCGACTTCACGCCGGACACCGTGCCGTCGAGCACCTTTTCGCCGCGGGCGATGATGCACACCGAGTCGCAGAGGCGCTCGGCGTTGTCCATCAGGTGGGTGGAGAAGAGCACCGTCCTGCCCCGGCGCTTGAGGTCCACCACGGTGTCCTTGAGCGCCTGCGAGTTGATCGGGTCGAGTCCGCTGAACGGTTCGTCGAGGATCACGACATCCGGGTCGTGCAGGAGGGTGCCGATGAACTGCACCTTCTGCTGCATGCCGCGGGAGAGTTCGTCGACCTTGGCGTTTCCCCAGTCCTTCTCCGCGGTGCGCAGGGAGAGGCGGTCCAGCCACTCGTCGATGCGCGCATCGGCCGTGCGGGCGTCGACGCCCTTGAGCTCGGCGAGGAAGCGCAGGAGGCGGCGCACCTGCATCTTCTTGTAGAGGCCGCGCTCCTCGGGGAGGTAGCCCAGGCGGTCGAGCAGGCCGGGCGAGGTGTTGGGCGAGCCGAGCACGGTGATGGTCCCCGAGTCGGGGGCGATCACGTTGAGGATCATGCGGATGGTCGTCGTCTTGCCGGCGCCGTTGGGCCCGAGAAGGCCATACACGGCACCGCGAGGGACGGCCAGCGAGAGCTCGCTTACCGCCAGGTGGGCGGCGAACCGCTTGGTGATCCCCCGAATTTCGAGGGCAAGATCAGCCATGGGGGAGTGGTTGGTGGTGGCGCAAATATAGGGACGCGGCTGACGACCGGGGGGATGGGTTGAGGGCGAGAAACCGGGAAGGGGTTGAGGCAGAGGAGCGCGAAGGGGTTGAGGCAGGGGAACCAATGAGTGACACTACGCGGGTGACAATGCAGCGGATTCTCCTCGTAGCGGCCGTACTGGCTGCGGCGTGCAGCGGCTCGCGCAATGAGCAGGCCGGATCGCGCGTGCTCGTGATCTTCAATGCGGGGTCACTCGCCCGTCCATTGAAGGCCGCGCTCGACTCGTTCGCGGCGCGCGAAAGGGTCGAGGTGCAGCAGGAGAGCGCCGGGTCGCTGGAGACGGCGCGCAAGGTCACCGAGCTGGGCAAGGTGCCGGACATCCTCGCGCTGGCCGACGAAGAGGTCTTTCCGCAACTACTAATGCCGACGCATGTCTCGTGGTACGCGCGGTTCGCGCGCAACCACATGGTGCTGGCCTACACCCCGCGTTCGCGCTTTGCCGCCGAGATCTCGCCCGACAACTGGTGGACGGTGCTGGTGCGTGACGGCGTCGAGACCGGGCGCAGCGATCCGCAACTCGATCCCAACGGCTATCGCACCCTGCTCGTGCTCCAGCTCGCCGAGCGGCACTATGGGCAACCGGGACTGGCCACGCGGCTGCTCCGGGCGATGCCAGACCGGAACATGCGCCCCAAGGAGGCCGACCTGATCGGGCTCCTGGAGGCGGGCGAGTTCGACTACATCTGGTCGTATGAATCGATCGCCAAGGCGCAGGGATTGAAGTACGTGCAGCTACCCGATGCCATCGATCTTTCGTCTCCGGTCGATTCTGTGTTCTACGCCACGGCCAGCGTGAAGGTGCGGGGCAAGGGTACCGATTCGGTGACCTTTCGCGGTCGCCCGATTGTCTACGCGTTCTCGGTACCGAGGCTGGCCCCGCACCGCGAAGTTGCCGAGCGCTTCGCTCGCTGGCTCACTTCGGCGGACGGCCAGCGTGTGTTGCGCGCCGAAGGGCTCGCCGCGCTCGACACGGTGAGCGTGGTAGGTACCGGGGCGCCGGCGGGTCTCGCCAAGTGACGCCCGGGCCGACCGCCGAACCCGCGCGCGGTGCGCAGCGCATCGTCGCCGTGCTGGCCGCGCTGGCCAGCTCACTGCTGTTGCTGTTCCTTGCGGTGCCCATTGGCAAGCTCATTGGCGCTGGTGGCCTGGACGGTGCGCGCCAGCTCTTCAGCGATGCCGAACTGAGACAGGCGCTGGGGCTCACGGCCGTCACCGCCACCACGGCGACGCTGCTCGGTGTGCTCGGCGGGACGCCGCTCGCCTGGGTGCTGGCGCGCCGTGAGTTCCGCGGCCGTGCGGTGCTGGCCGCCGTACTCGACCTGCCGTTGCTCATTCCTCATCCGGTGGCGGGCATCGCATTGCTGCTGTTGCTCGGCCGGGAGTCGGCAGTGGGCGGTGGGCTGCTGGCGGTCGGCCTGCGCGTGGTAGGGACGCCGCTCGGCATCGTTGCCGCCATGCTCTTCGTGGCCGCGCCGCTGTTCATCAGCGGCGCGCGCGAGGCGTTCGCGCGCGTCGAGCCACGCTTCGAAGCGGTAGCGCGCACCCTGGGCGATTCGCCGCTGCGCGCGTTCGTGCGCGTGACGCTGCCGCTGTCGCGTCGGGGCCTCGTCGCATCGGCCGTGGTGATGTGGGCGCGCGCCGTCAGCGAGTTCGGTGCCATCGTCATACTGACGTACAATCCGAAGGTGGCGAGCGTGCTCAGCTACGACCGCTTCACCAGCTTCGGCCTGCGCGAGGCGCTGCCCGTGGCGGCTGTGCTGGCCATGCTGGCGCTCATCCCGCTGATCGCCCTGCGCACGCTGCGGGGCGCCGACGACGGAGCGCGGTCATGATTGACTGCCGTGCGTTGAGCGCGCGTCACGGGAGCTTTCGCCTTGCCGACGTATCGTTCGTCGTGCCGGCCGGAGAGTACGGCGTGGTCATCGGCCCTGCCGGCTCGGGCAAGACGACATTGCTGGAGACGATTGCCGGTATCGTGCCCGTGACGTCGGGAACGCTGTGGCTTCACGGACGTGACGCCACGTCGCTGGTGCCCGAAGCACGCAGCATTGGACTTGTGTACCAGCATGCATTCCTTTTCCCTCATCTCAGCGTCGCCCAGAATATCGCGTACGGTGCGGCGTCGCCGGAGGTTGCGGAACTGGTGGCGCGACGGTTCGGCGCCGACGCGCTGACCGGGCGACCGGTGCGCTCGTTGTCGGGAGGGGAACGGCAGCTGGTCGCGCTGGCGCGCGCTTTTGCGCGCCGACCATCGACGGTCCTGCTGGACGAGCCGTTCAGCGCGCTCGATCCGCGCCGGCGCACTGTCGTGCGCCGCGAGGTGCGCGCGCTGCACCGCGAGTGGGGTCTTACCACGCTGCAGGTGACGCATGACTTCACCGAAGCGGGATTGCTCGGCGATGTCGCGATCCTGCTCGATGACGGGCGCGCACTGCAGTCCGGCACCCCGGAAGAGGTGTTTCGCCGGCCGGCATCGCCTTACATCGCGGAGTTCCTGGGCGCCGAGAACGTGCTGGCCGGCACGACGCACATTCTTGACGAGCGCGCGCCAGACTGGCTGGAGGGAGATCCGGCGCCCATCGCGCACGGCTATCGGGCCATGGAATTCGCCTCTGGACCGTTGACGCTGTATGTCGTCGGCGACTTCCCGGCCGGAGCCGGCTACGCGGTGATCCGCGCCGAGGAGATCGTGTTGTCGCTCGTGCCGCCCGACGGCTCGGCGCGCAACCGGTTCCGCGGGGTCGTGACGGAGCTGGCCACACTGGGCGCGCTCACCCGCGTGACCGTCGACATCACCGGCGTGCCGCTGGTGGCGTCACTCACCACGCGCTCGGCCAAGGAACTCGGGCTGACGGTTGGCGCTACCGTGACCGCGTCGTTCAAGGCGATGGCGGTGCATTTGTGCTGACGGCCGTCGAACGACAACAGACGACGGGTAGTCGAGAATCTCTACGCCGCGTGGAGCGCACGGCGTCGGTCAGCGCCAGAGCACCAGAAATCCTGGCAGCTCCGTCGAATTCGGATATGCCGCCCGCAGGGTGGCGATCGTTGTGGGTGATGGATGCGGGGAGAACTCGGGCTCGAGCTTGAGCACGACCAGCGAAGCACCGAGGCGGTCGAGGCGCGGCAAGAGCGGAAGTGCCGCCTCGGGGGAGCGATCGAGAAACTCGAAGAGCGTGCGCGTGCGGTTCTGTATCCCGCTCAGGAAGTAAACCTCGGGGGCATCCGGCCCGGCCCACATCGTTCGTCCGGTCGCCTTGCTTTGCACGAAGGAAATCAGCGAATCATACATGAAGGCGTCTTCAGGCAGCACCCGCAGGCTAGCTCGAGGGAGCGTGAGGGCGGTCGTTTCCTGATGGGGGAGAAAACGCGTGCCAAGGGACCAGATCGTGCCCGGGATGAGTCGAACGTAGGCGAAGACGAGAAAGAACAGCGCAACGATCATCTGGGATCGCACTGGTGTGCGTCCCCAGGCGCGAACAATGCAGGCAAGTGCAAGCATAGCCATCGGCAGGGCGTACAACGTGTAGATCGGGGCTGCAAACGGAAATTCAACGAGCAAGCTGCACATTGCGACTATGCCAATCGTCAGAGCGGTCTCGCGGTGCTGCAGGTTTTGGTGGCCCGTCCGGGACGCCAGCGACATCAAAGCCACCGCCAGCGCGACCAGGACCGGAATGCTCCAGGCGGCCAGCAAACCCGCCTGGTAGTATCGATGACTCACGCCGGAACTGGCGATGACGACGCCAAACCAGAAGATGGCAATGCTCGTGGTGAGTCTTGTGCTTCCGCTGACGCGCCTTGGCCACAGCGTCCAGACAACGGGCAGTGACCACAACAGCGCGTTGGGTGGCGGCGGCTGCATCGATGCGCTCTCGAGTCGACGGAACGGTGTGACGAACGTTCCCAGCAGCAGTTGCGTTCCCCCACCGGCAACCACGAAGGGCAAGAAGAAACAGGCGAGAGGAATACCGACGCCGATCAGGAAAGGTCCGAGGGTAGAGGCGAGCGCCCGCAGGCGCTCGCTGCCGGAGTCTCCGCCGGAGTTCCATTCCCTGACGATGGCGGCCGAGGCGACCAGGCTAAAGGGAACGACGAAACGGAACAGCGCATTGCCGCCCGCACCAGCCACGATGCCGGCGAGGACGAGCACGGTCCCGAGCAGGACAAGGCTGATCATCCAGTGCACGTGCCGAAGCGAGAGGCTCGTCGGATGGACGTGCGCGGGCGTCGTGCTTGCCGCCACCAGCGCGAGCACGCCGCCCAGCGTGTAGAAGACGCCAGAGAGCTTGAACAGAATGGCCACGCCGCCAGCTGCGCCGGCAACCAGCAGCCACCGGCGGTGGCGCGTCTCGTGCCAGCGCACGAGGGCGAGCGTGCCGAATGTCGCGAAGAAGAGTATGTACCACGACGGCACGGCGGCCCGGTAGTTCGGCACCGAGTACATGAAACAGGCGAGTGCAACAATCCCGGCTCCGATCGGCGGGATGAAACGGCGCGCGATGCGGTACAGCGCGGCGAGCCATGTGAGCGCAAACAGGAAGAGCGGAATGCGGAGCGTGTTCGCTCGGATGCCTCCGAACCGAAATGCGATGGCGTTGACGTAACTCAACAAGCCCGTGTAAATCTCGTCGAAGTCCCGGTGAGGCACCTCCCCATGCAGCACGCGCTCGGCTGACTGGCCCAAGGCTCCTTCGTCGTGGGGAACCCATCCTCGGTCGAGCTCACGCGCGAGGACGAAGCCCCCGAGCAGCAGGACCACCAGTAAGATGGCAGCGCTCGTGACGCGTGGCGAACTCCGAACGGGTACGGCCGTCAACAGTGGATCCCAGGGGCTGCGGGCGGTGATGCCTTACAATGCATCGAGCCCTTCCCGACCGATCACGGGATTCCACTGCAGCAGCTGGTAGTTGGCGATGCCCTGCCTGAAGAACGGGTCGCCGTCACGCACGGCATCAAGCGCCGCCGCGGCCGACTCGTCGGGAACACGCAACAGGAACGCACCGCCCGTGCGTGGATTGAACGGTCCCGAGGCCACGAGCGTGCCGTCGGCCTTGAGCTGGCGCAAGTAGGCGCGATGCGCCTCGGTGGCCGTTTCGACAACTTCGAGTGGTGCGCGATAAGTCAGGATGGCAAGGGCGTACATGGCCTAGCAGGATGCTGAAAAAGGAGGCGTTTCGATGAAATCACTCGGTGCTGTCGAGA
>JBBTFF010000003.1:0-7208 GCA_038041995.1 Gemmatimonadota bacterium | reverse complement strand
TGGCGGCTGGTGGCTGGCGGCTGGTGGCTGGCGGTTGGCCGTTAGCCGCTAGCTGCGCAGTGCGGCGAAGTACTCGAACGTCTCCTTAAGTCCTTCGTCGAGCGAGTACTGCGGCGTCCAGCCAAGGACGCGCTGCGCCTTGTCGATACGCACGGCGGAGCGCAGCTGTTCCCCGGGACGGGCCGGCGCGAACTCGATGGTCGCCTGGCGTCCGCTCACGCGACGCAGGGTCTCGGCGAGCGTCAGCACGTCGGTCTCGACGCCCGTGCCGATGTTCATGGCGCGTTCATCGAGGCGACCGGCAGCAGGCAGCAGGGCCGTCGCCGCCGCCACGTTGGCCAGGGCCACGTCGCCGACGAACACGTAGTCGCGCGTCTGCCGCCCGTCGCCGAAGATCGTGAGCGAGCGTCCGTCGAGGATGCGATTGCAGAAGATGGCCACCACGCCCGCCTCGCCGTGCGGATCCTGCCGCGGTCCGTACACGTTGGCGTAGCGCAGCACCACGCCCTCGATGCCGTGCAACCGCCCGTAGTATGCCAGGTAGTGCTCGACAGCGAGCTTGGCGATGCCGTAGGGCGATTCGGGGTCCTTCGGAAAGTCCTCGGCGTTCGGCGGCGTGACGAAGTCGCCGTAGATCGCGCCGCCGGTCGAGGCAAAGACGAATCGCGGATGCCGGGGTGCGGCGCGCACCGCCTCGAGCAGGTTCAGCGCGCCAAGGATGTTGATCGACGCGTCGTGGGTCGGGTCGGTGACGCTGCGCCGGACGTCGATTTGCGCGGCGTGGTGCAGGACGACGTCAAAGCCGCCCTCCCGCACGAGCGCCGCCGCCGCAGGCGAGCGGGCGTCCAACTGGGCGAACTCGGCGCCCGCCGGCACGTTGGCCCGCCGGCCGGTGGAGAGGTCGTCGAGCACGACGACGTGGAATCCGCGAGCGATCAAGGCGTCGGCGACGTGCGAGCCGATGAAGCCCGCGCCTCCGGTGAGCAGGGCGCGTGGTGACATGGCCGAAAACTAACCCGCGGGTCGGAGTAAGGCCCGCACTCAGGGCATCTTCGCCGTGATTCGCCCGGGCATGCCCACCGTGATATCCGCCGGCGAGCGGCGCAGGATGATCGCCGAGACGCCGTACGGCGTCACCCGCAGCACCTGCAAGACAGCGGCATCCTCCGGGGTGCGCACTGCGCCGTTCGCGCCTTCTCCCAGCGGGGCGAGCAGCGTCACCTGGTCACCGGGCATGAAACCGTCCTTCGCCGAGGACGAGAGAATCAGGTAGCTCCCCATCTGCGCGATGACCGGCCGGTCCACGATCCACGCCACCTTGGTCGCAGTGCCAAACTCGACGCGCGCCGGAAACTCGTCGGGACGGGACGGCACGGTGTCCATAGGGATGACGCCCTGACCCTCGAGCACTTCGCCGAAGCGATCGACGATCACCGCCCGCGCGTCCCCCACGCCCGCGTCGTTCGCGAGCTGAATGACCGCGGTGGGAATGACAATCTGACCCTGGCCGGGAAGCACCGGGCCGAGCGTATACGCCAGGAAGCGCTGGCCGTTGGTGCGCGCGCTGCCGGCCGGGAGGGTGATGAAGATCGGCTCCTGCGACTGGAAGACACGCTGCTCGAGTTGCGGCACAATGATCTGCGACGCCGCGGTCGAGCGAACCCGACCGGCGCCCGCGGGGCCACCCACGGTCCAGACAAAGGGTGCCGCGAGATACTCGCCTGGCCGCACGGCCTGGTGCGAAGCCTGCAGGGTGACGGTCTGTCTCGTACCACGCGTGCGGCGATAGCGGCGGGGATCAAAGACGGTCGTCGAACTCGGGTCGAACGGAGCGCCCGGGGCGGCCGCAGCGTCGGGACCACCCGATGTGACGACGCCCGCTGGCAGCCTGAGCGTCTCGCCGGGATAGATCCAGTGCGGATCCTCGATCACGGCCGTGTTCAGCCGGTAGATCTCGGGCCACAGGTAGGCATCGCCGAGATACTGCTTGGCGAGGTCCCACAGCGTGTCGCCACGCTTGACGACGTGCGTGGCGGGCATCGCCGAATCGGCAGGCGGCTTGGGCGGCTGCGTGACGGGCTGCTGCGCCCCGAGGAAGGGAGCGGCGCCGAGGATGGCAGAGGCGAGAAGCGTTGCGCGAAGTCGGGCCATGGACGGGTCCGGTCGACGGAAGTCTTGAGGAAGCATGGCGACGCCCGCAACCCCGCTCAAGGCGGGCCACGGACGGGGAGTACCGTGAGGGAGACGATTCTGGTCACCTGAAGGTGACAGGAAAGTTGATAGGTGATAGTCGATGGACGATAGAGGGCCCGCTCGGATGGTTCGGAGCGGGCCGTCTATCGTCCATCGACTATCACCTATCCACTCTCATCAGAACGGCAAATCGTCTTCCGCCTCGAGCCCACCCGGGAACTCCTCGAAGTCGCCCGAGGGCTCGCTGCTGCCGGCGCCGCTGCTCTTGGCCGGCGCCCGAGAACGCGACGGGGCATTGCCGCCGTCGAAGTCGCCGCCGCCCTTGCCGCCAAGCAGCATGATCTCCCGGACGTTGATCTCGGTCACGTACTTCGTCTGGTTTTCCTTGTCCTGATACTGCCGATACTCGATGCGCCCCTCGACGTAGAGCTTCTCGCCCTTCTTGCAGTAGCGCTCGATGATGTCGGCCAGTCCGGTGCCGGGCCCCTTGGAATTCCACGCGACACACTTGTGCCACTCGGTCTTCTCCTGCTTCTCGCTTCCCCCCTGCCCGCCCCACGAGCGACTCGTGGCGAGGGAGAACGAAGCCACCTTGCTGCCGTTCGACGTCGTCCGGATTTCCGGATCGGCCCCCAGGTTACCAATCAGGGTCACCTTGTTCAAGCTGCGGCTCACAACTCCTCCTGTTGTATGAAGTCCGTACGTCGTCGTTGATGGTAAAGATACCCGCCCTGCGGGCCACAACCAATCGGACGCCAACCGGCGCGTCGTACTGCACTCATCCGAGGTCGCGCCGCAGCACCAGCGCGTCCTCGTCCGGATTCCGGTAGTACGCCTTGCGCCGCCCGACCTCGTGGAACCCCCGGCGCGCATACATCCCCTTGGCCACCTCATTGGAAGCGCGCACCTCGAGGAACATCACCAGCGAGCCCTCGGCGTGCGCCTCCAGCATTGCGGCGTCGAGCAGCAGCGTCCCGAACCCCGACCCGCGGCGTGCAGGATCGACGGCCAGGTTCGCCAACTCGCACTCCTCGCCCGCCATCCACAGCACCGAGTAGCCGGCCACCATGCCGTCCTCCTCGGCGACGTTGATGCGCACGAACGTGCGCGAGAGCGAATGGCGAAAGCTCTGCAGTGACCACGGGTCGCTGAACGACGCGCGTTCGATGACCTCGACGGCCGCCAGGTCGAGCGGCAGGGCATGGCGAACGATGGCCATCAGCCGCCGGCCAGCGGCCGCCCGTGGGCCGCCTCCCATTTCACCTGCGCCTCGGCGAGCCTGCCGTACGACGGCTCCCAGGCGTCGAGGTCCACGGGTCCCCCGGCAAGGCAGGCCGCGAGCATCGCCGCCACGCCGCGCGCGTGCGGGAACAGTGGCGTCGGTTCGAGCGGCCCCACCACGCTGGCGCCGGCCGACGCCAGCTGTCCAGCCGTCGCCAGCGACTGCTCGCCGTCAGCGCGCACCGTGCCGTCCGCAAGCAGTACAACGGCCTGCGCATACCGCTCGCCACGCATGGCGTCGAGCGTGGCGACGTAACGCCCGGGTGGCAACCCCGGGGCGGCCCCGGCCACTACGAGCGCCAGCGACGAGACGGCGAACAGCGGCACGCCCGCGCCCTGCGCGATTCCCTTGGCGATGCCCGCGGCAATGCGCAGTGACGTGAATGCTCCGGGCCCGGCGCCACAGACAACGCGCGCGACGTCGGCGGGCACCGCACGGGCTTCGGCGAGCGCGGCGAGCACGGCGGGCATCAATCGCTCCTCGTGCTCCCCGCGCATGGCCACCTCGCGCACGGCGACGACGGCGCCATCACGCAGCACCGCCACCGTACCGAGGTAGGTGGATGCGTCGAGCGCGAGCGTCAGTCCCGGCGCGTTCACCAGCACACCCGCCGGCGCGACTCGTCGTCGTCGACGTGGAAGAGCGTGATGGCGAGCGCATCGTCGGGCAGCAGCGCCCCCGCCCGGTCGGGCCACTCGATGACCACCAGCGCCTGCTCGCCGAGCAACGCCTCCCAGCCGATGTTGGCCAGTTCGTGCGGACCGTTGATGCGATACAGGTCGAGGTGAAAGAAGCGGCGGTGCTCGCGGGCGCGGTATTCGTGGACCAGCGCGAATGTCGGGCTCGTCACGGGCTCTTCCACCCCGAAGCCGCGACCGATCGCGCGGGTCAGCGTGGTCTTCCCCGTACCGAGGTCACCGCTCAGCGTGACGACGCACGGGACCGCGCGCGTGGCCGCCTCGCCAAGCGCGGCGCCGAACGCCAAGAGTTCCTCGAGGTTCATCAGCTGGTCACCGTGCGGGGCGCCAGGAGGAAGAAGGGTCGCCACCCTATCGCCCCGGACGCCACGACGCGTGGCGCCGCCGGCCGGCGGCGTCGGCGCCGCCGCCACCGCGGTCACCCATCGCCGTCTTGATCTCAAACAGCTCGTCGCGCAGCCGTGCCGCCGTCTCGAAGTCGAGGTCCCCGGCGGCCTGCTTCATCTCTTCCTCGAGCCTCGTCACCAGCCCCGGCAGGTCCTTGGTGTTGTAGTGCGCCGCCGCCTCGGCGACCTTGCGCTGCTTCTTCGTGCCCTCACGCTCCTTCTCGCGGCCCTCGCGCTCGTCACGCGCGTCGGCGACACGCGTGAGCACGCGAATCTGTTCCGTGCTCTTGATCACGCTGCGCGGCACGATCCCGTGCTCGCGGTTGTGCGCCTCCTGGACCGCGCGGCGACGGTTGGTCTCGTCCATCGCGCGCTGCATCGAGCCGGTGATGCGGCCGGCGTAGAAGATCGCCCGTCCCTCGACATGGCGGGCGGCGCGCCCGACGGTCTGGATGAGGGACCGGTCGGATCGCAGGAAACCCTCCTGGTCGGCGTCGAGGATCGCCACCAGCGAGACCTCGGGCAGGTCGAGTCCCTCGCGCAGGAGGTTGATGCCCACGAGCACGTCGAACTCGCCGAGCCGCAGCCCGCGCACGATTTCCATGCGCTCGATCGCATCAATGTCCGCGTGCATGTACCGCACCCGCACGCCCATCTGCTGCAAATAGTCGGTGAGGTCCTCCGCCATCCGCTTGGTGAGGACCGTCACGAGCACACGCTCGCCCTTCCGTTCGCGAATGCGGATCTCGCCCAGCAGGTCGTCGACCTGCCCGAGTACGGGACGGATCTCGAGCATCGGATCGACCAGCCCGGTGGGACGAATGATCTGCTCGACGACGACACCCTGCGACAACTGGAGTTCGAGATCGGACGGCGTCGCCGAGACGAAGATCGCGCGCGGCGTCAGCGTCAGGAACTCGTCGAACATCAGCGGGCGGTTGTCGAGCGCGCTCGGCAGGCGGAAGCCGTAGTCCACCAGCGTCGTCTTGCGCGAGCGGTCGCCGTTGAACATCCCGCCAATTTGCGGCAGGGTGACGTGCGACTCGTCGATGACGACGAGGAAATCGGCCGGGAAATAATCGAAGAGCACCGCCGGACGCTCGCCGGCGCCGCGCGTGGACAGGTGCCGCGAGTAGTTCTCGATGCCGGCGCAGGTGCCGATCTCCAGCAGCATCTCGATGTCGAAGTGGGTGCGCGACTCGAGGCGCTGCGCCTCGAGCAGCTTCCCCGCCTCGCGCAGCACGGCCAGGCGCTCGCGCAATTCCTCCTGGATGAGCTTGATGGCGCGCTCGAGCAGGGGGCGCGACGTGACGAAGTGCTTGGCCGGATAGATGGCCGAACGCGTGAGCGGGGTGACGGTCTCGCCGGTCATCGGGTTGATCTTCGAGATGCGCTCGATCACGTCGCCCCACATTTCCACGCGCACCGCCTGCTCCTCGTACGCCGGGAAGATCTCGACCGTGTCGCCGCGCACGCGGAACGTGCCGCGCTCGAAGGCGACGTCGTTGCGGCCGTACTGGATCCGCACGAGGCCGCGGAGGATTTCGTCGCGCGCGACCTTCTGCCCGACCTCGAGGTGCACCATCTGCTCGCGGTACTGCACCGGGTCGCCGAGGCCGTAGATCGCCGAGACCGTGGCGACGATGATGACGTCGTCTCGTTCCATGAGCGACGACGTTGCCCGCAGGCGCAGCCGGTCGATGTCCTCGTTGATCGACGCGTCCTTCTCGATGTAGGTGTCGCTCGTGGGGACGTACGCTTCCGGCTGGTAGTAGTCGTAGTACGAGATGAAGTACTCGACGGCGTTGTTCGGGAAGAACGACTTGAGCTCGCCGTAGAGCTGGGCGGCGAGGGTCTTGTTGTGCGAGAGGACGAGCGTCGGCTTGCCGAGATTCCGGATGACGTTGGCGATCGTCATCGTCTTCCCCGAGCCGGTGACGCCCAGGAGCGTCTGGAAGAGGTCACCACGCGCGATGCCGGCGGTCAGCTCGGCGATCGCGCGGGGCTGGTCGCCGGCGGGCTCGAAGGGGGCTTGGAGGTCGAAAGCGGTCACGCTCGAATATAGCGATTCGGGATATCTTCGGGAAATGGCTGGTGGCTGGTGGCTGATGGCTGGTGGCTGGTGGCTGATGGCTGGTGGCTGGTGGCTGGTGGGAGACGCAATTCGGCGCTCCCGAGCGCGGACATTCGGTGACGAACTCCGCAGTGACCTCACCCACCCTGCGAGCATGCTTCCCTACGAACGACTTATCGTGTGGAAAGAAGCGCATGCGCTTGCGATCGACTGCTTTCGCGCCAGCGCTCGCTGGCCTGACTACTGGCCCCAGCGGCAGCTTCGACGCGCTTCGGAGTCGGTCGCCGCGAATCTCGTCGAGGGCTCGTCGCATCTGTCCGAAGCGGAGTTCGCCCGGTTCATCGGACTCGCGCTCGGCTCAGCGAGGGAGACTGAGTATCACCTCTGCTTCGCACGCGATGTCGGTGTACTGACGGTTGACGAAGCAACCGTGCTACTCGCCAAAGCCAACCGTATTTCCCGAATGCTCTCAGGCCTCCGCACTACGGTGCGCCGAAGCGCACACGGACGCGCATAGCGCGATATCCTGCCACCTGCACCAGCCACCAGCCACCAGCCACCAGCCACCAGCCACC
>JBBTFF010000002.1:0-12282 GCA_038041995.1 Gemmatimonadota bacterium | reverse complement strand
CCGACGATCGCCTTGTCCTTCATCCGCGCCATGTGATCGACGGTGATGATGTCGAAGTTGCCGGTGGCGGTCACGAAGACGTCGGCCGTCGACACGACGTCATCGAGCGTCGCAACCTGGTACCCCTCCATCGCCGCCTGCAGCGCGCAGATGGGATCGATCTCGGCGATCACCACGCGCGCGCCCTGGCCGCGCAGTGCCTGCGCGCACCCCTTGCCCACGTCGCCGTAGCCCAGCACCACCGCCACCTTGCCGGCGAGCATCACGTCGCTGGCGCGCAGGATGCCGTCGGTGAGCGAGTGCCGGCAACCGTACAAGTTGTCGAACTTCGACTTCGTCACCGAGTCGTTAACGTTGATCGCCGGGAAGAGCAGCGTGCCGGCCTGCATCATCTCGTACAGGCGGTGCACGCCCGTCGTCGTCTCTTCTGATACGCCCTTGAGACTCTTCGCCACCTTCGTCCAGCGCTGGTCGTCCTTCTTGAGCTCGGCGGCGAGCAGGCCGAGGATCACGCCATACTCCTCGCTGTCGCTCACCGGGTTGTAGGCCGGCACTTTTCTTGCGGCCTCGAATTCCACGCCCTTGTGAATCAACAGCGTGGCGTCGCCGCCGTCATCGAGCAGCAGGTTAGGGCCCGAGCCGTCGGGCCACATCAGCGCCTGTTCGGTGCACCACCAGTACTCGTCGAGCGTCTCGCCTTTCCAGGCGAACACCGGAACGCCGCGCGGGTTGTCGGCGGTGCCTTCCCTGCCCACCGCTACCGCCGCGGCGGCATGATCCTGCGTCGAGAAGATGTTGCACGACACCCAGCGCACGTCGGCGCCCAGTTCGGCCAGTGTCTCGATGAGCACGGCCGTCTGCACGGTCATGTGCAGCGAGCCCATGATCTTCGCGCCGGTGAGCGGCTTGCTCGCGCCATACTCGGCGCGCAGGGCCATCAGCCCCGGCATCTCATACTCGGCGAGGCGGATTTCCTGGCGTCCCCACTCGGCGAGCGAAATGTCCTTGACCTTGAACGGCGCGCGGCCGGAAGCGGCATCAAACGGATGTAGAATAGTCGACATGAAGGTGTTTGGTGGCTGGTGGCTGGTGGCTGGTGGCTGGTGGCTGGCAGTTGGCGGACGGCTTATGGCGAACAGCGTACAGCTTACAGCTTCTTCTTCTTCACAGTAGGATCGGCTGCCAACAGCACTGCAGCGAATAGGGTTGGCCCTTTGGCGCTGGGCACCGCCGGAAGCGCGTGCACACGCGCCGAGGCAAAACCCGCATCGAGGGCCCACTGTTCCACCTGCGCGGCGTCGAACCCCAGCCAGACGTGGCCCATGGTCTGCCGGTACTCGTCGTGCTCGTGTGCGCGCATGTCGACGATGAGCAACCGCCCATTGGCGGTGAGCACCCGCCGCGCTTCGACCAGTACCGACACGGGATCGGCCACGTACGGCAGCACGAGCGACATGACGGCGAGGTGTACCGAGCGTCGGTCGAGTGGCAGCGCCTCGAGCGTACCCTGGCGCACCTCGGCATGGTCAAAGCCCGCCAGGCGTGCGCGGGCGGCGCGCAGCATCGCCGTCGATTCATCGACGGCAATCACCTTCTGCACGAACGGCGCGACGACCTCGGCGAACTGACCCGTGCCGCAGCCCAGGTCGGCCACCGTGCTGGTCGGGTCGAGCAGGCCGAGCAGGGCAAAGAGCTCGGGGCGCGCCCCGAAGAGCTCGGTGCGCAGGCGATCCCATTGTCCGGCCGACGACGCGAAGAACTCCTGCGATTTGGTGTGCCGGCCGGCCAGCACCTCGTGCAGGCGCTCGGCGTCGCGCCGCGCCGCAGGCAGCAGCGAGATCTCCTCGCGCACCGAATGCCAGAGTTTGCGGGCCGAGGGATCGAGTTCGCGGACGGCCATGCGGTAGCGGTTGCTTGGCCCCTCCTCGCGAGCGACCACCCACCCGGCGCCGGCAAGCGCCTTGAGGTGCCGGCTGACGGTGGACTGCGGAAGCTGGAGGATGTCCTGCAACTCGCCGACCGTCAGCTCGTGACGCTGGAGGCAGGCCAGCAGCCGGGCGCGCGTGGCGTCGGCAAGGGCGGCGAGGCGATCGAAGACCGCGGGGGAGGCGCGTTGTATCATCCTAGTATCCGGATTATAGGATGAACACTGGCGCACGGCAAGGGGTGGCTCGGAAAAGAAGCGGTAAGCTGTACGCTCTACGCCGTCAGCCGTCCGTTCACGAAGCGCACGCGAACGGCGCAGACGGACGGCGCAAAGCGTACGGCGTGCGGCTGGCAGCCCCCCTCCCCGGTCGAATCTCGCCCGACTTCTGGCGACGCTATTGCCCGACGGACGGTTGGCATGTCTCTTGAGGGAGAGAGCGAGCGACACCGGGCACCTTCCCGGTCTCGCCACCCAACGACTCGCCGCGCCAGCACTCGCCTTGATGATCAACATCAACAAGCTCTTCCCGCGACTGAGCATTCGCGTCAAGCTGGTCATCGCCTTCGCGCTGGTCGCGCTCGGGCCGCTGAGTGTGGTGTCGTACATCGGCGCTCGCGAGACGGTCTATCAGATCGAGGCGAAGGCGCGCAGTGCGCTGGAACACGACCTGGAAATGGCCGATGCACAGACGGCCCAGTCGCTGAGCACGGCGGTGGATTTGATAAACCTCATGACGGACCTCAGGCTGGAAGCGCTGCTTCGGGATCGCCTGGGATTCACGCCGGCGCGCGTGCAGGACGCGGCGCTCTTCGTGCAGACGATGCTGGCCACCGATACCACGCTGTATCAGGTGAAACTCATCGACGCGAACGGTCGGGGCCGGCTGCTCGTCCGCGCGGCAGCACCGGTGCAAGCGTCATCGGATAACGACGACGGTGAGTACTACGCGTGGCGAGCCAGCGCACTGGGGCCGCGCACCCACTCGGTGTTCCCGATCGAGCTGCCGGGTGCGGTGGTGAACGGCACCCGAACGCTGATCGCCGCCGTGGCGATCCTCATTCCGGTACATGGGCCGGACGGCAAGCTCCTGGGCGCGGTGGTCGGAGAAGGCTACGCGTCGGCGCTCTTCTCGCACCTGGGCCACGCGTCGCCCGGGTTCGCCGGCGTCACGGGACTCGTGGACCGGGAGGGACATTTCCTCTACCACTCGGTCTGGAAGCGCCATTGGGCGACGCTCCTCGCTGTCAGAAACCTGGCGGGCGGGCAGGACGGGTTCTCCCGCGAGATCGCGTCGGCCATCGTGTCGGGGCGTTCCGGGACCATGATGACCCCGACACGGGAGTTTGTCAGTTTCCGCCCGCTGTCTCTCGGCAGCTCATTCGGCGCGACACTCTCGCTCTACCGCGTTGTGCCATTCGCGACGTTCGCCGGGCCGGCTCGGTCCTTTCTCCGGTCCGTGCTCCTTGCGGCCGGACTGGTGGCGCTGCTCGTGCTCGGCTTCGCGATGATCGCGGCCGCCCAGTTTACCAAACCGATCTTCCGCATTCGCGATGCCGCCTGGCAGCTCGCGCGCAACGAGCCGCTGCAGCAGCTGGAGGTCACCACCAACGATGAATTCGAGGACCTGGCCCGCGACTTCGCGCTCGTCGCCAGCCAGGTCGCCGAGCATCGTGCGCGCCGAGAAGCCCTGATGGCCGAACGCACCCGCGTGCTCGAGGAGACGCACGCCGAACTGGCCGACATTCTGGAGCATTCCGCCGACGGCATCATCGGGCTCGATCCGGTAAACGTCGTCCGGATCTGGAATCGCGGTGCCAGCCACCTTTTCGGGTTCACGGACGAGGAGGTGATCGGCGAAAGCATCGACACGGTGCTCCGGCCCAACGGCGATCGGGCGGCGCGCGAGCTCGGCGTCCTTGAGCGCGAGCTGCGGCGAGAAGGGGCCGTCGTGAACTTCCTCACCGAAGTCCTCGCGAAGGACGGAACCCCGATGCAGGTCTCGCTGACGGCGACGCTGATCATGTCCTCGGAGGACCGCCTGCTCGGCACCTCGCTGATCGTCCGCGACAATCGCGTGCGCGCCCGGCTCGAGGAACAGATGCGGCGCTCGGAACGTCTGGCGGCCATCAGCGTCATGGCGGCAGGGCTCGCCCACGAAATCAACAACCCGCTGGCCATCATCGGCAATCGCATCGAGTGCATGCAGCATGATGTGCGAACCCGGTGGAAGGACACGGCCCTCGCCGCCGACGTCGATGTGCTCCAACAGCACGTCCGACGGCTCGCCGAGCTGACCACCAGCCTCCTTCGCTTTGCGCGCGACGACCAGCAGGATGCCGGGCCGATTTCGCTCGACACGCTCGCCGAGGACGTGGCCACGCTGCTGCGCCGGACGTTCGCCACGCGCCAGCTGCACCTGAAGGTGGATATCCAGCAACCAGTGCCGGCGGTGGTCGGGTACGCCAAGGCGATCGAAACCGTCGTCGTAAACCTGCTCCTCAACTCCGCCGATGCGACGCCGCCTGACGGAACCGTGACGCTGACGGTCCGCGGGAATTCTGGCAGCGGAGCGGCCGAAATCGAGGTGTGCGACACCGGCCCAGGTGTCCCGCTCGCTCTCCGGGAACGCGTCTTCGAGCCATTCTTCACGACCAAGGAGGTCGGCCACGGTACCGGACTCGGCCTTGCGGTGTGCCGCAGCATCGTCGAGCGGCACGGCGGTTCAATTCGCGTCGATGCCCCTCAAGGCGGGGGATGCCGATTCGTGGTAATCTTACCTCAGCAACCCGAAGGAGCCCCGTGGAAAGAGCCCGTATTTTCGTGATCGACGACGAGGCGGCGATGCTGGAGAACTGCGATCGCCTCCTCTCGAACGCGGGCTACGCCTGTACCACGCTCGCGGATCCGAAGGCGTTCCGCCAACTGGCGGCCGACACACGACCGGACGTCGTCATCACCGACCTGCGCATGCCGGGCGCGGACGGCATGTCGATACTCGCCGCGGCGGTCGCCGACGATGCCACGCGGCCCGTCATCATGATGACCGCCCACGCCACCGTGGCCTCGGCCGTGGCGGCCGTGCGTGCCGGCGCCTTCGATTATATCACCAAGCCCTTCACCGCGGACCAACTGCTCGTCGCGGTCGAGCGGGCCGTTCGCTATCGCGTGCTCACCGTGGAAAATCGATCGCTGCGGCAGCAGGTCGCGCGCACGCTCCGCGGCGATGGCATACTCGGCTCCAGCCCGGTGATGACGCGCCTGCTCGCGCAGGCGGCGAAGGTCGCGCCCACCGACGCGAATGTGCTTCTTACAGGGGAGAGCGGCACGGGAAAGGAACTCATCACCCGGTTCGTCCACGCGCACTCCCGCCGACACGACCGACCGTTCGTTGCCGTGGACTGTGCGGCCATGCCCGAGGGTCTGCTCGAGTCCGAGCTCTTTGGACACGAGCGCGGCGCGTTTACGGGAGCCGTACAGCGCAAGGAGGGACTCCTGTCGACCGCGAATGGCGGCACGGTGTTTCTCGACGAGATCGGCGAGCTTTCCATCGCGCTGCAGGCGAAGCTGCTGCGCGTACTGGAGCAGCGCCAGATGCGGCGCCTTGGAGACTCCCGGCTGATCGATCTTGACATCCGCGTGATCGCCGCCACGAACAGCGATCTCGAAGCGGCGGTCGCCGACGGCAGCTTCCGCGAGGACCTGTTCTACCGGCTCAACGTGGTGCACTTCGATCTTCCCCCGTTGCGCTCCCGCGCGGGTGACGTACCGATCCTGATGAACGCATTTCTCGAGGAGTTTGCACTCGCCGCGCACCACCTGCCGCCGAAGGTGGCGCCGGCCGCGTGGGCCGTCCTCGAGCGATACGCATGGCCCGGGAACGTCCGGGAGTTGCGCAACGTCGCGCAGCGCCTGGTGGTGCTGGACGACGACGGGCGGATCAGCGAAGAGGACCTGGGTGGTGCGTTGCGACACGTCGTCTCCCCGGGCGACAGCGTGTCTCCCGCGGGGACCACCACGTACGCCAAGGCCCAGGATCAGGCGCTGCGACAGTTCCGCAGGGCGTACGTCGCGCAAATGCTCGCACGACACGGGGGAAACGTCTCGCACGCGGCCACAGCGGCCGGGGTCAGCCGACGCACGTTCCACCGATGGCTGGCAGAGACGCAGGCGACGGCTCCGGACGAGGGGACCGCATGAAGCGACGAGTCCTCGCGTCAGGCATCGCGCTCTCGTTCCTGCTGTCGCCAGCGGTCGCCTACACCCAGGCCGGCACCGTCCTCGGGACGATCACCGTACCGACCGTGGGCATCAGCGGCGTCGTTGTCTACCTTGTGCCGGTGGCCGGAGGGGTGGCCACGCCCGTGGCGCTCGAGCCGCAGACGGTGGAAATGGACCAGCGTGATCTGCGCTTCGTGCCGCAGGTCATTGCCGTCACACCTGGGTCGACGGTGCATTTCCCCAACAGCGACCCGATCATGCACAATGTATTCAGCCCGGGCCAGCGCACCGGCGGTTTCGACCTCGGCACCTATCCGCAGAGCGAACGGCGCAGCTTCACGTTCCGTGAGGAGGGCGCGCACGTGATTCTCTGCCACGTGCATCCCGAGATGGCGGCGTACGTGGTCGTGATTGCTTCGGCGCATCGGGCCGTGGTCGACGCTGCCGGACGGTTCCGCCTGGAGGGCGTGGCGCCGGGCACCTATCGTCTGCGCACGTGGCATCGAAGGCTGCGGACTGTCGAGCAACTGGTCTCCGTCGCCGCCAGCGGGAACGTGCATGTTGACCTCCGCCTGGTGTACGGTTCGCCATCGCCGCCGCGCGCGGCGGAAGATCCAGGCGCACGATGAGACGCGTCGGAGCGCGCGTCGGACCACGGGTCGCCACGTTGTTCGCCGTGGCGTGCCTCACGACCACACCGACCACCGCCCTCGCATATCGGACTCCGTCATTCGCCAGGCAGTACCGCACCACCTGCTCCACCTGTCACACCGCGGCGCCGAAACTCAACATGCTCGGCGAAGCGTTTCGACTGAACGGCTACCGCCTGCCCGACAATGGCGCATTGATCAAGCGCGAAGCGGGACTCCCGCTCGGCGACGACGCGTGGAAGGAGCTGTGGCCGCGCGCCATTTGGCCGGGAGAAATCCCCGTCGTGCCACCGATCTCCGTTCGCATTCAGTCCGACGCCGTGGTGCGGCGCGGCTCCGAGCGTGCATCGGCGTGGATGTTCCGCTTTCCGTCCGAAGTGTCGCTGCTCGCCGCAACCACGCTCGGCGAGGGCGTCAACGCCTTCCTGGAAGCCGAGTGGACGCCGGACCGGGGACTGGACGTCGTCCAGGCACGCGTGGGATTCCAGGATCCGCTCCCGTTTCTGCCGCACCGGGCGCTCAATCTCTGGGTGGGCAAGCAGAACCCCACGCTGTTCACGTTTGCCGATCGCAAGATCGACCAGATGGGGAGACTTGCGTATTACTGGCAGGAGTTCGGGATGGCCGACCTCCGCCTGTCCGACCCCGAGCGCGGTCGCACGCTGCAGTCGGCCAACGCGTCCAGGTTGCCAGATCCGCAGCCGGCCGTCGAGTTCAACGGCCTCGCGGGCGGCCGAGCGTACTACAGCGTCGCCATCGCACAGGTCGCCGACGACACGAGTCGCGACCGGAGTGCGCCGATGCGCGCTACCTACAAGCTTCGCTACAAGTGGGGTGGCCTTCGCCTCGACGGACTGTACGACAGCGGTCGTGGACCCCGACCGAACGGCGGTGGGCAACTTCTCGACCGCGCGGTCGTGCTCGAGCACTTCGGTCAGCTTGCCTCCGCGTCCGCACCCGACGGCGGCAACTACGCACACCGTTCGTTCGGCGTGGCCGTGCGGCTCCTGAATGGACCACTCGACGCGGGAATGGGGGCCGTGTGGCGACGCGACGATGATCCGTGGGGCACGGGAGTCGCCGCAGACATGACGAGCGTCTTCGGCAAGGCCGAGTATCTCGTCTTCCCCTGGTTGATCGGGTCGCTTCGGGCCGAGCGATTCGACGCGGGTTCGCCGGCGGCACGTCGCGCCGGTTTCACGCGCGGTACCGACCGGCGGACGCGGGTCGCGCCGGGCGTGGTCATGCTGATTCGACAGAACATCCGCCTGGTGGCCGAGGGCGAACTGGGCGCCCCGGCTCGTGCGCCTGCCGACGGAATCCGCCCACGCCCGGTCATCTTCGGGATGCGGCTTGACGTGATCTTCTGACCCGTCACGAGCGCTGGTCGTCGCGAGCGTACCGGAGCGGGCTGGAGGTCAAGTCCCGGAGCCGCGCGACGTGACTCTCCGTCCAAGGGAAAGAGCTCGACGCGGACTTCCCTCGAACCCGTGCGGTCCGCCCTCCTACTGTGGTGCCGCCAGCGCGCGCAGGAAGTTGACCACCGCCCATTTGTCGCGCTCGCCCAACGTGGCGGCCGGCATCATGCCACGGCCTTGTGTAATCTTCCAGAAGAGCGCGCCATCCGTTTGGGACTGCACACGCGTCGACGCGAGGTCGGCGGGCCGCGGCTGCAGCGAGGATGCCTGCGGGCCGTCGCCATGGCCGGCCTTTCCGTGACATTGCTCGCAATCGCGGCGGAACAGGTCGTGGCCGCGCTTGACATTTTCAGCCGTCGGCGGGAGCGGGTTCGGCCGTTTCGCGGCGCGCTCCGGCGCGACCCACGCCTTGTCCGACCCTCCCTGAGCGTGCGCCGGCTCTGCCACAAGCGCCGTCACCATCACCGCGAGCATCAACGGGAGGGCGCATGCGTACACCATGACGTCCCCTGTCTTGCGAATTGTTGACATCGCTTATCCCTCCCCGTTCAAGTGGTACATCGCAGTGAGCTGTACGACGACGAATCCGTATGTGGCCCAAACGCAGAGCAACAGAAATGCGATGGTCCCGACGATGGCAAGTGGTGCCCGTGACGACCAGAGCGCGCGGGGAACCTCTGCCGGCGCCGCGAGCGGGCGTTCAGCGCCGCCAATCGTCACCTGCACCGGCGCAGTCACGAGTGCCGGCGGCGAGAGCATGGTGACACTGAAGTCCAGATCGCCACGGGCATTTCCCGGCAGGCCCTCGGGGTAAGGCACGGCCGCCGTGCCGTCGGCGAGCGTCTGGTCCTCGCCGAGCGCCATGATCCCGAACGAGCGAGCGACCGAGAACGCCACCGTCGCGCCAGCCACCGGCTGCCCGTTCACGGTGACCGTGGCCACCAGCATTTCCTGCCCATCCTCGCTCGTGCGCTCGAGCTCGATGTGCGCAATGGACGTCGCCGGCACGGTTGGCACCGCCGCAGGCGCCGCGGCATGCGCACCGGCATGAGCGCCGGCATGAGCGCCGGCAGGCACGCCGGAAAGCGTCTGCGCGCTCGCCGCCGTCCACGGTGCGAGCACCAACGCTCCCGCGACGATGAGGAGCGCCACGGTTACCGCCGGCACCGCGCGCACTCGCTTTCCCGCGGGCGTTGGCCCCGGTGCCCGGACTGCCACGCGCGCGGCGTCCTCCGCGTCCTCGACGGTTTCCCAAACCGAGAGAATTGGAAAGAGCCGCGAGAAAAGCGTAAAGAAAAGGAGAAACGCCGCGACCGCGCCGGCCGTGATCATGCATTCGACCAGGCTTGGGAAGTAGTGCGGATTGATGCCGGCCGCCTCGGCCGGGATGAACGTGGTCTGGAGGGTCGGCACAATGATCAAGTAGCGCTTCACCCACATGCCGATGTTGATCAGTACCGACGCGGTCACGATCGAACCCATCGACCGGTGGCTCGGGAAGAGCAGGAGCCCGATGGGGACGAACAGCCCGAACACCGCCCAGAGCCAGAACGCCGCGCCGACGGGCCCGGTGCCCGCGAGCAGTTCAAGCAGTCGCGAGTCGGTCGCGACGCCGCCGTACCAGGTGGTGAGATACTCGCTCAGCGCGAAGTACGCGTACAGGAGCGATAGCGCGAGCAGGATCTTGGCGAGCTTGTGGAAGTGCTCCGGGCGAAGATAGCTCTCGAGGTGATACGCGCGGCGGAACAGGAACATCGCGGTGATGATCGCCGCGGTGCCGGAGAAGATCGCGCCGATCACGAAGTACGGGCCGAAGATGGTACTGTGCCAACCCGGACGCAGCGTCATCCCGAAGACCCACGACACGACCGTATGCACGGAGATCGCCACCGGAATGATGATGACGGCCATCGCGCCGAGCGCGCGCGCCAGGAGGCGGCGATGCGCCGGGGACTCGCGATAGCCGAGCGACAGCATTTCGTAGAACCGGACGAGTCGCGGCGAGCGGCCGTGCTCGCGCGCGTGCGTGGCGAGCATCGGCATATCGGGGATCATCGCCACGTACAGATAGAGGAAGCTGCCCGAGAGGTACGTCGTGACCGACACGAGGTCCCACAGGATGGGCGACTGGAACCGACCGTGGATCAGCAGATTCAGGAGTCGGTCGGGGCGACCCATGTCGATCATCACCATGCTTGCGCCGATGACCAGCGCGATGACGGTGATCGCCTCGGCCATGCGCGTTATCGGCCTCCGCCATCCGGCATCGGTGACACGCAGGATCGCCGAGATCAGCGTGCCCGCATGGCTTATGCCGATGAAGAAGACGAAGTTCGTCATGTACATGCCCCAGGAGACGTAGTTCCGCATATCCGTCACGCGCAGGCCGTACACCAGCTGGACTGTCCAGGCCACACACGCCATCGCGCAGACGGCAAGGAGGCCTCCGACCCAGAGGCGGCCGCGACGGTCCATCGGATCAAGCGTCGCCAGCAGGTCACGTTCGATGGTGCTCGACTTCATCGCTGGTCTCTCCGACGCTGCGAGTTACTGACGTTCGCGCCGGGCTCGCCCGGTGCCGCAGAGCGGCGATTGGCGGCCGGGAGGTAATACACACGCGGCTTCGTGCCGAGCTCCTCCATATACCGGAAACCGGCCCGGTCGCGAAGGAACTTGGAGAGTCGCACCGTGTCACCCTTGGAGTTCGTCACGGCGTCCTCGTTTTCGTCGCCGAACCAGAGCGCGGTCATCGCGCAACCACTGACGCAGTGCGGCAGCTTGCCCTCGCGTGCCATGTCTGCGCAGAAATCACACTTCTCGACCGTTCCGACCCGGCGCGGGTATCCCCACTCGGGCGAGTACCCGCGCGCGACGGCCGGGGCCGGATCGGCGGGCGGGCTCCAGTTGAAACTCCGGGCCGAGTAGGGACATGCAGCCATGCAGAAGCGGCAGCCGATGCACCGCTCGTTGTCGATCAGGACGATGCCGTCCTGACGCTTGAACGTCGCACCCACCGGGCAGACGCGAGTACAGGGCGGATTGTCGCAGTGAAAGCAGGGACGCGGGAACCAGTACGGCGCCGTGTCGGTCGACTCCTGCATGTTGAACAGCCGGATGAATTCCCGGTCGCCGGGGATGAAGTGGCTCTTGGCGCACACGTCGGTGCACTTGCCGCACCCGTCGCACGCGGCGAGGTCGATGACCATCACCCATCGGCGCCCGGGCACGCCGCGCCGCACTTCGACGGACGTCGGTTTGGCCGATCCGCCGGCTCGCACGGACGAAACGACCAGTCCGCCGTCGGCGGTCAGCGACAACGTCGCCACGCCTTGTCCGGCGGCAGCAGACGAGGCGTCCGCACCCTGCGACACGCCCGTCGCTCCAACAGCGACGCCGCCCGCAGCTACGAAGCCCGTTCGCAGAAAATCACGTCGTTCCATGGTAATTGCTTGTCCTCGTAGGTAGTCTGTCGCACTCAATGCACGATCCGGGCCACCAGTCCGCAGCCTGCCGGCAAGATCTTCGATGGGCACAAGTAGCGGATGCGTTCAGGAAGTCGGTCTTTGGGGGCTGACGTGCGCGCGCCCCTGACATCCAACACGAGATGCCAGAGCCGGCCGTGGCGATGGCCCTCCACCCCCGCGCGCTACCTGAAATCCACGGGAAATGGAGGGCCACAGCTTGCCCGTACGATTCGATCAGAACCCGGCGGAGAGCATCAGCGTGTTCAACATGGTGCCCTTGCCACCGATCTTCATTGGCCCCTGCCCTGCCGCATAGGCGCTGCCGCTGAACTTGTTGAAGATCCAGTGCAGGCCGACGTTCTGCCGGAACATCCAGTTTGCGCCGAGGGTCACCGCATTGTCGCCGCTGTTCGCCGCCGCGCCGCCGTTGTCCGCCACGCGATAACCGCCGAGCACCGTGAAGTGCGGCGCGTCGAGCACGCCCAGTTCGGCCGTGATGGTTGTCGCGGAGCGATCTCTGCCCTTGGAGTTGAACAGGTTCGTCGTTGCGCCCGTGGTGCTCGCGGCGGACGTGCCGTGCGTGACATAGACCCCCAGCGGCCGGC
>JBBTFF010000001.1:7759-12140 GCA_038041995.1 Gemmatimonadota bacterium | reverse complement strand
GTGAAGTTGTACTTGAGCGAGGCGTTGGTGCGGTCGCTCACCTTGTAGTCGAGCTTGAGCATCAGCACCTGGGCGTCATTGGTGCGGTCGGTCGGGCCGAAGTCGCCCCTGAGTGCGCCGCCGTATGCGGTGTCTGTCCACGCCTTGAGCTTCGAGAATGCGGGGCTGCTGCCGCGGTCGGTCTGCTTGGTCTCGGAGAAGGCCTGCTGGTCGTAGGCGACGAAGTACCAGGCCTTGTCCTGCTTGATCGGGCCGCCGAGGGTGAAGCCGAACTGGTGCTGCGCGAAGTCGGGCTTGAGCGTGACGCCGTTCCCCTTGAGGTCGCCGGAGAGCGCGCTCGACTTGCCGAAGTAATGGAGCGAGCCGGAACGGGTGTTGGTGCCCGACTTGGTGATGACGTTCACGAAACCGCCGCTCGAACGACCAAACTCCGCGTTGGCCCCTTGCGCGGTCACCACCATTTCCTGCACCGCGTCGAGGTTGAACGTGAAGGCAGGGCGCTGGCCGCCGCGCTGCTCGCCGAAGAACGGATTGTTGAAGTCGGCGCCGTCCACCGAGACGTTGTTGTGGATGCCGCGCTGGCCGGCGATCGAGAGGACGTCGCCGTCCGGGCCCTGTGCGACGGCCACGTTCGGGGTCAGCGTCGTGAGCGCGAGGAAGTTGCGGCCGTTGTTCGGCAGCGCCTTGATGGCGCTGGCGCCGAGCGATGCCGCGACCGTCGTGCGGGACGGATCGACCTGGGCGTCCTGCGTCGCGCTGATGGTCACCGCCTGCAGTTCCGTGGCCGCGCGTTCGAGCTTGAACGATAGCGCGACGGTCGACCCGACGGTGACGGAGATGCCCTTCTGTTCCACCGGCCGGTGGCCGACGGCACGCACTCTCACCTCGTACGAGCCCAGCGGCAGCAGGGGCGCAACGAACACACCCGCAACGTTGGACTGCACGGTGCGGGTGACGTTGGTGGCGGTGTTGCGCAGGGTCGCGGTGGCTCCGACGAGAGGGGCGCCAGCACCATCGCTGACCGTGCCTCGGATCACACCGGTCGTGGCCGCGGACTGGGCGGCGAGCTCACCGGGAAGTGCGAGGAAGGCCGCTGCCAGCAGCGCGGCAGCTATCCTCCCAACGAAGGAGTGTGTCATGGGGTCTCAGGACGAGGGTGGACTGAGACGGGCGCCGCAGGCGCCCGGCGATGGGGTGGAATTACGGTGCCCCGTGGCCATCCCGCAACCACGCCGGCGTGACGCCCGAGGCGACGGGAGTTCGGCTGGCTTCCGCGAATTCGCGCAGGCGCTACCTTAGTACCCGTGACCGCGCCCGGGGCCCCGACGCCAGCCGATCCGACCTTCAGCGACCGACCGCTGCTCGTGCTGCGGTCGACCGTCGTCTTCCCGCGCGGCACCGTCGCCGTGCAGATGGGTGCACCCGAAAATGTGGCGCTCCTGAAGGCACACCCCGAACATGACCTCGAAGTCATCGTCGCGGTGGCTTCGGCGCGCGACGCCTCGCCCGACCCGGCATCC
This sequence comes from Gemmatimonadota bacterium, assembly GCA_038041995.1. Classification (GTDB taxonomy): domain Bacteria; phylum Gemmatimonadota; class Gemmatimonadetes; order Gemmatimonadales; family Gemmatimonadaceae; genus PNKL01. The sequence goes on along the minus strand of JBBTFF010000001.1, from coordinate 10,620 downwards.
CTGGTGGGGCGCATCGGCGTGCTGGCGCGCGTGGTGGCCCGCGCCGCCGTGGCCGGCAATACGCTTCAGGTGACGCTCGAAGGGATGACTCGGGTGCGCATCGCACGCATCGAGCGGCGGCAGGCGGTGACCTACGCCCTGTCGGAGCCGGTGACCGAGGTGCCGGGCGACGCGCCGTCCCTGCGATCCCTCCTGACGCAGCTTGCCGACGCCGCCGACCGCCTGGTGGACGCCAACGACACCACACCGCCCGAGTTGTCGGCGCTGGTGCGCCTCAACGGAGGCACGCCAGGGTACGCCGCCGACCTGGGGGCCGCGCGCGGCCCGTTCCGTGCCAGCGACAAGGACGAGGTGCTGCAGCGCCTCGACCTCACGGATCGCCTGACGTACGTGCTGGACCGTGTGGAGAAGGAGCTGACGCGCTCGGCGGTGCTCGACGACGTGCGCGTGCAGACCGACGCCAACATCGAGCGGCATCACCGCGAGTTCTACCTGCGCCAGCAGCTGCGCGCCATCCAGGCGGAACTGGGCGAGAGCGATCCGCAGGAGAGCGAGGCGGCCGAGCTGCTGAAGCAGATCGAGCGCGCACCGCTGCCGCCGACGGTGTCGAGCGAGGCGCGCCGCGAGGTGGCGCGGTTGCGGAACCTGTCCAGCGCGTCCAGCGAGTATCAGGTGCTGCGCAACTACCTGGAGTGGATCCTCGCCCTGCCGTGGGGGCGAACCAGCGGAGAGCCCGACATCGCCCTCGACCGCGTGGACGACGCGCTGAACGAGCGGCACTGGGGACTGCGCGAGGCGAAGGACCGGATTCTCGAGCATCTGGCCGTGCGCAAGCTGCGCGGCGGACATGCGCCGGGGCCGATCCTCTGCTTCGTTGGTCCGCCGGGCACCGGCAAGACGTCGCTGGGCGAGGCGATCGCCGCGGCCATCGGTCGGCAATTCTATCGCATCTCGGTGGGCGGCGTGCGCGACGAAGCCGAGATCCGCGGCCACCGCCGCACGTACGTGGGCTCGCTGCCGGGGCTGCTGGTGCAGGCCCTGCGCCGCGTCGGCGTGTGCGACCCGGTGCTGATGATCGACGAGATCGACAAGATGTCATCGGGCGGCCCCAGCGGTGATCCCACGGCGGCGATGCTCGAGGTGCTCGACCCGGCGCAGAACGCGACGTTCGTCGATCACTTCCTGAACCTGCCGGTCGACCTGTCGTCGGTGCTGTTCATTGCGACCGCCAACAACCTGTTCGACATCCCGGCGGCGCTGCGCGACCGCCTCGAGGTGATCCGCATCGCGGGCTACACCATCGAGGAGAAGGTGGAGATCGCCTGGCGCTACCTGCTGCCGCGCCTGCTCGAGGAACACGGCATCGCCGACGTCGACCTGCAGTTCACCGACGAGGCGCTGGGCTTCCTCGCCAATCGCTACTCGCGCGAAGCCGGGCTGCGCAACTTCGAGCGCAACCTCTCGTCGCTCATGCGCAAGCGTGCGCGCCGCAAGGCCGATGGCGAGATGGGCGCGTGGATCGTCGACCAGGCGCGCATCGAGGACGTGCTGGGGCCGCCCCGCTACGCCTCCGAGGCCGCCGAGCAGGAAGCCGAGATCGGCGCGGTCACCGGGCTGGCGTGGACGTCGCTGGGCGGCGAACTGATGACCATCGAGGCGCTGCTGATGTCGGGGAGCGGCCGCCTGCTGGTGACCGGTCAGCTGGGCGACGTGATGCGCGAGTCCGTGGATGCGGCCAGCTCGTACGTCCGGTCACGCGCACGCACCCTGCGGCTGGGCGATCCCGAGTTCAGGCACACCGACCTGCACGTCCACTTCCCCGCCGGGGCGGTGCCGAAGGACGGACCCAGCGCCGGCGTGGCGGTGACGCTGGCGATCGCCAGCGTGATGAGCCGGCGCCCGGTGCGCCGCGACGTGGCCGTGACCGGCGAGGTGACGCTGCGCGGCAAGGTGCTCGAGATTGGCGGCGTCAAGGAAAAGGTGCTGGCGGCGTACCGGTCGGGACTGCGCGAGGTGATGCTCCCCGCGGCCAACGAGAAGGACCTGCGCGAACTCCCGGACGAGGTGCGCGCCCAGGTGCGCTTCTCGTTCGTGCAGACCATGGACGAGGCGATCGAGCGCATGCTGCTCCCCGCCCCGCCACTCGGATTTTCCGACGACCTGCCGCTGTTCGACGGCAACCCTCGCCCCGCCGATGCCCCGCCCCGTCACGGCGAGCAGGCGGCGGCCGATCGTCCCCGCTGATCCACCCATGGCCCGCAGGAAGAAGAAGTTGCACGTCGCCGAGCTCCCGCTCTTGTCGGTGTCGCAGTACAGGAAGCGCCGGTCGGGACGCCACGGCCTGGGCGTCTTCGCCGCGCGCCCCATCAAGGCGGGCACGCGCATCATCGAGTACGCAGGCGAGCTGATATCGCACGCCGAGGGCGAGCGCCGGTATCCCACGGCACCGGACCATCACGAAGAGGCCGAACACACCTACCTGCTGCAACTCGACGATGACCGCGTGATCGACGCCAACGTGGGCGGCAACGACGCGCGGTTCATCAATCACTCCTGCGCGCCCAACTGCGAGCCGATGCCGGCCGGTGACCGCATGTGGATCGTGAGCATACGCGCCATCCACCCGGGCGAGGAGCTGGCGTACGACTACGCCATCGAGCTCGACGAGCCGCACACGCCGGCACGCAAGCAGCGCTTTCCCTGCCAGTGCGGCGAGCGCACCTGTCGCGGATCGATGCTGAAGCCGAAAAGACAACCGCATCACAAGCTGGTGCGCGAAGCACGGAGGAAGCTCCAAATCGGATAGTGGATAGTGGATAGTAGATAGAGAGCCCCGCGGACGCGCAGTCCGCCGGGCTCTC
>JBBTFF010000001.1:4660-7659 GCA_038041995.1 Gemmatimonadota bacterium | reverse complement strand
ACTATCAACTATCAACTATCGTCTTTCGACTATCAGTACTCGAATATCGCAATCGTCCGCCCCGCCCCCGCGCCGGCGTGCGACCCGGTGCCCTCGAGCGTCCCGGTGAAGATCTTCGGGGGCAGGCCACGCAGGTTGATCGTCACCACGTAGTTCGTCCGCGGCGCGCCGCAGCTCGACCAGTAGTCGACGCGAAGGATGTACTCGCCGCGCGGCACGACGATGCCGTCGCCCCAGAAGATGTTCTCGGCGCGGGGGCCATCACTGCCGCACCCGGCATTCGAGTCGAGGTCGAGCTGGCCGCCGGTCGGCGAGTTCCGCGAGGCGTAGTAGATCTCCTTGCCGGACGGATCGATGAGGTGGAGGTCGACGTCGGCCCTGGTGTCCCACGTGACGTTGGTCTGGATTTCGCCGGTGCCGACGAAGATCACGCCCAGATCGCTCGACTGGTATTGCCCGACGCTGCTGGCACCGCCCGCCGCGATCTGCAGGTTGAACACCGTCTTCGGCATCTCCACCGAGATCACCATCAGCACCGTCACGCTGGTGACGGGCGCGGGAAGCGTGAGTTCCCAGTGGTCGGTGTTGCCCGTGACGTTGAAGATGGCCCGGCTGAACGGCGTCGCCGACGTAATGGTCGTCTGCACCGTGCCCCCACGCAGCACCTGGCTGGGCAGGACGGCGGTGATCGTGGCGCCGCTGCCCGGCGCGGGCGCCACGCTCGAGCGAAGCACCGCGGTTTGCGCCCCATCCTGCGTCTGCACCAACGAGATGAAGCGGCGCACCGATTCCTCGGGAACCGCCGTCGTCCGTTTCCAGTCGATGCACCCGAAGCTGCCCAGCGCGAACAGGAGCGCGGGGGCCAGTCGGGTGAGTGTTCTCCGTGTCATTCCAGGCATCGCGATAGCCTCCGCTACTTCTCCGTCAGTCGCACCTTGGCGGCATCGATCAGTCGCGCGCCGCTTCCCGCCGGAACGTCGGTCCAGATGACCGCCGGCTTCCCCTGCACCGTCACCGCAACGATCTCCACGATACGACCCTTACCTTCATAGCGCCGCAACTCACCCGAGCCAGCCCCTGCCACGCCAAGCCGCCGCTGGGCGGCGCGCTGCGCGGCCTCCCGAAACTCACCCGCGTCGATCGGGGTGTCCCACACCGTCACCCACACAATGCCGGGTCCCGCGGGGAGGCTGGTCACCACATACCGGTCTCCAGCCCACCCTTCGGCCGACCGCGCCGACGTACCCAGGTCCTGCAGCGCCGCGAACAGGAAGAGGCGCGTCTCGAACTCGCCGAGGTTGTTCTCGTAGACCTTGGTTCCCGCCAGCAACGCCGGCAGCGTGACCTGGACCGGGCGTTCGTCGGCAAGGTACTTGTCCACGTGCAGCACCTGCTCGGTGGAGGCCGGCAGCGGCTTCCACGGCACCTCGCCCGAACGCGCGTCCTTGAACCGCCGCACGAACTCCGCGCCACTCAGGTACGGAAAGAGCAACGTCTCCTGCAGCATCATCGGGGCGCTGTTGAACACCGGCATCGCCGTCTGGTTCTCGCGAATCATCTCGCGCACGCGGTCCCATCCACCGGGAATCCGCACCGCAACGTCACCGCCGAGCATGCTGGACATCTGTTCGTAGGTGGCCTGCCCTTCCATCACGGCCTGTGCGGCAGTCTGCCGGTCGTTGTCGTCCCGCTGCTTCTGGATCGAGTCGAGCGGCAAGTACTGGTCCTGCAGGGCATGCACCAGTTCATGCGCAAGCGTCACCTCCACCAGCGCGGATCGGCCGGAGGACGTGTCGCTCACCACATAGAGGACTTTCGTGCCCGGATCGTAGTAACCAATGACCTGCTCGCCGAGCAGCCGGAGCATGAATTTCCGCAGGTCCAGGCTGTCGGGGAGCAACCCGAGCAGTTTGTAGGCACGCGTCGCCCCTTCGAGTTCGAGGGGCGGGATGTTCTCATTGAATTCCTTCTCCAGGAACTCGCGCACTTCGTCGGGCGAACGCCTCTCGACCTTCGGCGGTCGCAGGAACTTGAGGCCGACGGCCTTTTCGATCTGCGGGACGTACTTGCGGACGAGCTCGGCGTACGGGCCGTCGTACGCGACGGTCTGGGCCTCGCGGCAGGCCGGCAGTACGAGGAGCGCCGCGATGCACAGCGTGGCCGCGCGACGGGTGAAGAGATGCATGGAACCCCTGGAAAATGACGCGGCCACCGGCCGCAACTCAGCCGAACATCCGCTCGACATACCAGCCGAGCAGGGCATTGCCGAAAAGCAAAGTGAGGATCGCGGCCGGCGCAAGGAAGACGCCGAACGGCACGAGTGGGGTTTCAAAGGAGGCGCCGGCCCGGCGGGCACGCAGCCACGCCACGGGATAGACCACCAGCAGGAACGCGGCGGCCGCCAGCGCCGCCCCGATGAAGATGCAGAGGAGCGAGCGCACGGGGCCGACCGCCGCGCCGACGAACGCCATGAGGGTGGCATCGCCATACCCCATGGCTTCCTTCTTCATGGCCACCTCGCCGAGCCAGCCCACGATGGTGATCGCGCCGGCGCCGGTGCAGGCCCCGAGCAGCGCATCCCACGGTCCGGCAAAGGGGAGCTGTTCGCCGATGAAGAGCCCGACGATCGCGCCGACCGCCGTGAAGGCGAGGCCGTTCAGCGTGAAACCGTCGGGAATCAGGTAGCTCTGCGCGTCGGTGACCGCGACGCCCAGCAGGATCGTGGCGACGACGGCGAGACGCACGGCAACGACCGTGGGGCCGAGCAGCCAGAGGGCGCCGATCCAGATCGCGGCCGTGGTGGCCTCGACCAGCGGGTACTGCAGGCTGATGCGCGACCCGCAGTGCCGGCAACGGCCGCGCAGCATCAACCAGCCGAGCACCGGAATGTTGTCGTGCCAGGCGATGGCATTGCCGCAGCCGGGGCAGCGGGAGCGCGGACGAATGACGGACTCGTCCTTGGGCCACCGCGCGATGCAGACATTGAGGAACGAGCCGAA
>JBBTFF010000001.1:0-4560 GCA_038041995.1 Gemmatimonadota bacterium | reverse complement strand
GGTGCGGGGTGCGGGGGTGCTTCCGTTCACGGGCGAAGTGCGTAGAGGGTGATGCCGGCGGCCACCGCGACGTTCAGCGACTCCACGCCGGGGGCCATCGGCAACGACACGACGTCCGAACAGAGCGCGCGCAACGCATCGCTGAGCCCGGCGCCCTCGTTGCCCACCACGATGGCGAGGCGCATCGGCGGCTTGACCGCCTCGAGCGGCGTTCCCCCGGCGTCCGTGCCCCAGAGCGACACCTGGTGGCTGGCGAGAAACGCCTGCAGCTCCGCCGGCGTGGCCTCGATCACCGGAAAGCCGAAATGGCTCCCCACGGCGCTGCGCACCACCTTGGCGTTCCAGATGTCCACCGTTCCCGGGAGCGCCACGACCGCCGCGGCGCCGGCCGCCGCTGCCGTGCGAATGAGCGTGCCGACGTTGCCCGGATCCTGGATGGCGTCGAGCACCAGCAGGCGCAGCGTGTCGCGCACTGCAAGGCCGGCGAGAGAGTGGCCGGGCTGCCGCGCGATGGCGAGGATGCCCTGCGGATGCTCGGTGTCGGCGGCCGACTCGAACTCGGCGTCGGTGACCCGCATCACGGGGACGCCACGCTGCTCGAGCGTCGCGGCGAGCGTGCCACTCCGGCCTTCGGCCAGCGCGCGCTCCGTGACGAGCGCGGCCTCGATGACCAGCGGCGAGCGCGCGAGTTCCTCGACCGTCCGCACGCCCTCGGCGACGAACAGCCCGTTGCGCTCGCGCGCCTTGCGACGCTTCAGGTCCCTTGCCACCGTGAGCCATTTCACCGTTATCTTGTCTCCATGCGCACTCGTCTTGCCTCCGCGGCCCGCGCCGCACTCGTTTCGCCGCTGCTGATGGCGGCCGCCTGCGCCGTGTCGACCCAGCAGGAAGTCGACCTGGGGGCGAACTACGCCACCCAGATCGCCAAGGAACTGCCGATCGTGCAGGACCCCGAGGTGAATCGCTACATCACGCTCCTCGGTGATTCCCTGGCCCGGGTAGCCGACCAGCGAAATCTCGACTGGCACTTCACGGTTGTCGATAGCCGGGAGGTGAATGCCTTCGCCGTCCCGGGCGGATTCATCTACGTGAACCGCGGTCTCATCGAGCGGGCCAACACGATGGCGCAGGTGGCCGGCGTCATTGGTCACGAGATCGCCCACGTGACGCGGCGCCACAGCGTCAAGCAGATGCAGAAGGCCCAGGGGGCGAACATCGGCACGACCCTGCTCTGCACGCTGACCTCCGTCTGCAACACGGGCACGGCCCAGTCGGTGATCAACATCGGCGCCAATGCGGCCTTCGCGAAGTTCAGCCGGACGGACGAAGCCGAGGCCGACGAGGAGGGGGTGCGCTACCTCATCAAGGCGCGCATCGACCCCAGCGGGATTCCCGAGATGTTCGCCATCCTGCTGAAGGAGCGAAAGGAACAGCCCGACGCCCTGGCGGCGTTCTTCGCGTCGCATCCCCTGGAAGAGTCGCGCATCGACGACACAAAGCGCATGATCGCCAACTACCCGGCGGCTCAGACGTCGGGGCTGACGAAGGACTCGCCGAACTTTCAGGCGATGAAGCGGCGGCTGGTCAGCCTGCCCGCGCCGAAAAAATAGTTCGGCTACAGGCTGCGCACGAACTCCGTGACCAGCCGGCAGAAACTGTCGCCCGCCGCTTCGGCCGCGCGCATGACGTCGGCGTGGCTGAGCTTTTCGCTGGTCAGCCCGGCGGCGGGATTCGAGATTAGCGAGACGCCCGCCACCTCCATGCCGAGGGCGTTGGCCATGATCACCTCGGGCACCGTGCTCATCCCCGTGGCGTCGGCGCCCATGCGTTCGAGCATGCGCACCTCGGCGAGCGTCTCGTACGTCGGCCCCAGCAACCCCACGTAGACGCCAGCCTGTAGCGGGATGCCCAGCCGATGGGCCGCGTCGCGCAACTGCTGCCTGAGGCGCGGTGCATAGGCCGCGCTCATGTCGGGGAACCTGGTGTCACCCGGCTCGAGTGGTCCGGTGAGCGGATTCACGAACATGAGATTCAGGTGATCCTCGATCACCATCAGGTCGCCGGCGCTGAACGTGCGACGGATCCCCCCGGCGGCGTTGGAAGCGAACAGCGTGCGCGCGCCCAGCGCGTGCGCGACGCGCACCGGGAAGGCACTCACCTGCGGCGCGTGCCCTTCATACATGTGGAAGCGGCCGGCAAACGCGAGCACTTCGCGCCCTCCCAGCGTGCCGGCGATGAGCTCGCCCCGGTGGCCCGCCACGTGCGTGGCGTGAAATCCGGGAACCCTGGCGTACGTGACGCGACGGGCGTTCTCGATGCGGTCGGCAAGCGAGCCAAGTCCCGACCCGAGGATGATCGCGCAGGCCGGGGACTTCACGCCGAGCTCTTCGCGAACGAAGTCGGCGGCGACGCGTGCGGCGGCGGCTCCGTGGGTGCTCACGACCGCCCCTCGGCCAGCAGTGCGGCGATGTCGCGGTCGACCGTGGCCAGCAGCGCGCTTCGCTCGTTCTCGTGCAGGAACGCGCTGGTGAAGCCGTTGCGGGCCACCGCGCACAGCTCCTCGAACGTGAATCCCAGGTGCGTGGCGGCGCGCTGGTACTCGTCCACCAGCGTGATGCCGCTCATCAGCCGGTTGTCCGTGCTCAGCACCACGTTGAGGCCGCGGTCGAAGAACTGGCGCAGCGGGTGCGTGTCGAACGACTGGGTCGCCCGCGTCTGCACGTTGCTGGTGATGCAGCACTCGATGGTGATGCGGCGGTCATTCACGTACTCCGTGAGCGACTCGTCCTCGAGCAGGCGCGTGCCGTGCCCGACGCGGCACACGCAGCAGCGATGCACGGCGTCGCGCACCGACTCGGCGCCGGCGCCCTCCCCGGCGTGGCAGGTGCACGGCAGGTCGTTCTCGCGCGCAAAGTCGAAGGCTTCCTTGTGGCGGCTGGCCGGGTTGCCCGCCTCGCCGCCGGCCAGGTCGAAACCGGCGACGCCCCGGCCCTTGAACGCCACCGCCAGGCGCGCCAGCTCCAGCGACACTTCGGGCGCCATGTTGCGAATGGCGCAGACGATGACGCGCCCCACGATGCCGTACTCCTGGTGTGCGCGCGCGAGCCCGCGCAGCGGCGCCTCCACGGCCTCCTCGAGCGACAGCCCGCCGCGCACGTTCAGCACCGGAGCGTAGCGCGTCTCGAGATACCGCACGCCCTCGCGCGCGGCGTCCTCGGCCAGCTCGTAGGTGATGCGCTCCAGCGCCTCGCTGGTCTGCATCACCGACAGCGTCACCGAAAAGCGCTCGAGATAGTCCTCGAGGTTTTCCGCGTCGTCCACCAGCATGTACTGCGCCAGTGCTTCCGCGTCATCAGCCGGCATGGGCTTGTCGTATTCGGCGGCCAGCTCGAGCAGCGTCGATGCGCGCACGCAGCCGTCGAGATGACAGTGCAACTCCGTCTTGGGAAGACGGCGCAACAGGTCGGAGGTGACGACGGTCACGCCGTTTCCTCGCTGCGGCCGGCGCGCGCCGAGACGAGGCGAAAGATCGCCCCGCCGTGCACGACGGTATCCGCCGGTGCGGGAAGTCCGCGGCTGTCGGTCACACCGCGCGTTCCTGCGGCAAGCGCGTCGCCCTCGGCGGGGTCGAAGGCGCGCACGGCGTCGAGCACCGTGGAGCCGGCGGCGACGTGCACCGCGCGCGCATTGACGAAGACGGTGACGGACTCGGTCATGGCTTGAGGTAGATCAGGCGGGGAGTCTCGTCGGCGACGATCACGCCGCCGGGGAGCGAGCGGATGTAGGCGACGAGCGCATCGAGGTCCTGCACGTTCAGCGGTTCCACCAGGCGCGCCGCGCCGCCAAGGCCAAGCCCGTCGCCGCCGGTAAGCATGAAGTCGCTGAGCACCATGCGGTACTCACGCGCGTCGTCCAGCGACGTGCCGTCGGCGAGCCGTGCGCCGACGAGGCGCTGGCCCGCGGGCTTCGCACCGTCCCACGTCAGCGTGATGCCGCTGACATGCACACGCGGCGCACGCTGGCCGTCGTACAATCTCTCGAAGTACGCACGCAGGGCGTCACCCCGGGCGGTTACGCGATAGAGCACGTTGCCGAACGGCGCGATCTCGAACAACGCACCATAGGTCACGGTGCCGGCTTGCAGGTCGGCGCGAATGCCGCCGTTGTTCATCACCGACACGTCGGCCTGGCCGGCCGCGCGCTGCGCGTCGGCGATGAGGTGCCCGAGGGCATACTCTTCGCCGCGCCGGAACATCGGTTCGCGCAGTTGCGCGATCGGCTGGCTCACGCGACTGGCCACGCTCGCCGTTGCGTCCCGCACCAGCGCGGCGATGTCGGCCTCGGCCGGAATCGAATCGCTGTCGATGTTGCGTACCCAGCCGCGTCCCTTGCCGGCCACGACGCCACGGGCATCAAGCGGCAGGTCCACCACGGCAATCGCGCGGCCGCTCGATCGCGCCTGCACCACCGCGATGCCGTTGATCTCGGTGTTCAGCATCGAATGGGTATGGCCGCTGATGATCGCGTCGACCTTCTCGGTGATGCCCTGGGCGAGCTTGA